>NZ_JBIAUG010000006.1:0-286580 GCF_042892575.1 Streptomyces sp. NPDC001744
CGCTCCGACGACCTCCGGCAGGTGACCGAGCAGTGCCCCCCAAGGAGCCCCCGCGCCGCCGTGTCCCCGGCCCCCCCCCGCCCCCCCCGCCACCGCCCCCCCCGGCCGCCCGCGGGCCCCCGGCCCCCCCCCCCCCCCCCCGCCCCCCCCCCCCCCCCACCCCCCCCCCGGGGGGCCGGGGGCGCGCCCCCCCCCCCCCCCCCCCCCCCCCCCCCCCCCCCCCGGCGACAACGACGGGGGACCCCCGCATGACCGCGCCCGCGCCCGCGCCTACGCCCACGCTCCGTGAGCGGCTCGCCGACGCCCGGCTCTACCTGTGCACCGACGCCCGCAGACGCCAGGGCGACCTGCCGGACTTCCTCGACGCCGTGCTCTCCTCCGGCGTGGACGTCGTGCAGCTGCGCGACAAGGGCATGGAGGCCGCCGAGGAGCTGGACCACCTCGCCGTTTTCGCCGACGCCGCCCGCCGGCACGGCGTGCTCCTCGCCGTGAACGACCGGGCCGACGTCGCCCACGCCACCGGCTCCGACGTCCTCCACCTCGGCCAGGGCGACCTGCCCGTCCCCGCCGCCCGCGCCGTCCTCGGCGACGGGGTCCTGATCGGCCGTTCCTGCCACGCCGAGGCCGAGGTCGCCGCGGCGGCCGCCGAACCGGGCGTGGACTACTTCTGCACCGGGCCCTGCTGGCCCACCCCCACCAAGCCCGGACGGCACGCTCCGGGGCTCGGTCTCGTGCGGTACGCGGCCGGCCTGGCCCAGGACCGGCCCTGGTTCGCGATCGGCGGCATCGACGAGTCGAATCTGGACGAGGTCCTGGACGCCGGCGCCCGCCGGATCGTCGTCGTCCGGGCGATCACCGAGGCCGACGACCCGGCCGCCGCGACCGCCGCCCTCGCCGAGCGGGTCCGCGAGCGCGCGGACGCCTGAGACCGGCCGGGCACGGAAGGCCCGGGTCCGGCCGGAGGAGCGGGACACCCGGGACCGGTCGGAACCGGACGCGCCCGGACCGGGGGCCGGAGCGCCCCGGCGGTCTCCGGGAGCGGTCCCGGGCCTCCGCCACGTGTCCGAAAAGCTGTCCAGTACGCGGACGCCGGGTACGCGGCCCGTCGCCCCCCGTCTAACCTGCCCGTATGGCCCTTGGTACCGCTTCCGTCCGTTCGGACCGCGCGCGCACGGTCCGCGAGATCCTCGCCTCCGGCGGCACGTCGTACTCCTTCGAGTTCTACGCGCCCCGGACCGAGAAGGGCGAACGGGCCCTCTGGAACACCATGCGCCGCGTCGAGGCGGTCGGTCCCAGCTTCGTCTCCGTGACCTACGGCGCCGGCGGCTCCACCCGGGGCGGCACCGTCAAGGCCACCCAGAAGATCGCCTCCGACACCACCCTCACCCCCGTCGCGCACCTCACCGCCGTCGACCACTCCGTCGCCGAACTGCGCAACGTCCTCGGCCAGTACGCCGACGCCGGCATCCGCAACATGCTCGCCGTCCGCGGCGACCCGCCCGGCGACCCGCTGGGCGAGTGGGTCGAGCACCCGGAGGGGGTCCGGTACGCCGCCGACCTGGTCCGGCTGATCAAGGAGTCGGGAGACTTCTGCGTCGGCGTCGCCGCCTTCCCGGAGATGCACCCCCGCTCCACCGACTGGGACACCGACGTCCGGCACTTCGTGGACAAGTGCCGCGCGGGCGCCGACTACGCCATCACCCAGATGTTCTTCGACCCGGAGAACTACCTGCGGCTGCGCGACAGCGTGGCGAAGACGGGCTGCGAAACCCCGATCATCCCCGAGGTCATGCCCGTCGTGAACGTCAAGACCCTCGGCCGGCTGCCCCAGTTGAGCAACGCCGCCTTCCCGGCGCGCGTGAAAGACCGCATCCACGCCGTCAAGGACGATCCCGCCGCTGTACGCTCCATCGGTATCGAGTTCGCGACGGAGTTCTGCGCGCGTCTGTTGTCCGAGGGAGTCCCCGGACTGCACTTCATCACGCTCAACAACTCCACCGCGACGCTCGAGATCTACGAGAATCTCGGACTGCACCAGCAGTCGTGACCGGTCGTACCCGCCCCGACCCGCGGCGGTGACCGTGGAGAGGGGCGGCGGGGCATGGGGTGGACGGTCCTCTACATCGCGTTCGGCGTGGTCGCGCTGTGGTTGCTGGGGGAGGTGCTCCTCCAGTACAAGGCGCGGCTGCGCTGGCGCCTGCTCGCCTTCTGCGGCTTCCTCGGCGTGGTCCTCGGCGTCCTGGCCCCCTCGGTCCCGGTGATCATCGCCGGCGCGGTCGCCTTCGCCGTCGGCCAGACCTGTGTGACGCTCTCGTTCCGCCGCGGCTTCTCCACGGGCTGGGCGATCGGCGGCAACCCCGGGGCGAGCCGCCGTCGCCGGTCCGGCGCGCCGGACCGGTCCGGTCCCACCCTGGAGGTCACCGGGCTCGCGTACGGCGCCGAGGACCCCGAAGGCGCGAGGGCCTCCGAGGAGGCCGGGGACGCGGCAGGCGCCGGGCACGGAGGACCGGAGGCGTACCCGGAGACGGCCCTCGGGACCACGGCGGTCCACGAGCCCCTGCCGGCGCCCGGCGACACCGGCCGGTACGGGGTCCACGACGCCGGCCACCACGCCGCCGACACCGGATACGACCCGCTCCACGACCCCTACGGGCAGGGACACGCGCCGGAGCACGGGGCGGGGTACCAGCCCGGGTACGGGGCCGGGTACGAGCAGCCCGCCCCCCAGCAGGCGTACGACTACGGCGGCGCCGGACAGCAGCAGTACGCCGCCTACTCCGACCCGTACATCGGTCCGGGCACGGACGGCCAG
Source organism: Streptomyces sp. NPDC001744 (assembly GCF_042892575.1). NCBI lineage: Bacteria > Bacillati > Actinomycetota > Actinomycetes > Kitasatosporales > Streptomycetaceae > Streptomyces > Streptomyces sp. NPDC001744. Next base: position 2,813 of record NZ_JBIAUG010000006.1, read on the forward strand.
CAGTACACCTCGTACTACGGCGACCCCTCCGCGCCCTCGTACGCCTACGACACCCCGCCCGGCGGGGTCTGGGTCCCGCAGCAGCGCGACACCGAGCCGGAGCCGCGGGTCCCCGGCCCGTACGGCCACGAGCCGCACCCGGACGACCGGCAGTACCGCCACTGAGGCGCACGGGACCTCCGGGGGCTCACCGCGAGCCGCGGAAGTCCGTGCCCTCCACGATCAGCCCCGCCACCAGCGCGCCCGACATGCCCGCGTGGGCGAGCCCGCCGCCCGGGTGCGACCAGCCGCCGGCGAAGTGGAGGCCGGGGAGCGGCGTGCGGTTGGCGGCCGGGAGCAGCCGGCCCCCGGCCCCGGCGAGCGCCGGGCCCGGCACCTCGGCCGATCCGGTGTCCCGCCGTACGTCCTCGGGGGTGCGGACGTGCCGCCACAGCAGCCGTTCGCGCAGGTCCGGCACCGCCCGCCCGGCCGCCTCCACCATCCGGCCGGCGAAGGACTCCCAGTCCTGGCCGGGCCCGGTCCGCACGGCCGCCGTGACCGTCACCGACTCGTGGTCCGCGTCCGGGCGCAGCGCCGGGTCGTCCGGCCGCAGCACGGTCACCGGGGGCCGGCCGCCCTCCGCGTGGACGACGGTCCGGTGGACCGCGTCCGCCTCCCGGGCCCCGCGCAGGGCCAGACAGACCGTCACCCGGCCGGTGCCGAGGGTCTGGAAGCGCGGCACGTCGCCGTCGATCCGCTCCCACGCGACGACGTGCTCGCGGTGGAGCGCGGGCACCGGCGCCCCGGAGACCACGTGGTCGGCCGCCACCTCCTCGCCCCCGGCCAGCCGCACGCCGGCCGCCCGGCCGTCCTCCTCCAGGACGTCCACCACCGGCGCGTCGAAGACGAACTCCACCCGCCGCTTCCGGCACCGCTCGTACACCGCGTCGGCGAGCGCGCGCAGGCCCCCGGCCACGTACCAGCTGCCGAAGGTCTGCTCCATGTACGGCAGGACGGCGGCCGAGGCCGGGACCGTCGCCGGGTCGAAGCCGTACGACCACGCGTACGCGTCGAGGAGGGCGGCGAGCCGGGGATCGCGCAGCTCCCGCGCCCCCACCTGCGCCAGCGTCGTCGTCGGGCGCCGCAGCAGGCCGGCCCTCGGGGCCGGGTAGGGCTCGCGGGCGAGCGGCGCCGGATCGGCCGGCTGCGGCTCCTCCAGGAGGGGCCGGCGGGTGCGGTCCCACGCCTCGCGGGCCCGCGTCAGGAAGTCGCCCCAGCGCTCGCCCGCGCCCGCGCCGAGCGCCGCGTCCAGGGCGGCGACCGTGCCGGCCCGGGAGGCGTTCGGCAGGTCCACGCGCGTGCCGTCGGCGAAGACGTGACGGCCCGCCGGATCGACCTGCGTCAGCGCGACGCACTCCTCCAGGGGCTCCTTGCCCGTCTTCACGAACAGGTCCCGGTACACGGCGGGCAGGTGCAGCAGTCCCGGACCCGTGTCGAAGGCGAAGCCGTCGCGCGCGAACCGGCCCACCGCGCCGCCGTACGTCGCCCCCCGCTCGTACACCGTCACCCGGTGGCCCGCCACCGCCAGCCGGGCCGCCGCCGCCATGGCGCCGAGTCCCGCGCCGATCACCACAATCCGTGCCATGCCGGCGAGCCTATCCGGCCCCCGCGGCGCCGCCGGCCGCGCGGGGAGGAGCCGGGAACGGCGCGGACACGCCCGCGATCGGCACCAGGACTGAGTACCCGTACCTAGACGCCGGGATGAGTAGGCGCACGGATGGGCCCGGCACGCTCCGGACGGGAGAGTGGAGTCCACGGAAAGGGGCGCGGCCCCGGACCGCCGGCACGGGGCGGCGGAACGGGACCGCGCGCCTCGCCGGTACGGGGGTGGGTGAAAGGCCGGTGCGGCGAGGCTCGGGGGGATCGAGCTTCTCCGCACCGGCTTCTCCGCGTCCTCACGCGCACGGCTGTCCCGAGGGCGGGCTCCGCGCGTGCGGGTGGCCTCCACCCGCGCGAGCGGGCCTCAGGCGGGCGGGCCCACGCGCGCGAGCCGCGTCAGCGGCCGCCCACCCGGCCGTGGAGGAGGCGGGAGAGCGCCGCGTGGACGTCGTCGAGCGAACGCTCGCTCTGGAACGCCTGCCAGTCGAGCGCCGCCACGAGGACCATGCCCACGAGCGCCGCCGCCGTCAGCTGGACGTCGATCTCCTCGTTCAGCTCCCCGGCCGCGATCCCCTCGCGCAGGACGCCCTCGACCACCGCGACCGCCTCCTGGCGGACCACCAGGAGCGTGGAGTTCCAGGCCCGGTTGGTGCGCCAGAGCTCGGCCACGTACAGCTGGGTGAAGGCCGGATAGCGGTCGATGAAGACCAGGCCCGCCCGGATCATCGCGTCCAGCGCGTCGACCCGGCTCCCGCCGCGCGCGGCGGTCTCCTCGGCCGCCGTGCGCAGGGAGGCGGCGAGCAGCGACACGCCATGCCGCAGCAGCTCCTCGAAGAGCTCGGTCTTGCTCTTGAAGTTGTAGTAGACCGTGCCCTTGGCCACGCCCGCCCGCTCGGCGATCTCGTCCACCGTCGTCGCGGAGAAGCCCTGTTCCGCGATGAGGGTGACGGCCGCCTCGTAGAGCTTCGCGCGCGTGGCCCGGCGTCGGGTGCTGCTGCTGTCCATGGGGTCGATTCTCACAGGTGTGACGGACGGCACCGGTCCCGCCTCACAGGGTCAGTTCGGGATGGAGCCGGTCCAGCGTCCAGACCTGGCGCTTGCGGGCCGAGAGGGCCGTCAGGGCCAGCGCGCCCGCGGTGAAGGCGACCAGGACCGCGCACGCCTGCCAGACGGGCTCGGTCCCGCCGCCCGTGATCAGCCGGCGCAGCGCCTCGACCACGTAGGTCATCGGCAGGAAGGAGTGGACGGCGTTGAAGAAGGCCGGACTGGTCTGTACGGGGTACGTGCCGCCCGCCGAGGTGAGCTGGAGCATCAGGAGCGCGAGCACCAGGATGCGTCCCGCCGCGCCGAAACGGGCGTTCAGCCACTGCACGATCGCGGTGAAGCAGCAGGTGACCAGGGTGAGGAAGCCGACCGTTCCGGCGGCCCGCGCCATCTGGAGGCCGAGCCCCCAGTGCAGCACCGACATCAGGGCCGCGACCTGGAGGACGCCGATCGCCGCCACCGGCAGCCAGCCCGCGAACGCGATCCGCCAGGCGGAGCCGCCCGCCGCGAGGGCGCGCCGGTTCAACGGCTGGATGATCATGTACGCGACCATCGCGCCGACCCAGAGGGAGAGCGGGATGAAGTACGGGGCGAAACCGGTGCCGTAGTTCGGCGCCTTGTGCATCGACTGGGAGGCGAGCCGCACCGGGTCGGCCATGACCTCCGTGCGCCGCTCGCGGTCCTGCTGGTCGTAGTCCGGTATCCGGCCGACGCCGTCGCGCAGCCCGCCGGCCAGCTCCCCGGAGCCGTCGGCCAGCTTGAACAGACCGCCGTCCAGGTCGCTCGCGCCCTTCCTGAGCTTGCCGATCCCGGTGTCGAGCTTCACCGAACCGCTCTTCGCCCCGGTGATGCCGGTGTGCAGCTTGTCCGCGCCCGCCGCGACCTTCTTGGCACCCGCGTTGAGCTCGTTGATCTTCCGGACGGCGCTCTCGACGTCCTCGTCCAGGTGCGGCGCGCGGGCGGCCAGCTCGTCGGCCTGCTTCTTGAGCGTGACGAGCCGCGCGTCCAGGGTCTTCAGGTCGCCCCCGCTGTCCTTGGTCAGCTCGTGCACGTCGTCCGCGACGGCGGCCACGTCGTCGGCGGTGACCGCGGCCCTCTTCAGGACCTCGCACGTCCGGGCGTCCGGCGCCGGGTTCTCCACGCACGCCTCGCGGTGCAGCGCGGTCATGTCGGTGTCGGCCTTGTGGGCGGCGGTGCGGACCAGCGGGGCCCGCTCGACCAGGACGTCGAGGTTGTGGCGGACGGCGGTGGCCGAGTCGGAGACCAGCCGCGCGGTGTCGCGGATCGACCTGCCGTTGTTCGCCAGGTAGGGGCGGACCTTGTCGGCGGTGCCGTTCACCTTGTCGGCGAGGGCCTGGGTGCCGTCGGCGACCTTGCGGGAGCCGCTCTCCAGGTCCTTGGCGCCCTTGTCGAGCTTCTTCAGGCCGGCGGCCAGGTCGCCGCTGCCGGTCTTCGCGTTCGTGAGGCCGTTCTCCAGGCTCTCGGAGCCCTTCTTCGCCTTGTCCACGCCCTGCTTCAGGTCGGCCGCGCCCTTGGCGGCCTTCTCGGTGGCGTCGTGGATGTCGGAGAAGGAGATGAAGATCTTGTCGAGGAAGGTGCGCGAGGACTTGGTCGAGGCCGCGCTGCGCACCTCGGCGAAGACGGTCCGGGAGATCTGGCCGACGATGTAGTTGTTGGCGTCGTTCGTCCGCACCCGCAGGGCCCCGGTCTCGGGGGAGTCGCCGGAGCTGGAGGCGATGCGGGAGCTGAAGTCGCGGGGCATCGTCAGGGACAGGTAGTACTTCCCGTCCTCGACGCCCCGGCGTGCCTCCGCGTCGCTCACCCGGTGCCACTCGAAGGTCCTGCTCTCCAGGAGGCCCTTGGTGAGTTCGTCGCCGGCGTTGACCGCCCGGCCGTCGGCGGTGGCCCCCCGGTCCTCGTTGACCAGGGCCACGGGGATCCTGTCGAGCCTGCTGTACGGGTCCCAGAACGAGTACAGGTAGAGGGCGCCGTAGAGCAGGGGCAGCAGCAGGATCGCGACGAGCGCGGCGCGCGGCAGCTTCCCCCTGCCGAAGCGCCTCAGCTCAAGCGCGGCCAGTTTCGGCGAGCGCATCGGCCGCCCCCTCCTCGGTCGTGGACGCGGTGGTGTCCGTCTCGGTGCGGTCGGTTCCGGTCTCCCCGTCCGCGGGGTTCCCGGCGGCGGCGCTTCCGGCCGCGGTGGTCTTCGGCCGGGCGCTTCCGGTGTCCCCGGACGCGGCGGCTCCGGGCTTCGCGTCCCCGGGCCCGGCGCCGGGGGAGGTGCCGGGGGAGGCCGCCGCCTCCACGGGCCCCTCCGGCTCCTCCGCCGTCGCCGCCGCGTCCTCCTCCTTCTCCTCCTTCTCCTCCTCCTTCTCCGGTGTCCCTTCCGGTACGGGGAGGGTGCGGACCCGCAGGGTGTCCGCGGGGGACTCGCTGCAGACGGCGAGGACGGTCGTCCCGGACGCGGCCAGGGAGCGCAGGAGCGCCCATGTCCCGGCCCGGTCGGCGTCCGAGAGCTTCAGGTCGATGTCGTCCACGGCGAGCAGCCGGGGGCGGCCGATCAGGGCGAGGGCGAGGGAGAGCCGCAGCGCCGCCGGCCGCTCCAGGTCCCGCACGGCGGTCCGCTCGCCCCTGGGCAGGGCGTCGAGGTCGAGCCCCGCGCCGGCGACGGCCTCCGCGATCCGGGTCCGGGCCTCCGCCGCCCGCGTGCCGGGGCGGCGCAGGAGCGACCGTACGGAACCGTCGAAGCGGCGCTGGAGCAGGGCCCGCTCGCGCAGGTGCTCGGCGACCGTGAGGGCGGGGTCCAGCTCGTTGACGCCGAACACCTGGCCCAGCGCGCTGATCCGGCGCACCGCGGCCATCTTCCGGGGCAGGGGGAGGCCGCCGACCTCGGCGCGCCCCTCCGTGGCCTTCATCCGGCCGGTGAGCGCGAGGAGCAGACAGGTGCGCCCCGAACCCGACGGTCCCTCGATCGCCACCAGCGCGCCCGGCTCCGCCCGGAAGGAGACCTCCCGGAAGGCCCAGCCCCGGGGCCCCTTCACTCCGAAGCCGTCCGCGACGACGGCGGCGCCGTGCGGCCGCCGTCCGGTTTCCGCGTCCACGGACCCACCCCCATTCCCCATTTTTGAACTGACCAGTCAGTGCAAAAGCTACCCCTGAGCCAGAGCCTTCGCAAAAGAGCAGGTCAGCGTGATTGTCAGTGGCAGTGGGCACGATGAACACATACGGCAGCAGTGCCGTCACGCGACGACAGGAGGCTCGTCATGGCACGTCCATCCGCAGCAGCCACGCCCCGGCGCCACCACGTCCCCGCGCACTCCGGACCCGCGTCCGACATCCACCCCGTCTCCCGCCGCACCGCCGCCCCGCCCGCCGCCCTCGACCTCCTCGCCAAGGCCCGCGCCGGGCTCGACGAGGCCGCCGCGCTCGACCGCCCCCACGAGCGGTACGCCACCGCCCACCTCGCCGCCCTGCGCACGGCCGCCGCCGTGCTCGCCGCCCGGGGCAGGCCGGAGAGCGGCTCCCCCCGGCGGGAGCGGATACGCAGCGCCTGGGAGCTCCTGGCCGAACTGGCGCCCGAGCTGGCCGAGTGGGGCGACCACTTCGCCGCCGGCGCACCGCGCAGGGCCCGCGCCGAGGCGGGCATCACGAGCGCCGTCACCCGGCGGGAGGCCGAGGACCTCCTCCGGGACGCCGCGCACTTCCTGCGGCTGGTCGAGCGCCTGCTCGCCCTCCGGCCGGTGCGGCCCCGCGACCCCGCGGACGGCGGCACGGACGGGTGATCCGAAAGGCGGGACCGAGGCCATAGGGTGGGGAGGTCCGTACCCGTCACCGAGGAGTCAACAGCCGTGCCGGACCCTTCCCCCGCCTTCGGACGAGAGGCGACCTCACGCCCGTCGCGCGCCTCCCTGCGCACCGCCGTCGTCTGGGACGTCCTCAAGGACGCCCTGGACCGCCGGGTCGAGGCCACCGGGAAGGACGTCCTCGACGTCCTCGACACGGGCGGCGGCTCCGGGAACTTCGCGGTGCCGGTGGCCGGCCTCGGCCACCGGGTCACCGTCGTGGACCCCAGCCCCAACGCCCTCTTCGCGCTGGAGCGCCGGGCCGCCGAGGCCGGCGTCGCCGACCTCGTCACCGGCGTCCAGGGGGACGCCCGCGGCCTCTTCGACGTGGTCGGGCGCGAAGAGCACGACGCCGTGCTCTGCCACGGCGTCCTGGAGTACGTGGACGACCCCGCCGAGGGCGTGCGGAACGCGGTCGCGGCGCTCCGCCCCGGCGGCAGCCTCAGCCTGCTCGCCGCCGGGGTCGGCGGCGCGGTCCTGGCCCGCGCCCTCGCCGGACACTTCACCGAGGCCCGGCACGCGCTCACCGACCCGGCGGGCCGCTGGGGCGCGGGCGACCCCGTGCCCCGGCGCTTCACCGCCGAGCAGCTCGCCGGACTGGCCACCGGGGCCGGTCTCGCCATCGGCGCCGTGCACGGCGTCCGGGTCTTCGCCGACCTCGTCCCCGGCGTCCTGGTGGACACCGAGCCGGACGCCGCCGAGGCCCTGCTCAGGCTGGAGGCCGCCGCCGCCGAGCTGCCCGCCTTCCACGCCGTCGCCACCCAGTTGCACGTTCTCGGCGAGAAGCGGGGCTGAGCCGGGGCCACCCGCCCGGCGGCCCGGACCGGCGTGCTCCACGGAGTACGCCACAGCCCGCCCGGCACGGCCCCGGGCCCCGTATGATCGAGGGACGCCATCCGGCATGACGGACGGGGGGCCGGGGAATCAACGTCTCGGCGACCGGTCCGCACGGCGGCCCGGATCGGTTGCACGATTGGCTACTCGGCATGGTGGGCGGGTTTCACGGGGGCGATTCCCTGCCTATTCTGAAAGGGCCGCATACCGGTCGCCCCCGCGACCGACGACTAGGAGGACTCCGTGCCGCTCTCGGAGCACGAGCAGCGCATGCTCGAGCAGATGGAGCGAGCGCTGTACGCCGAAGATCCCAAGTTCGCGACAGCGCTCGAGGGAAGCGGACTGCGTACGTACACCCGGCGACGGGTCTACCAGGCAGTCGCCGGCTTCCTGGTGGGTATCGCGCTCCTCATGGCCGGAATGGTCGCACAGCAGATCTGGATCAGCGTGGTGGGGTTCCTCGTCATGCTGGGCTGCGCGGTCCTGGCGGTCACCGGCTGGCGCAGGGCGCCGAAGCCGGGCGAGCAGCAGGCCGGGGCTGGAACGGCGGCCGTCGGCCGCCGGACCCGGCAGCGACGCTCCATGATGAACCGGATGGAAGAGCGGTGGCAGCGCCGCCGCGACGAACAGCAGGGCGGCGGCCACTGACGGCCTCCTGAGCGGCGCCCCCGCTCCTTCCGCACCCGAACCCCGCGAGGCCGCGCACCCCGAGCGCGTCGGCCTCGCGGGGTTCGAGGTTCTGCGGCCACGCTCCTCACGGCTCACGGTCTTCGGTCTCCGGTGCACGACCTTCTTCCCACGGTCTCCGGATCACGCCCCCTGCTCATGGCCCCGGCTCCTGGCCCACGCCCCGGGAACCCGCCGCCCGGGAGTCCCGGACCGGGCAGGACCGGACCGGACCGGGCAGGACTGGACCGGGCAGGACCGGACCGGACCGGGCAGGACCGGACGGGCGCGGGACCGGGCCCCGGTCCCGCGCCCGTCCCTCAGCCCGTCCCCTGCGGCGCCCGGCGCAGGCGGGACGTCAGCGCCCGGCGGCGGTCCGACCAGCCGGCCGCCGTCGACGACCAGCGGGCCGAGGCCGCCCAGCGGACCCGGGCCGCCGAGCGCGGGACGAGGAGGGCGCGCAGACGGGTGCGGCGGTTCGCACCCGCGTGGAAGCCCGCCCGGACCCGGCCCGCCTCCTCGGCCAGGCCCGCGACCGGCCGCGGCCGGGGCGCGTACAGCGCCTCCTCCACCGCCCCCGCCACCCGGTGCACCGCCTCCGCGGCCCCGTCCCGCAGCCCGCCCAGACGCACGATCCGCTCCGCCGTCCGCCGGGGCGTCCGCGAGCCGTCCGGCTCGATCCCGTAGTCCCAGGCGGTGTCGTTGATCTCCCGCCAGACCGCGAGCGTCCGCGCCGCGGTCTCCCCGGCACCGCGCGTCCCGGCGGAGCCGAGCCGCCGGGCACGGACCCGGGACCGCCAGAACAGCGGCAGGAGCGGCAGGACGAGGACCGCCACCACGGCCAGGGACAGCAGCACCACCGTCAGCGGGTCCGGCCCGGAGCCGCCCGCGGTCGCCTCGGCCGCCATCGCCTTCGGGTCGCAGTCGCCGAGCCGGCGCATCTGCGGCGTGCAGCTCTCCGACGCGCTCGGCGCGGCCGACGGCGCCTCGGACGCGCTCGGTCCCGGCTGCGCGGGCCCGGTGGCGGCGCCCGTCGGCGCGGCCTCCCGGGCGTACGACGGGGTGGAGCCCCGCGACGGGGTCGGTTCGAACCGCGTCCAGCCCGCTCCCTCGAAGTACAGCTCGGGCCACGCGTGCGCGTCCCGGATGCCGACCGACACCGATCCGTCGGTCTGCGTCGTGCCCGGCATGAAGCCCACGGCCACCCGGGCCGGGATGCCGAGCGACCGGGCCATCGCCGCCATCGAGAAGGAGAAGTGGACGCAGAAGCCCTCCTTGTCCTTCAGGAAGCGGGAGACCGCCTGCACCCCGGTGCCGGACTCCACGTCGACGTCGTAGCGGAAGCCGCCGTCCCGGGCGAACCAGTCCTGGAGCCGTACGGCCCGCTCGTAGTCGTTGCGCGCGCCCGCGGTGACGGCCAGGGCCGTCTTCCGCACGTCGGGCGGCAGCGACGCGGGCACCCTGGTGTACTCGTGGCGCAGCTTCTCCGGGGCGGCCGGTGCGGCGGCGAGCTGCTCCGCCGTCGGCTCCGTCTCCAGGCTGGTGACCTGGTAGCGGGCGCCCCGGGTGGTCTGCCCGTCGTCGCCGACCAGCATCCGGCCGGCCGGTTCGTAGCGCCAGCGTCCGTCGATGTCCACCCGGGCGGCCGGGTACGGCATCGGCAGCCACTTCTGCTCGTACGCGTCGGAGGCGACGAGGTTGGTGGTCACCTCGGTGACCCGGACGCCCTGCGCGAGCCCCTCCGGCCACGGCAGCCGCTCGGGCACGTCCCCGATCGGGCGGACCGAGGACTTCCACGAGACGCCGTCGAACCGGTCGAGCGCGACGAGCCGCAGGTACATGCCGCTGTTGTCGGGGGCGTTGGTCCGGTAGCGCAGGACCTCCCGGTCCTCCTGCTGGCGCAGGTCGTCCTGGAGGGAGACCAGCGGATTGACGGCGGAGATCGTGCCGCCCTTGCCGGTGCCCCCGGTCCCCTCGCCCCCACCGGTACCGCCGAGGAGGCCGCCGTCCAGGCCGGGCAGCACGAACGGCACCACCAGCGCGACGCCCATGGCCGCGGCCCCGATGCGGCGGCCGGTCCGGGTCGGGGCGAAGGACGGGCCGTCGCCGACGGGGGAGCCGGGCCGGCCGGAACGCCGGGCACCGCCGAAGACCCGCCCCCACCGGGAGAGCCGGTCGCGGCCCTCCGAGAGGAGGAGCAGCAGATAGCCGGTGGCCGCGAGGAGGAACCAGAGCCACCCCGCGCCGCCGCCGGAGAGGCCGGCCGCCACCGAGTACAGGGCGAGCAGCGGCAGACCGGCCGGCGCCGCCCTGCGGAAGGTGACGGCGAGGGCGTCCACCAGGAGCCCGATCACCACCACCCCGCCGACCAGCATCAGCCGGATGCCCTCGGTGTCCGGCGCGGGAACGGCGTACTGACCGACGTCCTCGGCGCCCGCCCGGAACAGGTCGGCGGCGTGTGCGAGCGCCGCCGGCCCGGGGAACAGCCCCAGCACCGCCCGCTCGCGCGCGAAGATCACGGTCAGCGCGAGCAGCGCGACGGCGGTCTGGACCGCCAGGACCGGCCACCGGGCCGACGGCATCCGCCGGGCCGGCGCGCCCGCTCCGCCCACCAGGGCGAGTACGAAGGCCGCCGTGAAGATCCAGGTCGCCGGTCTGACCAGCGGGAGCAGGGCCCCGGCCGCCATCAGGGTGGCGGCCCACGAGGCCAGCGCCAGCCGTGCGGGCCCGCTCATGACCATCCTCCGTAAGGGGTGTCGGCTGCGGTTTCCGCGCCGTCCCCGGCCGCCTGCTGCCACAGATCGGCGAGCCGTGCGCCGGGCGGCACGGCCAGCGCCGTCCAGCCCGCCTCGCGGAGCTGCCGCACCCGGTCCCCGACCGCCCCGGAGACGGAACCGCCGGTGAGCCAGGCGCCGGAGTCCAGGAGGAAGGCGACGGCCGCGCCGGTGCGCCCGCGCATCCGGCCGACCAGGGCGGCCTGCTCCTCGTCCAGGTCGCCGAGGAAGGCGACGAGCAGCCCGTCGCCACCCGCCCGCAGCACGTCGGAGGCGCGCGAGAGGCCGGCGCCCTCGGAGTGGCCGATCACGGCGAGGGTGTCCATCATCAGCCCGGCCGAGTCCGCCGGGTCCTGCATCGGGCCGCCGAAGCCCTCGGAGCCTTCCCCGGGGACCGCGCTGCCGGTGTCCGTGAGCAGCCGGACCGCGTAGCCGCGCTCCAGCATGTGGACGAGCGCGGAGGCGGCGCCGGAGACCGCCCATTCGAATGCGGAGTCGGGTCCCGCGCCCTGGTGGGCGACCTCGCGGGTGTCGAGGAGGACGGTGCAGCGGGCACGCTGCGGCTGCTCCTCGCGGCGGACCATCAGCTCGCCGTAGCGGGCGGTGGAGCGCCAGTGCACCCGGCGCAGGTCGTCGCCGTGCCGGTAGGCGCGGGGGATGATGTCGTCGTCGCCCGCGAGGGCGAGCGAGCGCTGCTGTCCGTCGCCGTACCCGCCGGCCGCGCCGAGGAGCCCGACCGGCGGCAGGGCCTCGGTCCTGGGCACGACGGTGAGGGTGTCGTACGAGCTGAAGGAGCGGGTCAGCTCGCACAGCCCGAACGGGTCGGCCAGCCGCATCTGGAGCGGCCCGAGCGGGAAGCGGCCGCGCAGGTCGGAGCGGACCCGGTAGGACACCTCGCGCCGCCCGCCGGCCTCGACCCGGTCGAGGACGAAGCGGGGACGGGAGCCCAGTGTGTAGGGCACGTGGTCCTGGAGCATGAGCAGACCGGTGGGGAGCCCGGAGACGTTCTCCATCAGCAGCCCGACCCGGGCCTCGGTGCCCGTCTCCACGCGCCGGGGCGTGAGCCGGCGCGAGGTCGCGACCCGGTACCGGGTCCGGTGCAGCACCAGGACGCAGAGCAGCGGCAGGACGGCGAGCAGCAGTCCGACGCGCAGCAGGTCGGCCTGGCCGAGGACGTACGCGCAGACGGCGGCGGCCACCCCGGCGGCGAGGAAGGAGCGGCCCCGGGTGGTGAGGCCGCCCAGGGTGGCCCGCAGCCCGCCCCGGTCGTCCTCGCCCCGCCGCCCGTCCGGCACGGCGGTGTCCGTCATCACGGCTGCCGGGCGCCGGGCCGCTGCCCGCCGTGGAGCGGGACGGCGGACGGGGCCGAGGCCGGGACGGGGGTGCTCTGGAGGATGTCGTGGACGACCTGCTCGGCGGTGCGGCGGTTCAGCCGGGCCTGCGCCGTCGGCAGCAGCCGGTGGGCGAGGACGGGCGCGGCGAGGGCCTGGAGGTCGTCCGGCAGGACGTACTCGCGTCCGTCGAGCGCGGCGGAGGCACGGGCGGCCCGCAGCAGGTGGAGGGTGGCCCGGGGGGAGGCGCCGAGCCGCAGGTCGGGATGGGCGCGGGTGGCGGCGACGAGATCGACCGCGTACCGGCGCACGGCGTCGGCGACGTGCACCGCGCGCACCGCCTCGATCAGCTTGAGCACGTCGTGGGCGTGGGCCACCGGCCGGAGCCCGTCCAGCGGGGAGACCGAACCGTGCGCGTCGAGCATCCGGAACTCGGCCTCGGCGCTCGGGTAGCCGATGGAGACCCGGGCCATGAAGCGGTCGCGCTGGGCTTCGGGCAGCGGGTAGGTGCCCTCCATCTCGACCGGGTTCTGGGTGGCGACGACCATGAACGGGCTGGGCAGCTCGTACGTCCGGCCGTCGATGGTGACCTGCCGCTCCTCCATGGACTCCAGGAGCGCGGACTGGGTCTTCGGCGAGGCGCGGTTGATCTCGTCGCCGATCACGATCTGGGCGAAGATCGCGCCGGGCTTGAACTCGAACTCCCGCCGCTGCTGGTCGAAGACCGACACGCCCGTGACGTCCGAGGGCAGCAGGTCGGGGGTGAACTGGATGCGGCGCACCGAGCAGTCGATGGACCGGGCCAGCGTCTTGGCCAGCATGGTCTTGCCGACGCCGGGGACATCCTCGATGAGGAGGTGCCCCTCGGCGAGCAGCACGGTCAGCGAAAGCCGTACGACCTCGGGCTTGCCCTCGATCACGCTCTCCACCGACCCGCGGATTCGCTCCACGGTGGTGGTCAGATCAGTGAGGCTCGCTCGATCGTCATAGGTCGTCACCCGGCCCTCCTCGGCCTTCCGGAACACACGGACACCTGCCCCCGGCGGGATCTTCGGGGGGTGTCCACCCGGGCATTCTCATGGGCCCGGCCGGGTCGTGTCACTCGGCTGCCGGCAAGTGCGGAGGATATGCCGGGGTTTCGACCGTTAAACCTGGTCGGAGGGGGAGCCGTCCGACGGGTCGATCTCGCGCAGCAGGCCCGTCGTCACGTCGAAGACGAAGCCCCGCACGTCGTCGGTGTGCAGCAGGAAGGGGGAGGTCCGCACCCGCTGCATCGACTGCCGGACGTCCTGGTCCACGTCGCGGAACGCCTCGACCGCCCAGGCCGGCCGCTGGCCGACCTCCATCTCCAGCTCGTGCCGGAACTCCTCGGTGAGGGACTCCAGACCGCAGTTGGTGTGGTGGATCAGGACCACGCTGCGCGTCTTCAGGGCGCGCTGGCTGATGGTGAGCGAGCGGATCACGTCGTCGGTGACCACGCCGCCCGCGTTGCGGATGGTGTGGCAGTCGCCGAGTTCGAGGCCGAGGGCCGCGTGCAGGTCGAGACGGGCGTCCATGCAGGCGACGACGGCGACGCCCAGCACGGGGCGCGCGTCCATTCCGGGATCGGTGAAGTCGGCGGCGTAGCGTTCGTTCGCCTCGACGAGACGGTCGGTGACCGTGGAGCCGGTCCGTACGGCGTCGGCGGAGTGGTGTGCGGAGGTCGACATGGTTCAGACGTTATCGGCCACGGGTCGCCGGGGCCCGTCGTGAGAAGGGACAAAGAACGTCAATGAACCTTGTTGTGAGGTAATCCACAAGGGTGAGGGGCACGTCCCGAACGGGTGACCCGTCCGGAATGTCCCTCCGGCGCACCGGAGCCGTGCGACGCGCCAGCCGGTTGATTGACCGGCGGGTCCGGTGGACTAAAGTGACGCGAAGTTCACGGAGAAGACGAGCGGTTTCCGCTGTTTCTCCCCCGTGTGTGCGGCGGTACCTACGGCTCGGCCTCCTCCCGCTCGCCGGTCGGCCGACGCGCCCTTCCGGCGCCGGGCGACCCTCCCCTTCAGCCGGGGCGCCCCGGCGGCGAGCGGGTGGGGACCCGGCGGTACGTGCCCCCGTGCCCGACCCGAGAAGGTGCGTTGAGCAACGACCGACACGTCCCGGTGATGCTCCAGCGGTGCCTGGACATGTTGGCCCCCGCCCTGGAGCGCCCCGGCGCGGTCGTCGTCGACTGCACCCTGGGGCTCGGCGGCCACAGCGAGGCCCTCCTGGAACGGTTCCCCGAGGTGCGGCTCGTCGCCCTCGACCGGGACAAGGAGGCCCTGCGGCTCTCCGGCGAACGGCTCGCCCCCCACGGGGACCGCGCCACCCTCGTCCACGCGGTGTACGACGAACTGCCCGAGGTCCTCGACCGGCTCGGCATCGCCGAGGCGGACGGCGTCCTGTTCGACCTGGGCGTCTCCTCCATGCAGCTCGACGAGGCCGACCGGGGCTTCGCCTACGCCCAGGACGCCCCGCTCGACATGCGCATGGACCAGTCGACCGGCATCGGCGCGGCCGAGGTCCTCAACACCTACCCGCCCGGCGAGCTGGTCCGCATCCTGCGCGCGTACGGCGAGGAGAAGCAGGCCAAGCGGATCGTCTCCGCGATCGTGCGCGAGCGCGAGCGGGAACCGTTCACCACCAGCGCCCGGCTGGTCGAACTCATCCGCGACGCCCTGCCCCAGGCCGCCAAGCGCACCGGCGGCAACCCGGCCAAGCGCACCTTCCAGGCCCTGCGCATCGAGGTCAACCACGAACTGGAGAGCGTCGAGCGGGCGATCCCGGCGGCCGTGAAGGCCCTCGCCCTCGGCGGCCGGATCGCCGTCCTCTCGTACCAGTCGCTGGAGGACCGCATCGTCAAGCAGGTCTTCGCGGCCGGTGCGGCGACCACCGCCCCGCCCGGCCTGCCGGTCGTCCCCGAGAAGTACCAGCCCCGCCTGAAGCTGCTCACCCGCGGCGCCGAACTGCCCACCGAGGAGGAGGTCGCCGAGAACCGGCGCGCCGCCCCGGCCCGGCTGCGGGGCGCCGAGCGCATCCGGAAAGACGTCCCGTGAGCCCGGCGAAGGGGCCGCTCAAGGGGCGGGCCGAACGGCTCGGACGGCTCATGCCGTCGGAGCCCGGCACGCCCGCCCGCACCCCCTTCGTCCTGCTCGTCGTGGTGCTGCTCGGCGGCGGCCTGATCAGCCTCCTCCTGCTGAACTCGGCGCTCAACCAGGGCTCCTTCCGGCTGAACGAGCTGAAGAACGAGACCACCGAACTGACCGACGAGGAACAGGCCCTCCAGCGGGCCGTGGACGACTACGCGGCCCCCGACGCCCTGGAACGGCGCGCCCGCGAACTCGGCATGGTCCCGGGCGGCAGCCCCGCCTTCCTCGGCCCGGACGGCAAGGTGCTCGGCAGGCCCTCCGCCGCCCCCGCGCCGACCTCCGCCCCGACGGTCCCGCCCACCGCGGGGTCCCCCGCCGCCCCGACGACGACCGCGACCGCAACCGCTCCGACGACCTCCGGCAGGTGACCGAGCAGTGCCCCCCAAGGAGCCCCCGCGCCGCCGTGTCCCCGGCCCCGCCCGGCCCGCCCGGCCACGGCCCGCCGCGGCCTCCGGCGGGCCCCGGGCCCCCCGCCCCGCGCCGCGCCCGGCCGCCGGCCGGACCGCGCCCCGCCCCCCGGCCCGGCGGCCCCGCACCATCCGGCTCGGCAACCCCCGGCCCCGGCTGCGCCTGGTCTCCCTGGGCCTGACCCTCGTCATGCTGGTCTTCGTCGTCCGGCTGCTCCAGGTCCAGGCCGTCGACGCCGGCGCGTACGCCGCCAAGGCCGACAAGTACCGCTTCCAGGAGTACACGCTCTCCGCCGAACGGGGCGAGATCACCGACCGCAACGGCATCGCCCTCGCCGCCAGCGTCGACGCGTACGACATCACCGCCGACCCCAAGCTCTTCACCCCCGAGGAGAGCGGAACCGCGGACGCCCCCGAGCGGGCGGCCGCCCTCCTCGCCCCGATCCTCGGCAAGCGGCCCGCCGAACTGGCGAAGAAGCTCCGCACCCCCAAGTCCCGCTACACCCTGCTCGCCCGCAAGCAGACCCCGCAGGTGTGGAACCAGATCAAGGACCTCAAGAGGTTCTACGGCCAGAAGGCCCAGACCTCCGCGGGCGGCAAGGGGGTCAACCTCCTCGGCGGCGTCCTCAGCGAGCCCAGCAGCAAGCGCGTCTACCCGAACGGCGGACTCGCCGCCGGGATACTGGGATACGTCAACGCCGAGGGCCGGGGCGCCGGCGGCGTGGAGTCCATGCTCGACCCGGAGCTGGCCGGCAAGGACGGCATCATCCGCTTCACCCAGTCCGGCGGTCGCCAGGTGCCCACCGCGGGCTCCCGGGGCACCCCCGCCGTCCCCGGCTCCGACATCGAGCTGACCATCGACCGGGACATCCAGTGGGCCGCCCAGCGGGCCATCACCGAACAGGTGGAGAAGTCCGCGGCCGACCGCGGCTACGTCGTCGTGCAGGACACCGCGACCGGCGAGATCCTCGCCATGGCCAACGCCCCCGGCTTCGACCCCAACGACCTCTCCGCCGCCAACTCCGCCGCCATGGGCAACGCCGCCCTCCAGGACGCCTACGAGCCCGGCTCCACCAGCAAGGTCATGTCCATGGCCGCCGTCCTGGAGGAGGGCAAGGCCGCCCCCGACACCCACGTCACCGTCCCCAACCGGCTCCACCGCGGCGACCGGCTCTTCAAGGACGACGTCGACCACGAGACCTGGTACCTGACCCTCAACGGCGTCCTCGCCAAGTCCAGCAACATCGGCACCATCCTCGCCACCGGCCGGCTCGGCCCCACCCAGGCCGAGTCCAACAAGGTCCTCCACTCCTACCTGCGCAGGTTCGGCATCGGCAGCCCCACCGGCCTCGGCTATCCGGGGGAGACCTCCGGCATCCTCGCCAAGCCCCAGGACTGGTCGACCTCGCAGCAGTACACGATCCCCTTCGGCCAGGGACTCTCCGTCAACGCCGTCCAGGCCGCCTCCGTGTACTCCACCATCGCCAACGGAGGGATGCGGATCGCCCCGACGCTCGTCCGCGGCACCAGGGGACCCGACGGACGCTTCGCCCGGGCGCCCGAGCCCGAGCGGTCACGGGTCGTCAGCGAGAAGACCGCCAGGACCCTCGCCACCATGCTGGAGTCCGTCGTCGAGGACCGGGAGGGCACCGGCACCAAGGCCGCCATCCCCGGATACCGCGTCGCGGGCAAGACCGGCACCGCCAACCGGGTCGATCCCGAACTCGGCCGGTACAAGGGCTACACCGCCTCCTTCGCCGGCTTCGCCCCCGCCGACAAACCGCGGATCACCGTCTACTGCGCCGTCCAGAACCCCACCCGGGGCAGCCACTTCGGCGGCCAGATCTGCGGACCCGTCTACAAGAAGGTCATGGAGTTCTCCCTCAAGACCCTCCACGTCGCCCCCACCGGCGACGCCCCCGCCCGACTGCCGGTCACCTTCGACCCCACCCCGTGACACTCCGGGAGCACCAGTGACAACGATCACCCCCCATTCCGGGAACCGGAAATCGAACTCCGGCGAGACCCCCGGCTCTTTTGGCCCCCCACAGGGTGCGCCCGGTACGCTCACCGCCGTGCCACACGCTGATCAGTACCGAACCACCCCGCCACGGCCGGAACGGGTCCGCCCGACGCCCCTGGGCGACCTGGCCGCGCAGCTCGGGACCGACGTCACCGGGACCGCCGAGGTCACGGGCATCACGCACGACTCCCGGGCGGTGCGCCCCGGGGACGTGTACGCGGCCCTGCCCGGCGCCCGCGCCCACGGCGCCGACTTCGTCGCCCAGGCCGCCGGACTCGGCGCCGCCGCGATCCTCACCGACCCGGCGGGCGCCGACCGCGCCGCCGCGACCGGCCTGCCGGTCCTGGTCGTCGAGGACCCGCGCGGCCGGATGGGCGAACTCGCCGCCGAGATCTACGGACGGCCCGGCGCCGGCCTCCTGAAGATCGGCATCACCGGCACCTCCGGCAAGACCACCACCGCCTACCTGGTGGAGGGGGGACTGCGCGGCGCCGGACGGCGGACCGGACTCGTCGGCACCGTCGAGATGCGGATCGGCGACGAGCGCGTCAAGTCCGAGCGCACCACCCCCGAGGCCACCGACCTCCAGGCCCTCTTCGCCGTCATGCGCGAGCGGGACGTGGAGGCCGTCGCCATGGAGGTCTCCAGCCACGCCCTCGTGCTCGGCCGGGTCGACGGCTGCGTCTTCGACGTCGCCGTCTTCAACAACCTCAGCCCGGAGCACATGGAGTTCCACTCCGACATGGAGGACTACTACCGGGCCAAGGCCGGGCTCTTCACGCCCGCCCGCAGCCGCCTGGCCGTGGTCAACCTGGACGACGCGTACGGCCGCAGGCTCGCCGGGGAGGCCGGCGTCCCGGTCGTCACCTTCTCCGCCGAGGGCCGCGCCGACGCCGACTGGCGCGCCGAGGGCCTCGTCCTGGGCTCCCACGACTCGACGTTCACCGCCGTCGGCCCCGGGGGCGAGCGGATTCCCGCCACCGCCCCGCTGCCCGGCCCGTTCAACGTCGCCAACACCCTCGCCGCGATCGCGACCCTCGCCGTCGCCGGCCTCGACCCGAAGGCCGCCGCCGAGGGCGTCGCCGCCGTCCCCGGCGTACCGGGCCGCCTGGAGCGCGTGGACGCCGGCCAGCCGTACCTCGCGGTCGTCGACTACGCGCACAAGACGGACGCCGTCGAATCGGTCCTGCGCTCCCTGCGCGAGGTCACCGAGGGCCGGCTGCACGTGGTCATCGGCTGCGGCGGCGACCGCGACACCACCAAGCGCGGCCCGATGGGCGCCGCCGCGGCCCGGCTCGCCGACACCGCCGTCCTCACCTCGGACAACCCCCGCTCCGAGGACCCCCTCGCCATCCTCACCGCCATGCTCGCGGGCGCCGCGGAGGTGCCCGCCGGCGAGCGCGGCGAGGTGCTCGTCCTCGCCGACCGCGCCGCCGCGATCGCTGCCGCCGTCGCCCGCGCCCGGCCGGGCGACACCGTCCTGGTCGCGGGCAAGGGCCACGAACAGGGCCAGGAGACCGCCGGAACCGTCCGCCCCTTCGACGACCGCGAGGTCCTGCGCGCCGCGATCCTCGAACGGAACGCCCCGACCGCTCCGGCCGTCCCGTCGGACAACAGCGCCGAAGCCACTCACCAGAACAGTCAGGGATGAAGCAGTGATCGCCCTCTCCCTCGCCGAGATCGCCGGAATCGTCGGCGGGCAGACGCACGACATACCGGACGCTGACGCCCGGATCACCGGGCCCGTCGTCATCGACTCCCGCGAGGTGCGGGCCGGCAGCCTCTTCGCGGCCTTCGCCGGTGAGCGCGTCGACGGCCACGACTACGCGGAACGCGCCGTCGAGGCGGGTGCGACGGCCGTACTCGCCACCCGCCCCGTCGGCGTGCCCGCGATCGTCGTGGACGACGTCCAGACCGCCCTCGGGGCCCTCGCCCGAGCCGTCGTCGAACGGCTCGGCACCGATGTCGTCGCCCTCACCGGCTCGGCGGGCAAGACCTCCACCAAGGACCTGATCGCCCAGGTCCTCGGCCGGCACGCCCCCACCGTGTGGACGCCCGGCTCGCTCAACAACGAGATCGGCCTGCCGCTCACGGCGCTCCGCGCGACCGACGAGACCCGGCACCTGGTCCTGGAGATGGGCGCCCGCGGCATCGGCCACATCCGCTACCTCACCGGCCTCACCCCGCCCCGCATCGGCCTCGTCCTCAACGTGGGCTCCGCCCACATCGGAGAGTTCGGCGGCCGGGAGCAGATCGCCGTGGCCAAGGGCGAACTGGTCGAGGCGCTGCCCACCGAGGCCGAGGGGGGAGTGGCGGTCCTCAACGCCGACGACCCCCTCGTCCGCGCCATGGCGGACCGCACCAAGGCCCGGGTGGTCCTCTTCGGCGAAGCGGACGAAGCGGCCGTACGTGCCGAGAACGTCCACCTCACGGAGGCCGGGACGCCCTCTTTCCGGCTTCACACACCCACCGGGTGCAGCGACGTGACCTTGCGCCTGTACGGTGAGCACCACGTGTCGAACGCGCTCGCCGCAGCCGCCGTCGCGCACGAGCTGGGCATGCCTGTCGAGGAGATCGCCACCGCGCTCTCCGAGGCCGGCTCCCTGTCGCGCTGGCGCATGGAGGTCACCGAGCGTCCGGACGGCGTGACGATCGTCAACGACGCCTACAACGCGAATCCCGAGTCCATGCGAGCCGCCCTGCGCGCGCTCGCGGCCATGGGCAGGGCCGCACAGGCCCGCGGGGGCCGCACGTGGGCGGTGCTCGGCAAGATGGCCGAACTCGGTGACGCGTCGCTCGCCGAGCACGACGCGGTCGGACGGCTCGCCGTCCGGCTCAACGTCAGCAAGCTCGTGGCGGTCGGGGACAGGGAAGCGTCCTGGCTGCAACTGGGCGCATATAACGAGGGTTCGTGGGGTGAGGAGTCGGTGCACGTGTCCGACGCGCAGGCGGCGGTCGACCTGTTGCGCAGTGAGCTGCGCCCGGGAGACGTCGTCCTTGTGAAGGCGTCCAGGTCGGTCGGTCTCGAACAGGTCGCCACGGCCCTCCTCGACACCGAGGGCGAGGTCACCGGCCGATGAGGCAGATCCTCTTCGCGGGGGCCATCGGGCTCTTCCTGACCCTGATCGGCACCCCGCTGCTCATCAAGCTCCTCGCGCGCAAGGGGTACGGGCAGTTCATCCGCGACGACGGCCCCCGCGGCCACGCCGGGAAGAAGGGCACGCCCACCATGGGCGGCATCTCCTTCATCCTGGCCACGCTCATCGCGTACGCCCTGGCCAAGGTCATCACCGGCGAACCGCTCTCCTACTCCGGCGTGCTGGTCCTCTTCCTGATGACCGGCATGGGCCTGGTCGGCTTCCTCGACGACTACATCAAGATCGTCAAGCAGCGGTCGCTCGGCCTGCGGGCCAAGGCGAAGATGGCCGGCCAGCTGATCGTGGGCATCGCCTTCGCGGTGCTCGCGCTCCAGTTCTCCGACTCGCGCGGCCTCACCCCGGCCTCCGAGAAGCTCTCCTTCATCACGGACTTCGGCTGGACCATCGGCCCGGTGCTCTTCGTGGTCTGGGCGCTCTTCATGATCCTGGCCATGTCCAACGGCGTGAACCTGACGGATGGTCTGGACGGCCTGGCCACCGGCGCCTCGGTGATGGTCTTCGGCGCGTACACCTTCATCGGCCTCTGGCAGTTCCAGGAGTCCTGCGCCAACGCGCTGACCCTCACCAACCCGAACGCCTGCTTCGAGGTCCGTGACCCGCTCGACCTCGCGGTCGTGGCCTCCGCCCTCATGGGAGCCTGTTTCGGCTTCCTCTGGTGGAACACCTCGCCCGCCAAGATCTTCATGGGCGACACCGGCTCGCTCGCCCTCGGCGGCGCCCTCGCCGGTCTCGCCATCTGCTCCCGTACGGAGCTCCTGCTGGCGCTGCTCGGCGGCCTGTTCGTGCTGATCACGATGTCCGTGGTCATCCAGGTCGGCTCGTTCAAGATGACCGGCAAGCGCGTCTTCCGGATGGCCCCCCTCCAGCACCACTTCGAACTCAAGGGGTGGTCCGAGGTCCTGGTCGTCGTCCGGTTCTGGATCATCCAGGGCATGTGCGTGATCGTGGGCCTGGGCCTCTTCTACGCGGGATGGGCGTCGGCGAAGTGACGGAACGGCTCGACTGGAACGGCAAGAACGTCACCGTCGCGGGACTCGGCGTCTCCGGCGTCCCGGCCGCCCGCGCCCTGCGCGGACTCGGCGCGCGGGTGACCGTGGTCAACGACGGCGACGACGAGCGCTCCCGGGCCCAGGCCGCCGCCCTGGAGGCGGAGGGGATCGCCGTCCGGCTCGGCGACGGCGACTCCCTGCCGTCCGGCACCGAGCTGATCGTCACCGCTCCCGGCTGGCGCCCCGACAAGCCGCTCTTCACGGCCGCCGCCGAGGCGGGCGTCGAGATCTGGGGCGACGTCGAACTGGCCTGGCGGCTCCGGGGCCCCGGAGCCGCCCCCTGGCTCGCGGTCACCGGCACCAACGGCAAGACCACGACCGTGCGGATGCTCGCCTCCATCCTGGAGGCGGCCGGCCTGCGGACCGCCGCCGTCGGCAACATCGGCGTCTCGCTCCTCGACGCCGTCCTCGGCGCGGAGGAGTACGACGTGCTCGCCGTCGAACTCTCCAGCTACCAGCTCCACTGGGCGCCCTCGGTCCGCGCCCACTCGGCCGCCGTGCTCAACCTGGCGCCCGACCACCTCGACTGGCACGGCTCCATGGAGGCGTACGCCGCCGACAAGGGCCGGATCTACGAGGGCAACCGGGTCGCCTGCGTCTACAACACGGCCGACGCGGCGACCGAGGACCTGGTCCGCGAGGCCGACGTCGAGGAGGGCTGCCGGGCGATCGGCTTCACCCTCGGCACCCCCGGCCCCTCCGAACTCGGCGTGGTCGAGGGCATCCTCGTCGACCGGGCCTTCGTGGAGAACCGGCAGAAGAACGCCCAGGAGCTGGCCGAGGTCGCGGACGTGCGGCCCGCGGCCCCGCACAACGTCGCCAACGCCCTCGCCGCGGCCGCCCTGGCCCGCGCCTTCGGCGTCGACGCCAGGGCCGTACGGGAGGGCCTCAGGGCCTTCCGGCCCGATCCCCACCGCATCGAGCCGGTCGAGGAGGTCGGGGGGGTCGTGTACGTGGACGACTCCAAGGCCACCAACACCCACGCCGCGGAAGCCTCGTTGGCGGCCTACGACCCGGTCGTCTGGATCGCCGGCGGCCTCGCCAAGGGCGCCACCTTCGACGAGCTGGTGCGGAAGGCGGCGAAGCGCCTGCGCGGAGCCGTCCTGATCGGCGCCGACCGGGCCCTGATCCGCGAAGCCCTGGCGCGACACGCCCCGGAGGTCCCGGTGGTGGACCTCGACCGGACCGACACTGGGGCGATGTCCGAGGCGGTCCGCGAGGCGGCCCGGCTCGCCCGCCCGGGAGACACGGTCCTGCTCGCCCCGGCCTGCGCCTCGATGGACATGTTCACCAACTACAACGAGCGCGGCGATGCGTTCGCGGACGCGGTCCGCGCCCTCGCCGCCACCGGGGACGCCTGACCCGACCAGTGGGAGGGTCCGGCAGCACCGGACACGACCGGAGGGGACAGCGACCATGCCGAGCAAGATCGCCGGGACGCGCCGGCCCTCCGCCGCACGCGGCGGAGGGCGGACTCCCGCGACCCCGCGGCGGACGCGGGGCGGAGGGGCGCGGGGTCTGTACGAGCGGGCCAGGAAGGCGTGGGACCGCCCTCTCACGGCGTACTACGTGATCATCGGCGCGGGGATGCTCATCACCGCCCTCGGGCTCGTGATGGTCTACTCCGCCTCGATGATCACGGCGCTCACCTACGAGCTGGTGCCCTCGTACTTCTTCCGGAAGCAGTTCTTCGCCGCCCTCCTCGGCACCGGACTGCTGTTCGTCGCCTCCCGGATGCCGGTGAAGCTGCACCGGGCGCTGGCCTATCCGCTCCTGGTCGGCGCGGTCTTCCTGATGATCCTGGTCCAGATCCCCGGGATAGGGCACGCGGTCAACGGCAACCAGAACTGGATCTCCCTCGGCGGCCCCTTCCAGCTCCAGCCCAGCGAGTTCGGCAAGCTGGCGCTGATCCTGTGGGGGGCCGACCTGCTCGCCCGCAAACAGGACATGCGGCTCCTGACCCAGTGGAAGCACATGCTGGTGCCGCTGGTCCCGGGCGCCTTCATGCTGCTCGGCCTGATCATGCTCGGCGGCGACATGGGCACCTCGATCATCCTCGCCGCGATCCTCTTCGGCCTGCTCTGGACGGCCGGAGCGCCCACCCGGCTCTTCGTCGGCGTGCTCGGGACCGCCGGCGCGATCGGCGTGCTGCTCATCAAGACGAGCGACAACCGGATGAAGCGCTTCGACTGCATCGGGGCGACCGATCCGGGCGGCGAGGGAGCCCCCTGCCTGCAGGCCGCGCACGGAATCTATGCTCTGGCGTCGGGCGGCTGGTTCGGTTCCGGGCTCGGTGCGAGCGTGGAGAAATGGGGCCAACTGCCGGAGGCGCACACCGACTTCATCTTCGCGGTCACCGGTGAGGAACTGGGCCTCGCGGGGACGCTGTCGGTACTCGCCCTGTTCGCGGCTCTAGGCTATGCGGGTATCCGCGTGGCCGGAGGCACGGAGGACCCCTTCGTGAGGTTCGCCGCGGGAGGTGTGACCACCTGGATCACGGCGCAGGCCGTGATCAACATCGGTGCGGTGCTCGGCCTGCTGCCGATCGCCGGTGTCCCCCTCCCGCTGTTCTCCTACGGAGGGTCGGCCCTGCTGCCGACCATGTTCGCCGTCGGGCTCCTCATCGCCTTCGCGCGACAGGAACCCGCCGCGAAAGCGGCCCTGGCCATGCGCCGCCCCGGCTGGGGCAAGCGGGTCGGGAAGAGATGGAAGTCGATGCGACGGCGCGTGAAGAAGCGCCCGTCCGGAGAGCGGTGAATTTCGGTGCATGTCGTACTCGCCGGTGGGGGGACCGCCGGCCACATCGAGCCCGCGCTCGCCCTCGCGGACGCCCTGCGGAGGCAGGACCCCAGCGTGGGCATCACGGCGCTCGGCACGGAGAAGGGTCTGGAGACCCGGCTCGTGCCCGAGCGGGGCTACGAGCTGGCGCTCATCCCCGCCGTGCCGCTGCCCCGCAAGCCCACCCCCGAGCTGATCACCGTCCCCGGACGGCTGCGCGGCACGATCAAGGCGGCCGAGCAGATCCTGGAGCGCACCCGGGCGGACTGCGTGGTCGGCTTCGGCGGCTACGTGGCGCTGCCCGGCTACCTGGCGGCCAAGCGGCTCGGCGTGCCGATCGTGGTCCACGAGGCCAACGCCCGGCCGGGCCTGGCCAACAAGATCGGTTCGCGGTACGCGGCCGGGGTCGCCGTCGCCACCCCGGACAGCAAGCTCCGCAACGCCCGTTACATCGGCATCCCGCTGCGGCACACCATCGCGACCCTCGACCGGGCGCGGGTGCGGCCCGAGGCGCGCGCCGCCTTCGGCCTCGACCCGAACCTGCCGACGCTGCTGGTCTCCGGCGGTTCGCAGGGCGCCCGGCGGCTCAACGAGGTGATCCAGCAGGTCGCCCCGGTGCTCCAGCGCTCCGGCATCCAGATCCTGCACGCGGTCGGCCCGAAGAACGAAATGCCGCGCGTCGACAACATGCCCGGTATGCCGCCGTACGTGCCGGTACCGTACGTGGACCGGATGGATCTCGCGTACGCCGCGGCCGACATGATGC
The DNA here is from genome assembly GCF_042892575.1 of Streptomyces sp. NPDC001744. Lineage (NCBI taxonomy): Bacteria > Bacillati > Actinomycetota > Actinomycetes > Kitasatosporales > Streptomycetaceae > Streptomyces > Streptomyces sp. NPDC001744. The sequence goes on from NZ_JBIAUG010000006.1 coordinate 28,290, forward strand.
TCTGCCGCGCGGGCGCGATGACCGTCGCCGAGCTCTCCGCCGTCGGGCTGCCCGCCGCGTACGTCCCGCTGCCCATCGGCAACGGCGAACAGCGGCTCAACGCCCAGCCGGTGGTCAAGGCCGGCGGCGGGCTCCTCGTCGACGACGCGGAGCTGACGCCGCAGTGGGTGCAGGGCAACGTCCTGCCCGTACTGGCCGATCCGCACCGGTTGTACGAGATGTCCCGCGCCGCCGCCGAGTTCGGGCGCCGGGACGCCGACGACCTGCTCGTCGGCATGGTGTACGAGGCGATCGCCGCCCGCCGCCAGGCGTAGCGCGGCGCGTTCCCCAGGGACGGAAGGCAGGAGGCGCCAGGTGGCAACCGCACCGACGACCGCCGGGAAGCGCGGCGCGAACGGGTCGAAGGGGGCGCCGGACGGGCCCGCGCGGCCGGAAGCCCGGAACCGGCGGTTCCGGGCGCTCCGGCCCCGGGTGGTCCTCGCCGCCGCCGGCCTCGTGGCGGTCGCCACCGGCACGCTCTGGGCGCTCTACGGGTCGTCCTGGTTCCGTGTGGAGCGTGTGGAGACCTCGGGTACGCGGGTCCTGACCCCGGCCCGGGTCGAGGCGGTCGCCGCCGTCCCGGCGGGCGCCCCGCTCGTCTCCGTCGACACCGACGCGATCGAGGCCCGGATCCGGCGGGGACTGCCGCGGATCGGGGCGGTCGAGGTCGAACGGGACTGGCCGCACGGAATCGTGCTGAAAGTGACGGAACGGCAGCCGGTCCTCCTCATTGAAAAGGGGGGAAAGTTCACCGAAGTGGACTCGTCCGGCCTGCGGTTCGCCACCGTCGCGACCGCTCCCCGGGGCGTCCCCCGGCTCGTCCTCGACGCCTCCGCCTCCCCGAGCCTCCGCCGCTTCGGCGCGGACCGGCTGCTCCGGGAGGCGGTCCGCGTCCGGGGTGAACTCCCGGAGGAAATCGCCGGGGACACCCGTGTCGTGCGCGTCACCTCGTACGATTCCGTCACTCTGGAACTCTCCGGGGGCCGTACCGTCTTCTGGGGAAGCGGCGAGCACGGCCCGGTCAAGGCCCGGGTGCTCGCCGCTCTCCTGAAAGCGGCTCCCAAAGCGGGGCGCTTCGACGTAAGTGCTCCCACGGCGCCCGCCGTGTCGGGGAGTTGACGTGCGTCACCACTGGCCAGCACCCTGGTTGGCCAGCGCTACGGGTGATCACATAGGGTGAAAAGAAAAACGGGAGGTTCGGCGTGTTCGTTGAACGTGCGCCACTTGTCGACTTAGTGTCCTGTCCGGAAGAGTCCAGCGAACAGAGACACTGGTAACCCTAAACTTCAACGTTAGGGTTTGGGTCGGCGTTTCGGACCGTCCCAATCGGCATCCGTCGTCGCAGCGCGGCCAACCGCGCGGTGGCGACACGTAACTCGAGGCGAGAGGCCTTCGACGTGGCAGCACCGCAGAACTACCTCGCAGTCATCAAGGTCATCGGTGTCGGCGGCGGTGGTGTCAATGCCATCAACCGAATGATCGAGGTCGGTCTCAAGGGCGTCGAGTTCATCGCGATCAACACCGACGCGCAAGCGCTGTTGATGAGCGACGCCGACGTCAAGCTCGACGTCGGCCGTGAACTCACCCGTGGCCTCGGGGCCGGGGCGAACCCGGCCGTCGGTCGCAAGGCGGCAGAGGACCACCGTGAGGAGATCGAGGAGGTCCTCAAGGGGGCCGACATGGTCTTCGTCACCGCCGGCGAAGGCGGTGGCACCGGTACCGGTGGCGCCCCCGTCGTCGCCAACATCGCACGTTCGCTCGGCGCCCTCACGATCGGCGTGGTCACCCGGCCGTTCACCTTCGAGGGACGCCGGCGCGCCAACCAGGCGGAGGACGGCATCGCCGAACTCCGCGAAGAGGTCGACACCCTCATCGTCATCCCCAACGACCGGCTGCTCTCGATCTCGGACCGCCAGGTCTCCGTGCTCGACGCCTTCAAGTCGGCCGACCAGGTCCTCCTGAGCGGTGTCCAGGGCATCACCGACCTCATCACCACCCCGGGTCTGATCAACCTCGACTTCGCCGACGTCAAGTCGGTCATGTCCGAGGCCGGTTCCGCCCTGATGGGCATCGGCTCCGCCCGCGGCGACGACCGCGCGGTGGCCGCCGCGGAGATGGCGATCTCCTCGCCGCTCCTGGAGGCGTCCATCGACGGCGCCCGCGGCGTGCTGCTCTCCATCTCCGGCGGCAGCGACCTCGGCCTCTTCGAGATCAACGAGGCCGCGCAGCTGGTCAGCGAGGCGGCCCACCCCGAGGCCAACATCATCTTCGGCGCCGTCATCGACGACGCTCTCGGTGACGAGGTCCGGGTCACCGTCATCGCGGCCGGCTTCGACGGCGGCCAGCCGCCGGCCCGCCGGGACAACATCATCGGCTCGGTCTCCGCCAAGCGCGAGGAGCCCGCCCCGGCGCCCCGCGCCACCGAGACCTCCCGCCCCCTGGGCGGCCTCGGCACGGTGGCCCCGCGCGAGGACCCGGCCCCCGCCCCGGCGGAGCCGACCCCCCCGCCGGTCAACGAGACCCCGCTGTCGTCCGTCCCGCCGGTGGTGCCGCCGGCCCGTCCGTACGCGGACAGCCAGGCCGAGGAACTGGACGTCCCGGACTTCCTGAAGTGATAGGACGTCGCTTCGACGCGAACGGCGCGCACTTCGCCTTCACCGACCGGTGGGGCGGGGTGAGCGCCGTTCCGTACGAGGAGTTCAACCTCGGCGGCGCGGTGGGCGACGACCCCGGGGCCGTACGCGCCAACCGGACGCTCGCCGCCGGGGCCCTCGGGCTCGACCCGGCCCGGGTGGTCTGGATGAACCAGGTGCACGGCGCGGACGTCGTGGAGGTCACCGGCCCCTGGGGGGACGGCGAGATCCCTTCCGTGGACGCGCTGGTCACCGCCCGGCCCGGACTCGCCCTCGCCGTCCTCACCGCGGACTGCGTCCCGGTCCTGCTCGCCGACCCGGTGGCCGGGGTGGTGTCCGCGGTCCACGCCGGAAGGCCCGGGATGGTCGCGGGGGTCGTCCCCGCCGCCGTGCGGGCCATGACCGGTCTCGGCGCCGATCCCGCCCGCGTCGTCGCCCTCACCGGCCCGTCCGTCTGCGGACGGTGCTACGAGGTGCCGGAGGCGATGCGCGACGAGGTCGCGGGCGTCGAGCCGGCCGCCGCGGCGGAGACCTCCTGGGGGACCCCCGCCGTCGACGTCGCCGCCGGGGTGCGCGCGCAGCTCGCCCGGCTCGGGGTCCGCGACGTCGAGGACGCCGGGGTCTGCACCCTGGAGTCCCGCGACCACTACTCGTACCGCCGCGACCGCACCACGGGGCGACTCGCGGGATATGTCTGGTGGGACGCCGGGTCCTCCCCGGGCACGGCCCCCGGATTCCCGGCAGGAAAGAGCTGATGACGGACCGCACGGCGGAACTCGCCGAGAACCTGGCCCGGGTGGAGGCGCGCATCGTCGCGGCCTGCGCCGCCGCGGGACGCGCGCGGGAGGAGGTCACCCTGATCGTGGTGACCAAGACCTACCCCGCGAGCGACGTGAGAATCCTCCACGGCCTGGGCGTCCGGCACGTGGCCGAGAACCGGGACCAGGACGCCGCCCCCAAGGCGGCCGCCTGCGCCGATCTCGACCTGAACTGGCACTTCGTGGGCCAGTTGCAGACGAACAAGGTCAAGTCCGTGCTCGGTTATGCCGACATGGTGCAGTCCGTCGATCGTCCGAAGCTCGTTTCCGCCCTCTCCGCCGCGGCGGAGAAGCGGGGGCGCGCGCTCGGCTGCCTGATCCAGGTCGCGCTCGACGCCGGGTCCGGCGAGCGGGGCGACCGGGGCGGCGTCGCGCCGGACGGCGTCGAGGAGTTGGCGGCGGCCGTGGACGCCGCCCCCGGCCTGCGGCTCGACGGCCTGATGACCGTCGCCCCGCTCGCCGGGCCGTACGCGGGCCGGCAACGCGCCGCCTTCGAACGGCTGATGGATGTGTCGACTGCCCTGCGCGCGACCCGTCCGGCTGCGAACATGGTGTCGGCGGGCATGAGCGGAGACCTGGAAGAGGCCGTCGCGGCCGGGGCGACACACGTACGCGTCGGTACTGCGGTACTCGGTGTCCGCCCGAAGCTCGGGTAACGTCGCGAAGCAAGTCGGACCACAGCAGAAAATATGGTCATTCCGTAGAACGGCGGGACGACCCGTGGATCGCCGGCACTTGGTGACGAGGCCGATCCACCACAGAGCGGAGGAATCGGAGAATGGCCGGCGCGATGCGCAAGATGGCGGTCTACCTCGGCCTCGTGGAGGACGATGGGTACGACGGCCGGGGCTTCGACCCCGACGACGACTTCGAGCCCGAGCTGGAGCCGGAGCCCGAGCGCGACCGGCGCCACGCGCCCCCGCGCCAGGTGGAGCACGAGGAACCGGTGCGCGCGGTGAAGCCCCCCGCCCCCCGGGAACCCGTCGCCCATTCCGTCCCGGTACTCGCCGAAAGCGGACGTCCGGCCCGAATTGCCCCCGTGGCATCCATCACACCCGAACGTCCGAACCTGGAGAAGAACGCACCGGTGATCATGCCCAAGGTCGTGTCCGAGCGGGAGCCCTACCGCATCACCACATTGCACCCCCGGACCTACAACGAGGCCCGTACCATCGGGGAACACTTCCGTGAGGGCACCCCGGTGATCATGAATCTCACGGAGATGGACGACACGGACGCGAAGCGACTTGTCGACTTTGCCGCCGGACTCGTCTTCGGGCTCCATGGCAGCATTGAGCGCGTGACGCAGAAGGTGTTCCTGTTGTCGCCTGCTAACGTCGATGTCACGGCGGAGGACAAGGCCCGGATCGCAGAGGGCGGATTCTTCAACCAGAGCTGAGAACACGAGAACCGGACGGGCCGGCCGCGAAGCGGCCGGACGAGCGAGAGCACAGAAGCCAGGGGAGAGGGAAACGCGGGATGGGCGTCGCACTACAGGTGGTCTACATCGTGCTGATGTGCTTCCTCGTCCTCCTGATCGTCCGGCTTGTCATGGACTACGTCTTCCAGTTCGCCCGTTCATGGCAACCCGGCAAGGCGATGGTGGTCGTTCTGGAGGCCACCTACACTGTCACCGATCCACCGCTCAAGCTCCTGCGGCGGATGATCCCGCCGTTGCGTCTCGGGGGCGTGGCACTCGACCTGTCCTTCTTCGTTCTGATGATCATCGTCTACATCCTGATCTCCGTGGTGAGCAGCTTCGCGAGGTGAGTGTGGACGATACGGTCTTGCCGACTGCCGACGACTACGTAGAGGTGAAGAAGAGATGCCGCTGACTCCCGAGGACGTGCGGAACAAGCAGTTCACGACCGTCCGCCTGCGAGAAGGCTATGACGAGGACGAGGTCGATGCCTTCCTCGACGAGGTCGAGGCCGAGCTGACCCGCCTGCTCCGCGAGAACGAGGACCTGCGCGCCAAGCTGGCCGCCGCGACGCGTGCCGCCGCGCAGAACCAGCAGCAGGGCATGCGCAAGCCCCCGGAGCAGCAGGATCGTCCCGTCGGTCCCGGGGCTCCGGTACCCGCCGCCATATCGGGACCGCCGGTCCAGCCGCAGCAGCCCCAGATGGGTCCGCCGCAGCTGCCCTCCGGTGCTCCTCAGCTTCCCGCCGGTCCGATGCAGGGCGGCCCCATGCAGGGTGGTCCCATGCAGGGCGGGCCCATGGGCCCCGGTCCGATGCAGGGCGGCCCCATGCAGGGCGGTCCGATGGGTCCCGGCTCGATGCAGGGCGGTCCGATGGGTCACCCGCAGCAGCAGCAGATGCAGCAGCAGCCCGCGCAGGGTCCCGGCGGCGACAGTGCCGCGCGTGTCCTCTCGCTGGCCCAGCAGACCGCCGACCAGGCGATCGCGGAGGCCCGTTCCGAGGCCAACAAGATCGTCGGCGAGGCGCGTTCGCGCGCCGAGGGCCTGGAGCGGGACGCCCGCGCCAAGGCCGACGCCCTGGAGCGGGACGCCCAGGAGAAGCACCGCGTCGCGATGGGCTCCCTGGAGTCCGCGCGTGCCACGCTCGAGCGCAAGGTCGAGGACCTGCGCGGCTTCGAGCGCGAGTACCGCACGCGTCTGAAGTCGTACCTGGAGTCGCAGCTGCGTCAGCTGGAGACCCAGTCGGACGACTCGCTGGCTCCGCCGCGCACCCCGGCCGCGGCCTCCCTGCCGCCGGCCCCGTCGATGGCCTCGGCCGGCGCGGGCGCGCCGTCCTACGGCAGCGGCGGGATGGGCGGCGGTCCGTCCATGGGCGGTGGCCCGTCCTACGGCGGCGGCCAGCAGCAGATGTCCCCGGCGATGACCCAGCCGATGGCTCCGGTCCGGCCGCAGGCTCCGCAGCCGATGCAGCAGGCTCCGGCGCCGATGCGCGGCTTCCTGATCGACGAGGACGACAACTGACGGCGGGCGTTCGCGCGTCGAGCGCGTAGCCGTCGGCAGGCTGAGAGGGCCGGATCCCGGGAGACCGGGGTCCGGCCCTCTGCCGTGTCCGGACACGGGGACGGCGCGGACCGGGTGCCGGGCGCGGGCGGACCGTCCCGGCGGCGCGGCGGAAAGGGAGCGGAAACGGAACGGCCCGGCTCCCCGTCGAGGGGGAGCCGGGCCGTCCGCCGGACCCTACGCCTTGCGGAGGCGGAAGGTCAGGGCCAGGGACTCGTCCGTGAACGGGGCGCCGTACGTGTCGTCGGCCTCGCCGTTCGCGTGGTCCGTCGCCAGCACCTCGTCCGCGATGAGGGCCGCGTGGGCCGTCAGGGCCTCCGTGGTCTCCGGGGAAGTGGAGGTCCAGCGCAGGGCGATGCGGTCGGCGACGTCCAGGCCGCTGTTCTTGCGGGCCTCCTGGATCAGCCGGATCGCGTCACGGGCCAGGCCCGCCCGCCGCAGCTCCGGGGTGATCTCCAGGTCGAGGGCGACCGTCGCGCCCGCGTCCGAGGCGACCGACCAGCCCTCGCGCGGGGTCTCCGTGACGATGATCTCCTCGGGGGTCACGACGATGTCCTCGCCGTTCACCGTCAGGACCGCCTCGCCGGAGCGCAGCGCCAGGGAGAGGGCCGCCGCGTCCGCCGCCGCCACCGCCTTCGCCACGTCCTGGACGCCCTTGCCGAACCGCTTGCCCAGGGCACGGAAGTTGGCCTTGGCCGTGGTGTCGACCAGGCTGCCGCCGACCTCCGAGAGGGACGCCAGGGAGGAGACGTTCAGCTCCTCCGTGATCTGGGCCCGCAGCTCCGGGGAGAGGGCCGTGAAGCCCGTGGCCGCCACCAGGGCGCGGGAGAGCGGCTGACGGGTCTTCACGCCCGACTCCGCGCGCGTCGCACGCCCCAGCTCCACCAGGCGCCGGACGAGCAGCATCTGCTCGGAGAGGGCGCCGTCGATCAGGGCGGCGTCCGCCTCCGGCCAGGTGGCCAGGTGGACCGACTCCGGGGCGTCCGGGGTCACCGGGACCACCAGGTCCTGCCAGACCCGCTCGGTGATGAACGGGGTCAGCGGGGCCATCAGGCGCGTGACCGTCTCGACCACCTCGTGCAGGGTCCGCAGGGCCGCCCTGTCGCCCTGCCAGAAGCGGCGGCGGGAACGGCGCACGTACCAGTTGGAGAGGTCGTCGACGAACGCCGACAGGAGCTTGCCGGTGCGCTGGGTGTCGTACGACTCCATCGCCTCGGTGGTCTCGGCCACCAGCGTGTTCAGCTCGGAGAGCAGCCACCGGTCGAGGACCGTGCGGTCGGCCGGGGCCGGGTCCGCCGCGCTCGGCGCCCAGCCGGACGTGCGGGCGTACAGGGCCTGGAAGGCGACCGTGTTCCAGTACGTCAGGAGGGTCTTGCGGACGACCTCCTGGATCGTGCCGTGGCCCACCCGGCGGGCCGCCCACGGCGAGCCGCCGGCCGCCATGAACCAGCGGACGGCGTCGGCGCCGTGCTCGTCCATCAGCGGGACCGGCTGGAGGATGTTCCCCAGGTGCTTGGACATCTTGCGGCCGTCCTCGGCGAGGATGTGGCCCAGGCAGACCACGTTCTCGTACGACGACTTGTCGAACACCAGCGTGCCGACGGCCATCAGGGTGTAGAACCAGCCGCGGGTCTGGTCGATCGCCTCGGAGATGAACTGCGCCGGGTAGCGGCTCTCGAACAGCTCCTTGTTCTCGTACGGGTAGCCGTACTGGGCGAACGGCATGGAGCCCGAGTCGTACCAGGCGTCGATGACCTCCGGGACGCGCGTGGCCTCCAGGGAGCAGCCCTCCGCCGGGCAGCCGAACGTCACCGCGTCGATGTACGGGCGGTGCGGGTCCAGGCCCGACTGGTCGGTGCCGGTCAGTTCGGTCAGCTCCGCGCGCGAGCCCACGCAGGTGAGGTGCCCCTCCTCGCAGCGCCAGATCGGCAGCGGGGTGCCCCAGTAGCGGTTGCGGGAGAGGGCCCAGTCCACGTTGTTGGTCAGCCAGTCGCCGAAGCGCCCGTGCTTGACCGACTCCGGGAACCAGTTGGTCCTCTCGTTCTCCGCGAGCATGCGGTCCTTGACCGCGGTCGTACGGATGTACCAGGACGGCTGCGCGTAGTAGAGCAGCGCCGTGTGGCAGCGCCAGCAGTGCGGGTAGCTGTGCTCGTACGGGATGTGCCGGAAGAGCAGGCCGCGCGCGTCCAGGTCGGCGGTCAGCGCCTCGTCGGCCTTCTTGAAGAAGACGCCGCCGACCAGCGGCACGTCCTCCTCGAAGGTGCCGTCGGGGCGGACCGGGTTCACGACCGGCAGGCCGTACGCCTTGCAGACCTTGAGGTCGTCCTCGCCGAAGGCGGGGGACTGGTGGACCAGACCGGTGCCGTCCTCGGTCGTCACGTACTCGGCGTTCACGACGTAGTGCGCGGGCTCCGGGAACTCGACCAGCTCGAACGGGCGCCGGTACGTCCAGCGCTCCATGTCCTTGCCGGTGAAGGTCTCGCCGGTGGTGACCCAGCCCTCGCCGAGGGCCTTCTCGACCAGCGGTTCGGCGACGACGACCTGCTCGTCGCCGTCGCTGGCGACCACGTAGGTGACCTCGGGGTGGGCGGCGACGGCCGTGTTGGACACCAGGGTCCACGGGGTCGTCGTCCAGACCAGGAGCGCCGCCCGGCCGGCCAGCGGGCCAGAGGTCAGCGGGAAGCGGACGTAGACCGAGGGGTCCACGACCGTCTCGTACCCCTGCGCCAGCTCGTGGTCGGAGAGGCCGGTGCCGCAGCGGGGGCACCAGGGGGCCACCCGGTGGTCCTGGACGAGGAGGTCCTTCTCGAAGATCTGCTTCAGGGACCACCAGACCGACTCGATGTACGAGGGGTCCATGGTCCGGTAGGCGTCGTCGAGGTCGACCCAGTAGCCCATCCGGGTCGTCAGCTCGGCGAAGGCGTCGGTGTGCCGGGTCACCGACTCGCGGCACTTGTCGTTGAACTCGGCGATGCCGTACGCCTCGATGTCCTTCTTGCCGGAGAAGCCCAGCTCCTTCTCGACGGCCAGCTCGACCGGGAGGCCGTGGCAGTCCCAGCCGGCCTTGCGGGCCACGTGGTAGCCGCGCATGGTCCGGAAGCGGGGGAAGACGTCCTTGAAGACGCGGGCCTCGATGTGGTGGGCGCCCGGCATGCCGTTGGCGGTGGGCGGGCCCTCGTAGAAGACCCACTCGGGGCGGCCCTCGGACTGCTCCAGGGTCTTCGCGAAGACCTTGTTCTCCTGCCAGAAGTCGAGCACGGCGTGTTCGAGGGCGGGCAGGTCGACCTGGGCGGGCACCTGGCGGTACTGCGGCGGTGTCATGCGGCGGACTCTCCTCCGGACGGACGGTTCTGCTTCCGTCGGAGGGACGAGAGCGCTGCTCCCGCGGTACCACCCTCCTTGGTTCCGGGCGTGACCGTCCGGAACCCCCTCATTGGGGTCGCGACGCCGGGTCTAGTCACCGTGCCTCGGCGCGGCTTTCTTCCGGCGGCTCCGGGGTGATGCTTCACATCGGGCTCGCCCCCGGGCTCTCACCGTCCCCGGGTCGCTCATGACTGCGTACGACGCTACTCGTCCCCATCCAAGCCTTTCGCTGGGCCCAGTGTACGGGGCCCGGGAGAAGACGGGGGACCGGTTTTGCCGTGACCCGAATGGCCATACGAGGGGAGCCGGGTCCGGAGTGCGCCCGTGTGGGGGAGGGGCGGGCGGACGACCGGGCCGGAGCCGGGCACGACGGAGCGCGGACCGCTCCGGCGGGGGCGGACGCGGCGGCGTGGCCCGTTGCCGCGGGCCCCGGGTCGATTTATCGTCCCAGCACGATGCGCGAGCAAGATCACAAAATGTGAAGGGGCCGCGACATGGTGGCGAAGAAGACCACCGCGAAGAAGTCCCCGGCCGCCGGTCCGGACGCGACGGGCGGTACGGGCGGTACGGGCGCGCCCGGCGGGACCGGGAGCGCGGTCGCCGGCCGGCCGCCGGTCGCGGAGGAGCCGGTGGCCGGGGAGCGGTCCGTGGTCACGCGGAAGACGGCCGCCAAGAAGGCCGTCGCGAAGAAGGCGGCGGCCGTGCGGAAGACGGTCGCCGAGAAGACGGCGGCCGCGAAGAAGGCCGTCGTGGAGAAGGCCGGGGCGGCGGCCCCCGCCGGGGAGGCCGCCGCCCCGGACGCGCCCGCCGGAAGGACCGCGGCGGAGAAGAGCACGACGGGGAAGACCGCGGCGAAGAAGACCGCGGCGAGGAAGGCGGTCGCCGGGAAGGCGTCCGCGGAGAAGAAGCAGACAGGAGCCAGGACGGTGGCAGTGAAGAAGACCGCGGGTGGCGTCACGACCGCCGACGGGAAGGCCGCGGTGCCCCCGGCCCGCGGCGGTGAGCTGGCGGTCCGGCCCGGGGAGGACCCCTGGACGCCGGACGAGGTGGCCGAGGCGCGTGACGGGCTCCTGGCGGAGGCGCTGCGGCTGCGCGGCGAGCTGGCCCACTCCCAGCAGGAGCTGACCGGCCTCATGCGGGACTCCGGCGACGGCGCCGGGGACGACCAGGCCGACACCGGCACCAAGAACATCACCCGCGAACACGAGCTGGCCCTCGCCGCCAACGCCCGGGAGATGCTGGAGCAGACCGAGCACGCCCTGGAGCGCCTGGACGCCGGCACGTACGGCCTGTGCGAGGCGTGCGGCAGGCCGATCGGCAAGGCCCGGATGCAGGCGTTCCCCCGGGCCACCCTCTGCGTCGAGGACAAGCAGCGGCAGGAGCGGCGCGGCTGACGGCGCGAGCGGTACGACCGGCCGCCGGGCCCGCCGTCTCGGCTGCCGGTCCCGTACCCCCGTGCCGTACCCTCGGTGCACGGTCAGGCATCGAGGTCGAGGGACTCACTCACGTGGCAGAGGCGGAGCGCATCATCGGTACGCCGGATTCAGCAGGGGCCGACGAGCCGGCCGCCTCCGACGGGGCGCGGGCCGCCTCCGACGGGGCGCCGGACCCGGACGACGGCGCGGTCGCCGTTCCGGAGGAGCGGCCCCGGGGCAGGCGCAGGATCGTCGCCCTGTTCGTGGTGGCCGTCCTCGCCTACCTGCTCGACCTCGGCAGCAAGCTGCTCGTGGTCGAGAAGCTGGAGGGCCGCGCCCCGATCCCGGTGATCGGCGACCTGCTCCGCCTCGACGCCATCCGCAACCCGGGCGCCGCCTTCGGCATGGGCGAGGCGTTCACGATCATCTTCACCTGCATCGCCGTCGCCGTGATCGTCGTGATCGTCCGGCTCGCGCGGAAGCTCTACAGCCTGCCGTGGGCGATCGCGCTCGGTCTGCTGCTCGGCGGCGCGCTCGGCAACCTCACGGACCGGATCTTCCGCTCGCCGGGCGTCTTCGAGGGCGCGGTCGTCGACTTCATCGCCCCCGCGCGCTTCGCCGTCTTCAACCTCGCGGACTCGGCGATCGTCTGCGGCGGCATCCTCATCGTGATCCTGTCGTTCCGGGGCCTGGACCCGGACGGCACCGTCCACAAGGACTGACCCCGGACGGAGCACGTCCCGCACAAGGCATACTCGACGGGTGAGTACGAGTCCCGAGATCCGCACCCTGCCCGTTCCCGATGGCCTGGAGGGCGAGCGCGTCGACGCCGCCATCGCCCGTATGTTCGGCTTCTCCCGTACGAAGGCGGCCGAGCTGGCCGCCGCCGGGAAGGTCCAGGTCGACGGTTCCGTCGTCGGCAAGTCCGAGCGGGTCAGCGGCGGCGCGTGGCTGGAGGTCGAGATGCCGGGCGCGGCCGCGCCCGTGCAGGTCGTCGCGGAGCCCGTCGAGGGCATGGAGATCGTCCACGACGACGACGACATCGTGGTGATCATGAAGCCGGTGGGCGTCGCCGCCCACCCCAGCCCCGGCTGGACCGGCACCACCGTCATCGGCGGCCTCGCCGCCGCCGGGTACCGCATCTCCACGTCCGGCGCCGCCGAGCGCCAGGGCATCGTGCACCGCCTCGACGTCGGCACCTCCGGCCTGATGGTGGTCGCCAAGTCGGAGTACGCGTACACCTCGCTCAAGCGCCAGTTCAAGGAGCGCACGGTCGACAAGCGCTACCACGCGCTCGTCCAGGGCCACCCCGACCCGATGAGCGGCACCATCGACGCCCCGATCGGCCGCCACCCGAACCACGACTACAAGTGGGCGGTCACCGCCGACGGCAAGCCCTCCGTCACGCACTACGACCTCATCGAGGCGTACCGCTCGGCCTCGCTGCTCGACATCAAGCTGGAGACGGGCCGCACCCACCAGATCCGGGTGCACATGTCCGCCCACCGCCACCCCTGCGTCGGCGACCTCACCTACGGCGCCGACCCGACCCTCGCCAAGCGCCTCGGCCTGACCCGGCAGTGGCTGCACGCCGTCCGCCTCGGCTTCGAGCACCCGGGCGACGGGTCGTGGGTCGAGTTCGCCAGCACGTACCCCGACGACCTCCGCACGGCCCTGGACCGGATCGCGTCGGAGAGCCGGTGAGCACCGCGTACACCGTCACCGTCCGCGAGGCACGGGACGACGAGGACCGCGAGGCGTGCTTCGCGGTCCGCCGCGAGGTCTTCGTCGAGGAGCAGGGCGTTCCCCGGGAGCTGGAGTACGACACGTACGACGCGACCGCCGTGCACGTCCTCGCGGTGCGCGGGGACGGACTGCCGCTGGGCACCGGGCGCCTGCTGCACGGCGCCGACGCGCTCGGGAAGACCGGCGGCGACGCCTCGGTGGGCTCGCTCGGCCGGCTCGCGGTCGCCAGGGCGGCGCGCGGCCTCGGGGTCGGCGCGGCCCTCGTCCGGAGCATCGAGGACGTGGCGCGGGAGCGCGGCCTGACCGCCGTCGACCTGCACGCGCAGACCCACGCGCTCGGCTTCTACGAGCGGCTGGGGTACGAGGCGTACGGCCCCGAGTTCCCGGACGCGGGCATTCCGCACCGGTCCATGCGCAAGGCCCTGTAGGCGCGGGCCCCGCCGGGCGCCCGGGGGCCGCCGCCACGCCGTCCCCGATCCCGATCAGGGATAACGGGTGTGAAAACGGACGTACGTGGCAGGCTCAGAGCCGTGGATCAATTGGCCCTGCTGTTCCTGCTGCTCCTCGGTGCCGTGCTCACCGTGCCCCTCGGCGAGCGGCTCGGGCTGCCCGCACCCGTCCTGATGACCCTCATCGGGATCGTGCTGGCCTTCCTGCCGTTCGTGCCGAACGTCGAGATCCCGCCGGAGTACATCCTCCCGCTGGTGCTGCCGCCCCTGCTGTACGCCGCCGTGCAGCGGACCTCCTGGCGTCAGTTCGCCGCCAACAAACGGCCGATCTTCCTGCTCGCGGTCGCCCTGGTCTTCGTCACCACGGCCGCCGTCGGCGCCGTCGCGAACGCGCTGGTTCCCGGCATCCCGCTGGCCGCCGCCATCGCCCTCGGCGCCCTCGTCGCGCCGCCGGACCCGGTCGCCGCGACCGCCGTCGCGGGCTCGCTCGGACTTCCCCGCCGGCTGGTGTCGATCCTGGAGGGCGAGGGGCTCTTCAACGACGTCACCGCGATCGTGCTCTACCACGTGGCGATCGCCGCCGTCGTCAGCGGCTCCTTCTCCTGGTACGAGGCGGCCGGACAGCTGGTGCTCTCGGCCGTCGTCGCCGTCGCCGTCGGTCTGGGACTCGGCTGGCTCTCCAACAAGCTCATCGGGGTCCTGGGCGACCCCACCCTCCAGACCGGCCTCACCCTCCTCGTTCCCTTCGTGAGCTACGTCCTCGCCGAGGAGCTGCACGGCTCCGGGGTCCTCGCCGTCCTGGTCACCGCGCTCTTCCTGGCCGAGCACGCGGCCGACGCCGACGACGTCATGGGCCGGCTCGCCGGGCAGACCTTCTGGGAGATCGTGGACACCCTGGTGACCGGCATCGCCTTCGGCCTCATCGGCCTGGAGGTCGTCCACGTCTTCGGGTACGCGGACGGGCACGTCCTGGAGATGCTCGGCTGGGGCGCCGCCGTGGCCGGGACGGTCGTCGTCGTCCGGCTCCTGTGGCTGCTGCCCGCGACCTGGCTGGCGAAGAGGCTGCACACGCTCCGGGACGTGGACGAGGAGATCCCGGTGAGCTGGCGGGAGACCGTCGTCATGTGGTGGGCGGGGATGCGCGGAGTGGCCTCGGTGGCGCTCGCGCTCGCCGTCCCGCTCACCACCGCCGACGGTTCGCCCTTCCCCGGCCGCGCGGAGATCGTCTTCATCGCCTTCTGCGTGATCCTCACCACCCTCGTCCTCCAGGGGCTCACCCTGCCCGCCCTGGTCCGGAAGCTCGGGGTGAAGGCGGACACCGAGACCGAGCGGGCCCTGGAACGCGACCTCGCGGTCCGGGCCGCGAACGCGGCCAAGCGGAGGCTCAAGGAGATCGAGGAGGTCGAGGACCTGCCCGAGGAGGTGCAGGAACGGCTCCACCGCGGCGCCTTCGACATCGGGGCGCGGATCAGTCCCGACATGGTGGAGGACGAGCGGCGGGCGGCCACCGCCGAGCGGGCCAACCGGTTCAGGGCGGTGCAGCGCATCCAGCGGGAGCTGCTGTCGGCCGCCCGGCACGAGATCCTCGCGGCGCGCAGCGAGCCGGGCGCCGACCCCGAGGTGGTGGACCGGGTGCTGCGCCAGCTGGACGTGCGCAGCATGCGCTGACGGGCCCGGGGACCGGCTTCCGGGGCGGGCCCGCGGCGAGTGGCAGGATGGCGCGCATGGACATCATGCTTTTCCACTCGGTGTACGGCCCGCGCCCGGCCGTGGAGGCCGCGGCCGACCGGCTGCGGGCCGCCGGGCACCGGGTGTGGACGCCGGACCTCTTCGACGGCTGGACCACCGACTCGGTGGAGGAGGGCAGGGCGAAGCGGGACGAGATCGGCAAGGACGAGCTGCTGAGGCGGGCGATCCTGGCCGCCGCCCCGTACTCGGAGCGCGGTCTGGTCTACGCCGGCTTCTCGCTCGGCGCGTCGGTCGCGCAGACCCTGGCCCTCGGTGACGAGAAGGCGCGCGGCCTCCTGCTGCTGCACGGCACCTCGGACCTCGCGCCGAACGCGTCGGCGGACGGGCTGCCCGTACAGCTGCACGTGGCCGAGCCCGACCCCTTCGAGACGGACGACTGGCTGTCCGCCTG
Organism: Streptomyces sp. NPDC001744; assembly: GCF_042892575.1. Classification (NCBI taxonomy): domain Bacteria; kingdom Bacillati; phylum Actinomycetota; class Actinomycetes; order Kitasatosporales; family Streptomycetaceae; genus Streptomyces; species Streptomyces sp. NPDC001744. The sequence continues at coordinate 43,873 of NZ_JBIAUG010000006.1, forward strand.
GTACCTCCAGATGGGCCGGGCCGGGGCGGACGTGGAGATCCACCGCTACCGGGGGGCCGGGCACCTCTACACGGACCCGGAGCTGCCGGACTGGGACGCGGAGGCGGCCGCGCGGACCTGGTCGGTGGCGCTGTCGTTCCTGGAGGAGCTGGAGGCGGCGGCGTAGGCGCCCGCGTACGCCCGGGGGCGCGGAGGGAGGGGTCTCCCGCCGCGCCCCCGGTGCGTTCCGGAACGGGTCAGCCCGCGCGGTACGCGGTCCAGCTCTCGTTCATGCGGGTCGCCTGGCCCGCGGTGAACTGGTACATGCAGGAGTCGTACGTGTAGTCCATGAAGTTGTGGATCGGGTCCGCGCCGGCCTTGCTGGTGCAGGAGTCGCGGCCGGCCGGGCACTCGTAGGCCGGGCTCTTCTCGGCCGGGGTGTCGGTGACGTAGTCGCCGTTGCCGGTGCAGCCGCCCTGGAAGGTGTGGTAGAGGCCCATCCAGTGGCCGACCTCGTGCGTGCCGGTGTCGCCCTGGTTGTAGTTGGCCGCCGAGCCGCCCGGGAGCGAGGCGTCGAGGACGACGACGCCGTCCATGGACGGGTTGGACTTGTACGAGGAGGGGAAGGTCGCCCAGCCGAGGAGGCCGCCGCCCAGGTTGGCGGTGTAGAAGTTCAGCGCGTTCGCCCCGCCCTTGCGGAGGGTCTGCTTCATCTGCTTCTCGGCGGTGGAGCCGGAGGTCAGGTTGTACCAGGTGGCGTTGTCCGTGTAGTCGGTACCGGCCAGGGTGAACTGGAAGTTGGTGTTCACGTTGCCGGTGCCCTGGCCGGCGTAGGCCGCGTTCAGGACGTTCATCTGGTCGTTGATGGCGGTGGCGGAGAGCTTGCCCGTCGTGCCGGAGTGGATGACGTGGAAGTAGACGGGGATGGTGACCGCGGTGGCGGCGGCCTCCCCGGCGGAGGCGCCGAGGCGCCCGGCCGAACGGGCCGAGGCCAGCTTCTTCCTGAGGTCCTCGTCCATCGCCTTGGCCTGGGCGGCCGTGACCTCGTTCGGCTCGGCGGCGTGGTTGTCGGCGCCGCGCGCCTTGCGGGCGCCGGAGAGGGCGGCGGTGCCGTCCGCGCACTCCTCGGCGGAGGCGCCGGCCAGGGCGGGGGTGGAGGCGCCGGTGGCGACGGGGGCGGAGAGGGGGGCAAGGGCCAGGGTTCCGGCCATGACGGCGGTGCCGACGATACGACGTGACATACGCGGGGATATACGGGCAAGAGCACGCATGGTGTCTCCTCGTGGGGGGCGGGCGGAGGAACTTCCTCCGCCACGCCGGGGAGATTACGCGTCCATGTCAGGCGTCGTTGAGGAGTGATCAAGCCCAATCATCCGTGGGGCAATTCGGTGCATCGGGAAGAAAAACTTGTGCCGCTTCCGGAGTTTGGGAGGAGTACGTCACATCCCGGGGGCGGAGGCGGGTGGTGTGTCCGGATTCGATCGCCGAAAAACAGCCACCCGCCCCCGCCGTGTGATCTCCCCGAAACAGAGGGGATCATGGCTGAAAATAGACCCCTTGGGGGCCTCAGAGGACCGGCTGGTACACCCGCTCGACACGCTGCGTTCCGCTCGGCGTCCGGTACGAGCGCGCCCAGGCGGTCGTCGCGTCCGGGTCCGCCTTGTCGGAGACCGTGTAGTAGTCCATCTGCGAGCGGGCGGCGGTCACGTCGAGCACGCCGTAGCCGTGGTGGTCCATGTCCACCCACTTCACGTGGCGGTTGGCCGCCTTCACGGCGGTCGCCGCCACCGCGGAGAGCGTCCCCGGCGCCACGCGCAGCAGGTCGTCCAGGTTGTCCGAGGTCACCGAGGTCACGACGAACTCGGTCGCCGCCGACGCCGAGAGGGGGTACGTCGCGGCCTTCACCGGCACGTCGTTGGCCCAGGCCATGTGGATGTCGCCGGTCAGGAAGACCGTGTTCCGGACGCCCCGCGCGATCAGGTGGTCGAGCAGCTCCCTGCGGTCGTCGGTGTAGCCGTCCCACTGGTCGACGTTGACCGCGAGCCCCTCCTTCGGCAGGCCCATCAGTTCCGCCAGCGGCTCCAGGAGGTGGGCGGGCAGGGCGCCGAAGGCGACCGGCGAGATCATCACCGAGGTCCCGACCAGCTGCCAGGCCGCGTCCGAACCCGCGAGCCCGGCCTTCAGCCAGTCCAGCTGGGCGCGGCCGGTGATGCTCCGCTCCGGGTCGTCGACCGCGCCGCTGCCCGCCCGCGCCTGGGCCGACCGGAACGAACGCAGGTCGAGCAGGTGCAGATCGGCCAGTCTCCCGAAGCGCAGGCGCCGGAAGACCGTGCCCTCGGTGGAGGTCCGGACCGGCATCCACTCGAAGTACGCCTGCTTGGCGGCCGCCACCCGGGCCTCCCACGCGCCCTCGGCGCCCGGGGTGTGGTTCTCGGCCCCGCCCGACCAGGCGTCGTTGGCGAACTCGTGGTCGTCCCAGATGGCGATCACCGGGTGCGCCGCGTGCAGTGCCCGGAGGCCGGGGTCCGTCTTGTACTTCCCGTGCCGGGCGCGGTAGTCGGCGAGGGTGACGATCTCGTGGCGCGGCTCGTGGGGCCGCACGGTGTACTTCGCCTCCGGGTAGACGCCGCTCGCGTACTCGTAGAGGTAGTCGCCCAGGTGCAGGACCGCGTCCAGGTCGGCGCGGGCGGCGAGGTGGCGGTAGGCCGAGAAGTGGCCCGCCTCCCAGTTCGCGCAGGAGACGACGCCGAAGCGGACGCCGTCCGGGGCCGCGTCGGCGGCCGGCGCGGTGCGGGTGCGGCCGGCCGGCGAGACGACGCCGTCCGCGGTGAAGCGGAACCAGTACGAGGTGGCCGGGCGCAGGCCCCGGACGTCCGCCTTCACCGTGTGGTCGGTGGCGGCGCCCGCCGTGACCGTGCCGGAGGCGACGACCCGGGCGAAGGCGCGGTCCTCCGCGAGCTCCCAGTCGACCCGGACGTCCGGGCCGAATCCGGAACCGGGCACGGCGCCGGGGACCGGGGTGACGCGGGTCCAGAGCAGGACGCCGTCGGGCAGCGGGTCGCCCGAGGCGACCCCGTGCGGGAAGGCGGCCTGCCCGGTCTCCGCGAGGGCGGGGGAGGCCGCGCCCAGGAGGGCGGGGGCGGTGGCGGCGGTGGCGGCGGCGGCCTTCACGACCGTGCGGCGGGTGGGGGCGAGGGGTATGCGTCGACTGGTCACGGCCAGTCAGATTACTGAGGAGTACGCCCAAGGGGCGGGCGAGAACGGGAAATTCGCCCACTCGTCGTTCCGGGGACGCCTTGCTCCGGGGCGCCCCGGCCCCGGAGCGTCCCGCTCCGGCGGCGCCCGGCTTCCGCGCGCACCCGCCCCCGGCACGCCCCGGCCCCGGACCGGCGGGTCCGGGGCCGGGTGCCGCCGGGGGCCGGGCGCCCGGGAGCGGGGCCGGGCGTCAGGACGCGAGGGCCGCCGTGATCGCCTTGCCGAACTCCTCCGTCGTCATCGGCGGGTTGTCGGTGCCCTGGACCGTCACGGGCTTGCCGTCCATCCTCAGGGACGGCGTGCCCGTGACCCCGCTGTCGTCGAAGGTCTTGGACATCTTCATGGCCCAGGCGTCGAAGGTGCCGTCCTCGACGTGCTTCTTGAACGCGGCGTTGTTCTTGAGCGCCGGCACCGAGTCCGCGACCTCCAGGAGGTAGGAGTCCTCGGCGAACTTGTCCTCGTTCTCCTCCGGGTGGAACTTCGCGGAGTAGAGCGCCGCCTTGTACTTCAGGAACGCCTCCGGGCTCACGTCCAGGGCCGCGCCGAGCGCCGAGAGGGCGTTCTTCGAGCCCTCGCCCGGGGCCGCGTTGTCGATGAAGGTGGCGCCGACGTACCGGATCTTGTACTTGCCCGCCTGGACGTCCTTCTCGATCGTGGAGCCCACGGACTGCTCGAAGGTCGCGCAGACCGGGCAGCGCGAGTCCTCGTACAGCTCCAGGGTCTTCGCGGCGGACGGACTGCCGATGACGACGGTCGTGCCGTTCGCGCCCGAGGTGTTCTTCGGGGCGGTGACGTTCTTCGCCTCCGCCGCCGTCTCCCAGTGGGAGGGCTTGTTGGCCTGCACCACCGCGTAGCCGATGCCGCCGGCGACGGCCAGGACGGCCACGGCCGAGCAGGCGACGACGAGCTGCCGGCGCATCCGGTCCTTCTTCGCCTGGCGCTCGCGCTCCTCGCGCAGTCGCTCGCGGGCGGCCGCCTTCTTGGCCTGGCTGTTGCGTGCACTCATGATCGTGATCTCCGTGGAGGGAAAGGGGAGGGCAGGGGGGACCGCGGGGTCCGCTCAGACGAGGGCGGGACCCGGACGCGGCGGCCCCCGCCGCCCCACGGAGTGCACGAGGAGCCGGACGCGGGAGGGCCGGGGCCGCCCCCCGGGGCGTCCGGCGCGCCGGGGCGCGGGGACGGCGGCGCGGACGAGGGCCACCACGAGCAGCAGCGGCCGGAAGGCGAGGGTCTCCACCGCGCGGACCAGCCGGGCGAGCGCCCGCTCCCCGCCGCGCAGCCAGCAGGCCGCCGAGAACCCGACGCCCACGTGGGTCAGGAGCAGCAGCCACGGCAGCGCCGGGTCGGGGGAGTCGAGCAGGGCGGACGCGCCCCCGCCCTCCGGGGTCACCACCCCGGGCAGCGGCGAGCCCACGGCACCGCCGCAGAAGACCTCCACGCCCACCGACCGCAGCGAGCCGGTGACCGGTCCGCCGGCGAGGCCGTAACAGACCGTCTGGCCGCTGGTGAAGAGGGTGTCGGCCGCCAGCTCCAGGGGGACGAGGAGTCCGGCGATCGGGCCGAGGCCCCGCTCGCGGCCGGCCAGCGCGTACGCCACGGCGAAGACGCCGGCCGCCACCGGCACGACCGTCCCCGCCGGCAGCGGCGCGCCCGAGAGCAGCACGTGGGACGCCACGGACAGCGTCACGACCAGTGCCGTGAAGAACGCCGCCCGCAGCGCCCTCAGCTGCGTCCCTGCCATGTCCATCGTCCAGGAGTGTGCCACGAGGGCCCGTAAGGGGTCTCTAAAGGAAGGCTGTGGAGGGTCCCGCCTGCCCCTGGAGTCCCGGGATCCGGCCGTTGCGGAAGAGGTCCACGAAGATCTGGTGATCGGCCCGCGCCCGGGCCCCGTAGGCGTGCGCGAAGTCCACCAGGAGCTCGGCGAAGCCCTCCTCGTCGGCGGCGATCGCCGCGTCGATGGCCCGCTCCGTCGAGAACGGCACCAGCGAGTGGCCGCTGGAGTCGTCCGCCGCCGCGTGCATGGTCGCCGTGGCCCGGCCCAGGTCCGCCACGGTCGCGGCGATCTCGGCCGGGTCGTCGATGTCCGACCAGTCCAGGTCCACCGCGTACGGCGAGACCTCCGCCACCAGCTGGCCCGCGCCACCCAGCTCCGTCCACCCCAGCCAGGGGTCGGCGTGCGCCTGGAGCGCCCGCTGCGAGATCACCGTGCGGTGGCCCTCGTGCCGGAAGTACTCCCGCACCGCCCCGTCCGTCACGTGGCGGGAGACCGCCGGGGTCTGCGCCTGCTTGAGGTAGATCACGACGTCGTTCTCCAGGGCGTCGCTGTTCCCCTCCAACAGGATGTTGTACGAGGGGAGGCCGGCCGAGCCGATGCCGATCCCGCGCCGTCCCACCACGTCCTTCACCCGGTACGAGTCGGGGCGGGCCCGGCTGGACTCCGGCAGGGTCTCCAGGTAGCCCTCGAAGGCGGCCAGGACCTTGTGGCGGGTGGCCGTGTCCAGCTCGATCGCGCCGCCGCCGCCCGAGAAGCGCCGCTCGAAGTCCCGGATCTCCGTCATCGAGTCGAGGAGGCCGAAGCGGGTCAGCGACCGGGCCCGGCGCAGGGCGTCGAGCAGCGGCCCGCCGGCGGTCTCCAGGGTGAAGCCGGGCACCTCGTCCGCCCCGGCGCCGGCCGCCAGGGCGCGGATCCGCTCCCGGTAGGCGGCGGCGCAGATCCGTACGAGTTCGGTGATCTGTCCGTCACTGAGCGCCTTGGCGTACCCGATCAGGGCGAGCGAGGCCGCCAGCCGCTTCAGGTCCCAGACGAAGGGCCCCACGTACGCCTCGTCGAAGTCGTTGACGTTGAAGATCAGCCGGCCGTGGGAGTTCATGTACGTGCCGAAGTTCTCCGCGTGCAGGTCGCCGTGGATCCAGACCCGGCCGGTCCGCTCGTCCAGGTACGGCCCGCCGTGCGCCTCCTCCTCCAGGTCGGCGTAGAACAGGCACGCGGTGCCCCGGTAGAAGGCGAAGGCGGAGCCGGCCATCTTCCGGAACTTGACGCGGAAGGCCGCCGGGTCGGCGGCGAGGAGCTCGCCGAAGGCGGTGTCGAAGACGGCGAGGATGTGCTCGCCGCGTTCGGCGTCGGTGGGCTGGGGGACCGGCATCGGGGTGCCTCCTGGTACGGGGACGTGCGCGCAGGGTGTTCACGACAAAAGGGACAGGTGTTCTCCGTCTCCCACCGCGCGACCCTAGCCCCCGGGCGCCCCGCCCGGCCCACCCGCCCGACTAGACTCCGACACCGTCCCCCCGGGCTGCCCGCAGCCCGCACCCCGCCCGCCCGTCGCCCGACCGCCACCCCGTACGAGGCGTTCCGGGCCACGCATTCTCCCGGAGGCCCCCCGCCGTGACCAAGCCGCCCTTCACGCACCTCCACGTCCACACCCAGTACTCGCTGCTGGACGGTGCCGCGCGGCTGAAGGACATGTTCGACGCGTGCAACGAGATGGGCATGACGCACATCGCCATGTCCGACCACGGCAACCTGCACGGGGCGTACGACTTCTTCCACTCGGCCAAGAAGGCCGGCGTCACGCCGATCATCGGCATCGAGGCGTACGTCGCCCCCGAGTCCCGGCGGAACAAGCGGAAGATCCAGTGGGGCCAGCCGCACCAGAAGCGGGACGACGTCTCCGGTTCCGGCGGCTACACCCACAAGACGATCTGGGCGGCGAACGCCACCGGACTCCACAACCTCTTCAAGCTCTCCTCCGACGCCTACGCCGAGGGCTGGCTCCAGAAGTGGCCCCGGATGGACAAGGAGACCATCTCCCAGTGGTCCGAGGGCCTGATCGCCTCCACCGGCTGCCCCTCCGGCGAGCTGCAGACCCGGCTGCGCCTCGGCCAGTTCGACGAGGCCCTGAAGGCCGCCTCCGAGTACCAGGACATCTTCGGCAAGGACCGCTACTTCCTGGAACTGATGGACCACGGCATCGAGATCGAGCACCGGGTCCGCGAGGACCTCCTGCGGATCGGCAAGAAGCTCGGCATCCCGCCGCTGGTCACCAACGACTCGCACTACACGTACGCGCACGAGGCCACCGCCCACGACGCCCTGCTGTGCATCCAGACCGGCAAGAACCTCTCCGACCCGGACCGCTTCAAGTTCGACGGCACCGGCTACTACCTGAAGTCCACGGAGGAGATGTACGCCGTCGACTCCTCGGACGCCTGGCAGGAGGGCTGCGCCAACACGCGGCTGGTCGCGGACCAGATCGACACCACCGGCATGTTCGAGGCCAAGAACCTCATGCCGAAGTTCGACATCCCCGAGGGCTACACCGAGGTCACCTGGTTCCGCGAGGAGACCATGCGCGGCATGCACCGGCGGTTCCCGAACGGGATTCCCGAGGACCGCATGAGGCAGGTCGAGTACGAGATGGACACGATCATCTCGATGGGCTTCCCCGGCTACTTCCTCGTCGTCGCCGACTTCATCATGTGGGCGAAGAAGCAGGGCATCGCCGTGGGCCCCGGCCGGGGCTCCGCGGCCGGCTCGATCGTCGCGTACGCCATGGGCATCACCGACCTCGACCCGATCCCGCACGGCCTGATCTTCGAGCGCTTCCTCAACCCCGAGCGCATCTCGATGCCCGACGTCGACATCGACTTCGACGAGCGCAGGCGCGTCGAGGTGATCCGGTACGTGACGGAGAAGTACGGCTCCGACAAGGTCGCCATGATCGGCACGTACGGCAAGATCAAGGCCAAGAACGCCATCAAGGACTCCGCGCGCGTCCTCGGCTACCCGTACGCCATGGGCGACCGGCTCACCAAGGCCATGCCCGCCGACGTCCTCGGCAAGGGCATCGACCTCGACGGCATCACCAACCCCTCCCACCCGCGCTACAGCGAGGCGGGCGAGATCCGGGCGATGTACGAGAACGAGCCCGACGTGAAGAAGGTCATCGACACCGCCAAGGGCGTCGAGGGCCTGGTCCGGCAGATGGGCGTGCACGCCGCCGGCGTGATCATGTCCAGCGAGCCGATCGTCGACCACGCCCCGATCTGGGTGCGGCACACCGACGGCGTCACCATCACGCAGTGGGACTACCCGCAGTGCGAGTCGCTCGGCCTCCTGAAGATGGACTTCCTGGGCCTGCGCAACCTCACCATCATGGACGACGCCGTCAAGATGGTGAAGGCGAACAAGGGCATCGACCTCGACCTGCTCGCCCTGCCGCTCGACGACCCGAAGACCTTCGAACTGCTCCAGCGCGGCGACACCCTCGGCGTCTTCCAGTTCGACGGCGGCCCCATGCGGTCGCTGCTGCGGCTGATGAAGCCCGACAACTTCGAAGACATCTCCGCCGTGTCCGCCCTGTACCGGCCGGGCCCGATGGGCATGAACTCGCACACGAACTACGCCCTGCGCAAGAACAAGCAGCAGGAGATCACCCCGATCCACCCCGAGCTGGAGAAGCCGCTCGAGGAGGTGCTCGCGGTCACCTACGGCCTCATCGTGTACCAGGAGCAGGTGCAGAAGGCCGCCCAGATCATCGCCGGGTACTCGCTCGGCGAGGCCGACATCCTCCGCCGCGTGATGGGCAAGAAGAAGCCCGAGGAGCTGGCGAAGAACTTCACCATCTTCCAGGCCGGCGCCCGGAAGAACGGCTACAGCGACGAGGCCATCCAGGCCCTCTGGGACGTCCTGGTCCCCTTCGCCGGCTACGCCTTCAACAAGGCGCACTCCGCCGCGTACGGCCTGGTCTCCTACTGGACCGCCTACCTCAAGGCCAACCACCCGGCCGAGTACATGGCGGGACTGCTGACCTCGGTCAAGGACGACAAGGACAAGTCCGCGGTCTACCTCAACGAGTGCCGCCGCATGGGCATCAAGGTCCTGCCGCCCAACGTCAACGAGTCCCAGTCGAACTTCGCCGCCCAGGGCGACGACGTGATCCTCTTCGGCCTCTCCGCCATCCGCAACGTCGGCACCAACGTCGTCGAGTCGATCATCAGGACCCGCAAGTCCAAGGGGAAGTACTCCTCCTTCCCCGACTTCCTCGACAAGGTCGAGGCCGTCGTCTGCAACAAGCGGACCGTCGAGTCGCTGATCAAGGCCGGCGCCTTCGACGAGATGGGCCACACCCGCAAGGGCCTGGTCGCCCACCACGAACCCATGATCGACAACGTGGTGGCGGTCAAGCGCAAGGAGGCCGAGGGACAGTTCGACCTCTTCGGCGGCATGGGCGAGGAGACCAGCGACGAACCCGGCTTCGGCCTGGACGTCGAGTTCTCCGACGTCGAGTGGGAGAAGTCGTACCTGCTCGCCCAGGAGCGCGAGATGCTCGGCCTCTACGTCTCCGACCACCCGCTCTTCGGCATCGAGCACGTCCTGTCCGACAAGACGGACGCGGCGATCTCCCAGCTCACCGGCGGCGAGCACGGCGACGGCGCGGTCGTCACCATCGGCGGCATCATCTCCGGCCTCCAGCGCAAGATGACCAAGCAGGGCAACGCCTGGGCGATCGCCACCGTCGAGGACCTGGCCGGCTCCATCGAGTGCATGTTCTTCCCGGCCACGTACCAGTTGGTCTCCACCCAGCTCGTCGAGGACACGGTCGTCTTCGTCAAGGGACGGCTCGACAAGCGCGAGGACGTGCCCCGGCTCGTCGCCATGGAGCTGATGGTCCCGGACCTGTCGAACGCCGGGACCAACGCGCCGGTGGTCCTCACCATCCCGACGGTGAAGGTGACCCCGCCGATGGTCAGCAGGCTCGGCGAGATCCTCCGGCACCACAAGGGCAACACCGAGGTGCGGATCAAGCTCCAGGGCCCGCGCAAGACCACCGTCCTCCGGCTCGACCGGCACCGGGTGACGGCCGACCCGGCGCTCTTCGGCGACCTGAAGGTGCTGCTCGGCCCGTCCTGCCTGGCGGGCTGACCCCCTCCGGCCCGCGCACGCGCAAGGGGCGCGCCCGTCGTCACGGGCGCGCCCCTTTGCCGTACGCGGAGTACGCGAAGGACGGTTGTGGCGTCAGTTGTGGCCGAAGCGCTTCTGACGGCCCTTGCGGGCGACGTCGCTCGGCAGGACCTGGGACGCGCGCTGCGCGGCCTCGGACTCCATCGCCGTCTGCTGGGCCTGCTGGGCGCCGCGCTCGGCCGGGGACTGCTTCTGACCACGGTTCTGGTTGCGGTTCTTGGCCATGGTGATGCCTCCTCAAGGGGATCTAGGGGCCAGGGCCGTTGTCAGACTCACATACGGCATGAAACGCCGCATGTTGGATCATTACGGAACGTAAAAGCCCTGCGGACGGGGCATCCGCCACGCCGATGATCCAGTTCCGGCCGTCAAGCTCCCGGCGGTCGGGCAGACTCGAAGGAAACCCGGAGCAACTTCCGATCCCGAGTCCGACCCCCAGGGCCGAAAGAGGGTGGAACACGTGGACCGCTGCGTCGTCCTGGTGGACGCCGGCTACCTGCTGGGCGCCGCCGCCAGCCTCCTCGCCGGGGAACCGGCCCGTTCCCGGATCACCGTCGACCACGCCGCGCTCATCCAGCAGCTGCGCCAGCGGGCCGAGGCCGAGACCGCGCTGCCCCTGCTGCGCGTCTACTGGTTCGACGGCGCGCCCGACCGGGTGCCCCAGCCCGAACACCGCAGGCTGCGCGTGATGCCCCGGGTCACCGTCCGGCTCGGCGCCCTGACCAGGAGCGAGGGGCGCTGGGCGCAGAAGGGCGTCGACGCGGCCATGCACACCGAGCTGACCGAGCTGGCCAGGAACAGGGCCTGCTCCGACATCGTGCTCGTCACCGGCGACGGCGATCTGCTGCCCGGCCTCATGTCCGCCAAGGAACACGGCGTCGCCGTCCACCTCTGGGCCGTCCAGGCCGCCGACGGCGACTACAACCAGTCCGAGGACCTGGTCGCCGAGGCCGACGAACGACGGGTCCTCGACCGGGTCTGGATCACCCGCGCCGTCCGCGCCAAGGACCTCACCGGGGTCTGCGCGCCCCCGCCCGCCCCGCGCCCCGAGATCGCCGCCATCCTCTCCGCGCCGCTGCCCGAGGCCGCCCTCGCCGCCTCCGCCGAGCGGGCGGCGGAGGCGGCCGCCTCCGGGGGCGCGCGCGACGGGGAACCGGCCCCCTCCGACGCCTCCGGCGACGGCGGCCACCGGCACGCCCGGGGGAACGGGCGCGCCCGCGACGCCGACCAGGCCCCGGCCCCGGGGAAGGGCGTCGTCCCCACCCCCAAGGACCTCGCGGGGCTGCGCGCCCCCCACGCCCACGGCATCGCCACCACCGTGCCGCAGAGCACGAGCGCGCTCCGCTGGTCCTCCGACCGGGGCTGGGTCGAGCGCCCGGCCCCGCTCGGCGAACCGGCCGAGACCGCCTCCCTGCCCACGCTCGCCGCCCTCACCAGCGCCGAGCAGCGCTGGGCCGACCGCGAGGAGGACATCACCACCGTCGGCGGTGACCCGTTCGAGGTCGGACAGGTATTCGCCCGCCGGTGGATGGAACGCCTCCCGGAACAGAGCCACGTCCAGAAGCTCTCCGTCCTCTACCCCCGCATCCCGCACCGCATCGACGGCGAACTCCTCCGCTACGCCGCCCGTTTCGGCCTCCTCGCCCACAAGGACGACCAGATCGACGAGCACGACCGGTACGCGATCAGGGCCGGATTCTGGCGCGAGATCGACGTGCGCGCCGCCGCCGAACACGCCCCCGCGCCCGGAGCGGGCCCGGCGACCCCGTAGGCTCTTCCTCCGTGAGTACGGTGTGCGCGGTGCGGGATCTGGTCAAGACGTACCCCGCCACGCGCGGCAGACGCGGCGCGCCCGCGACCTCCGCCGTGCGGGCCACCGACGGGATCAGCCTCGATGTGCGCGGCGGCGAGATCTTCGGCCTGCTCGGCCCCAACGGCGCCGGCAAGTCCACCCTCGTCCGCCAGGTCACCGGGCTCATGCGGCCCGATTCCGGCTCCGTCGAGCTGCTCGGCCACGACCTGGTGCGCCACCCCGAGCGTGCGTCCCGCCTCCTCGCCCACCTCGGCCAGGAGTCCACCGCCCTGGACGAGCTGACCGTCGCCCTGGCCGCCGAGACCACCGGACGGCTGCGCGGCCTCACCGCCCACGACGCGCGTGCCGAGCGCGACGCCGTCCTGGAGGAACTGGGCCTCACCGCGCTCGCCTCCCGGCCCCTCAAGAAGCTCTCCGGCGGACAGCGGCGGCTCGCCTGCGTCGCCGCCGCCCTCGTCGGACGGCGGCCCGTCCTCGTCCTGGACGAGCCCACCACCGGCATGGACCCCGTCGCCCGGCGCGCCGTCTGGGCCGCCGTGGACCGGCGACGCGCCGAACAGGGCACCACCGTGCTGCTCGTCACCCACAACGTCATCGAGGCCGAGACGGTCCTGGACCGGGTCGCGGTCCTCGACCACGGCCGGGTCATCGCCTGCGACACGCCGGCCGGGCTCAAGGAGCGCGTGGCGGACGAGGTCCGCGTCGAACTGGTGTGGCGCGAGTCGGCCCCCCTCCACCTGCCCGAGGTCGCCGCGCTGCGGGAACGCTCCCAGGAGACCGGGCGGCGCTGGGTCCTGCGGCTCGCCCCCGACGCGGCCCGCGCGGCCGTCGCCACCGTCACCGGGGGCGCCGCCTTCGCCGCCCTCGACGACTTCACCCTGGCCACGCCCAGCCTGGAGGACGTCTACCTGGCGCTGGGCGGGGCGACCGAGGGGGCCGAGGGGCTGGTGAAGGCATGACGACCGCGCTTCCCGCCCCGGCCGCTTCCGCCGGTCCGAACGCCCCCGCCGCTTCCGCCGGTCCGTCCGCCGGTACGGGTCCCTCCGCCGGTACGGGACCCTTCGGTCGTACGGGTCCCTCCGGTCCCTCCGGGGCGGTCCGCCGTCCCGGTTCCCGGGACCCCTCCCGCGCCCCCGGCGCCGGCCGCGTCCCGCACGCGGCCCCCCGCGTTCCGTACGTGACCGTCAGGAGCTGTCCGCAGTGAGCACCGTGCCCGCCGAGGTCCTGCCGGCACCCGCGCCGGCCCGCCGGCCGTACGGCGAGGGGACCGCCGCGCCCCTCGCCCCCCGCGCCCGGCTGCTGCCGTCCATGGCCGCCGTCTACCGCGCCCAGCTCTCCCGGGCCCGCGTCGCCCGCATCCCGCTGCTCTTCGTGGCCACCTTCCAGTCGATCGGGATCATGGTCCTGATGCGCGGGGTCGTCGACGGCGGCTCCGAGGCGCGGGCCGTCGTGGCCGGCTCCACCGTCCTCGTCGTCGCCTTCGTCGCGCTCAACCTGCTCGCCCAGTACTTCGGGCAGCTGCGGGCCACCGGCGGCCTCGACCACTACGCCACCCTGCCCGTGCCGCCCGCCGCCGTCGTGCTCGGCGCGGCCGGGGCGTACGCCTCCTTCACCGTGCCCGGGACCGCCGTCACCGCCGTCGTCGGCTCCGTCCTCTTCGGCCTCCCGCTCGGCCACCTGTGGGTCCTCGCCGCCGTCGTCCCGCTCTCCGGCGCCGCCCTCGCGGGGCTCGGCGCGGCCCTCGGCCTCCTCGCGCCCCGGCAGGAGCTGGCCACCCTGCTCGGCCAGCTCGGCATGTCGGCGGCGCTGCTCCTGGGCGTGCTCCCGGCGGAACGGCTGCCGGGCCCCCTCGGCTGGGCGCGGGACCTGCTGCCGTCCACGTACGGCGTGGAGGCCCTGGCCCGCACCTTCGTCCCGCACCCCGACTGGGCGGCCGTCGGCCTCGACCTCGCCGTCTGCGGCGCGGTCGGCGCGGCCTCGCTCGCGGTCGCCACCCGGGCGTACCGGCGGGCCGTCGTCCGCTGAGGCGGGACACCGGAGCACCTGGCACGATGTCGGGGTGACCGCACCTCTGACTCCGCCCCACCAGCCACGGCCGCACGACCCCGACTGGCCCCCGCCGCCCCCGCCGCCGCTCGGCCCGGAGGGCGACCCGATCACGGCGGCCGAGGTCGTCCTGGGTGCCGCGGTGACCGTCGTCTCGGCGGTCGCGGGCGCGCTGCTCGGAGTGCTGTGGCTGAACCTGGCCCCGCGCGTCCCGCTCGTCTCGGACGGCAAGGGGATCTACCTGCGGAACTCCGAGGGGGAGGCGGCGATCGGCGGGGACGGCACGTTCGTCCTGCTCGCCCTGGCCTTCGGCGCGGTCGCCGGGCTCGTCGTCTTCCTGCTGCGCCGCCGGGGCGGGATCCCGCCGGTGCTCGGCCTGGCGGCGGGCGGCGTCCTGGGTTCGCTGCTCGCGTGGAAGGTGGGGACGTACTTCGGCGCGGGCCCGGACGTGATCGCCCGCGCCAAGGCGGTCGGTCCCGGTGTCGTCTTCGACGCGCCGCTGAAGCTGAACCTGGGGGCCGCCGCGCTGCTGGCCTGGCCGCTCGCGGCGGTGATCGTCCACCTGGTCCTGACGGCCGTCCTCGGCCCCCGCGACCCCGACCCCTGGGACCGGCCGGAGGACGGCGCTCCCGGGGCCGGCCCCGGGAACGGCCTGGGGACCACCGCCCCCGGGCCCGGTCCGGGAGCGGCCTGAGGACCACCGGCCCCGGGAGGGTCAGACGCGGCCGATCGGGGCCACGACCGCCGAGGTGAGGGCGGCGAGGTCCCCCGGGGAGAGCTCCACCTCCAGGCCGCGCCGGCCCGCCGAGACGCAGATCGTCGCGTGACCGGAGGCCGAGGCGTCGAGGACCGTGCGGAGCCGCTTGCGCTGCCCCAGGGGGGAGATGCCGCCCCGCACGTAGCCCGTGGTGCGCTCCACCACCGCCGGATCGGCCATCGCCGCGCGCTTGCCGCCGACCGCCGAGGCCAGCGCCTTCAGGTCCAGCCTGCCCGCCACCGGGACCACCGCGACCGTCAGCTCCCCGTCGACGTCCGCCACCAGCGTCTTGAACACCCGCTCGGGGGAGACGCCCAGCGCCTCCGCCGCCTCCTCGCCGTACGAGGGGGAGGCCGGGTCGTGCGCGTAGGCGTGCACGGTGAACGGGGTGCCGGCCGCCGTCAGGGCCACCGTCGCCGGGGTGCCCCCGCCGTTCTTCTTCTGCTTCTTCACCACGTTCTCCGCCACGCGTCCTTCCTCGACCTCTTCCCCGGCCCGGCCCTCCCGGCCGCCGGGACCGGCTCAGTTCGGGTACGTCGGAGCCTGTGTCAGGTCCACCATCGGCAGCGACGGCAGGTGCCGCAGCACCGCCGTCTCCGCGCGCAGCAGGGACAGCTCCTCGCGCAGCCGCGTCGCCGTGTCCGGGGCCTGGAGCAGCCGCTGCTTCGACGGCGTGTCGAGCATCGCCGCCGCCGCGACCAGGTACGACACCACCGACGGGTCGTCCGGCAGCTCGCTCGTGGTCAGGGACCGCTCCCGGGCCCCCGCCAGCCGCTTCTGGTAGTTCCGGAAGGCCCGCAGCACCACCTCGGCGAGCGCGCCCGGCTCCTCGCCCGGCTCCTCCGGGATCTCCTCGACCCCGGCCACCAGGAACGGACCGCTCGCGTCGACCGACAGCAGCCTCACCCGGGACGTGCCGGTCACCATCACCTCGAAGCTGCCGTCGGCACGCTCCCGGATGCTCGCCACGTCGGCGACGCAGCCCACCCGGTGGAAGGACCGGAGCGGGTCGGGACCGAACCCGGCGGCCGGGCCCCTGGCGGGCAGCGCCGTCGGGTCCGGCAGTCCGGGCGCGGTCGGCGCGACCTCGTGGCCGTCGCGGATCGCCACGACGGCGAAACGGCGCGGTTCCGGCTCGTCGATCGTGAGCAGCTCGCGCATCATGGCGCGATAACGCTCCTCGAAGACGTTCAGCGGCAGGACGAGGCCGGGGAACAGCACCGCGTTGAGCGGGAAGAGGGGCATGCGGGCGGTGGTCACAGCGGCCAGCCTAATGGCCGACGGGCCCGTCCCGTCCGGCCCGTCCGCGACGGGGCTCCCGGAGGGGCGTCCGGCGGGCCAGCTCGACCCGCGTCCGGTCCCGCGCGGCCAGGAAACGCAGGAGGGGGTCCCTCCTGGCCGGGCGGGGCCGGGGGCCCGGGGGCGGGTCCTCCGGTACGGCGTCCCCCGCGCACCCCCACGGGAACGAGGTCGCGTACGGGCCGATCCGGCCGAACTCCTCCCGCGCCTCCGCCCACCGGCCCCGCTCCACGAGGACGTGCGCGAGCAGGTTGCGGACCTCGGCCGGCCAGGGGTCGCCCGCCGGGAACGCCGCCGACAGGGCCAGGGCCCGGTCCGCCGCCCGGTCCACCCGGTCCGGGGGCCCGGACCCGTCCCGCTCCGGCTCCGCCCGCAGCGCGTCGTGGGCGGCGCGGACCGGCAGCGCCCGGACGAGGGAGTGCGGGGCGGCGTCGTCGGCGGCCCGCTCGGCGAAGTCGAAGGCGGCGCGGTGCGAGCCGTACCCCTGGGCGGACAGGTACTTCAGCGCCGCGACGTGGGAGCCGTAGTGGTGCGGGGAGCGGCGCACGGCCTGCCCCCAGAGCGTCTCGAAGACGGCGGGCCCGGCCTGCGCGCCGCGCGCGTGGTCCAGGGCGAGCCGCCACGGCACCGGGTCGTGCCCCGCCTCCTCGGCGACCGCCCGGACCAGCGGGTCCAGCTCGCGCAGCCGCTCGGCCCGCGCCGGGGACTCCCACGCCCTGCGGACGGCGAGCTGCGCCGTGACCAGGAGGGCGTCGGGGTCGTGGGGCGCGGCCGAGACCCACCGGGCCAGCCACTCGTCCCTCCGGTACGCGAAGGCGGCCAGCCGGACGACGTACCGGTCGCGGTCCTCCCACTCCGCGGCGTCCCGGGTGGTGGCGAGCAGCTTCGCCGCGGGGTCGGGATCGGCCAGGGCGGCGGCGACCAGGGCGGGGGCGAGCCGCGCGTCCGGGGCGTCGAGCAGCACCTCGTCGTCCGGCACGAGCCCGGCCGCGAGCCGGGGAGCGTGCCGGACCGAACGGACGGCGCCGACCAGGGTGCGGAACAAGGACATGGTGTGACGTATTGTCCCCCGGGCCCGCCCGCCGCGGCAGCCGAGTCCACCCGGTCACGACAGCTCCCTCACCCCGTCGTGACAGCTTCCACACCCTCTCCGCGACGCCCTCCCGCGTGGGCTCCGCCCCCTCTCCGCGGCGCCCTCCCGCGCGGACTCCGCCCCCCTCCCCGCGACACCCCCGCACGGGGCTCCGCCCCCCTCCGCGCGGCGCCCTCCCGCGCGGGCCCCCGTCCCCGGGGCGCTCTCAGCCCCTGCTCAGCAGCCGGGTCGCGCCCGCCGCCACCGTCGTCGCCAGGATCCAGCCCAGCAGGATCAGCCCCGCCACCACCCACTGCCAGACGCCCTCCAGGCGCCAGTAGCCCTCCTGACCCAGGTTGATCACCGGCAGCAGCAGGTCGAGCGCGTACAGCGAGCCGTTCCACTCGGGCGCCTCGTCCGCCTTCAGCGGCACCGGGTGGTAGCGGGAGAAGGCCACCGTGCCCGCCGCCCACAGCACCGCCATCCACAGCGCCGCCCGCCCCGGCCGGTAGCCGTACGCCACGGCCCAGTCCTGGAGGTATCCCCAGAGCTTCCCGGCCAGGGGCAGCGTCTCCCGTCTGCGCCGCTGCTTGGCGAGCAGCACCTCACGGGCGTCGGCGTCCTCGCCGCTGTTGCGCAGCACCGTCGCGAGGCGTTCGTACGGCTCGGGGGCGTACTCCGGGGTCGCCGCCGCCACCCACTCCAGCCGGAGCGACAGCGGGAAGCGCTCGTAGGGCACCAGGTTCTCGTAGACGAAGCCGCCCATCGCCAGGCCGCCGGGGCCCGGCCAGCTGCTCCACATGTCGAGGAGCGTGACGACCTTGGCCCCGTTGAGCACCACCCGCCCCTCCTCCGGCCGCTCCCCGTTGAACCGCAGCTCCGGCGTGGTGATCCGGCGCAGCGACACCTCCTCGCGGCGGGAGCCGTCCAGCAGGAACCGGGCGTGCTTCAGGTCCACCGCGTCGCCGAACCGCCCGTCGTCGAGCCGCACCCCGCCGTGGAACTCGGTCGGCTTGTTCCGGGTCCCCGGGGCGGGCCCGATCCCGTACGGCGGGGTGACCGCCGAGTCGACCGTGCCCTCGGCGACCTCGCGCACCCACGCCGCGTTCAGGTAGAGCGTGCGCTCCACCGTCAGCTGCGGGGCGTTGAGCGCGCGGCGGTCCCGCGCCGCGCGCAGCACGCTGCCCCGCAGGTTGAGCGAGACCCCGACCTGCGCCCCGCGCAGACTCACCTCCCCGTACGTCTCGATCCGCTCGGCCTGGAGGTCCTGGGCGACCACCATCCCGTCCGCCGTGATCGCCCGCCCCCGCTGGTCCGGCCACACCTGGATCTCGCTGATCAGCAGATCCGTGCCGATCTGGGCGTCGGTGAGCCGGATGCCCCACCGCACCCGGCAGCGCGGCAGGTGCAGGTCCCCCTCCGTGTGCAGCCGGGCCGCCTCCAGACGCGGCAGCGCGCACTCGACCATCCGCAGGGTGCCGAACCGGGCCTCGGGCACCATCACCTCGCCGTCGAACCGGCAGCCGCGCAGCTCCACGTACGGCCCTATGGCCCCGCCCGCCAGGTCCAGCACGCCGGTGACCCGGGCCCCGTACAGCTTCAGCGCCGCCACCCGGCCGGACAGGGCCGGCGGTCCGGCGAGCAGCAGCAGCGCCAGCACCTCGGCGCGCACGCTCCGCTCCTCTCCCCACTCCCATCCCCCGAACGGGTCGTCCCGCTCCGCGACCCCCTCCGTCAGGTCGCACGTCCCGCCCACGCGGAACGCCCGCCACAGGGCCCGCTCCGGGTCCGTGAGGTCGTCCGGCATCCCGTTCTCGTGCGGCTCGGTCACTGCCGCCCCCTCGCTTTCCACGATCCGTACCCACGGCTCCGTTCCCCGGGTTCCGTGGATTCGTACAGCCGTTCTTCCCGCTGTGTGACGGGCTGAACGCTAACGGTCAGGAGTGGCGACAAGACGCCAGTGGGGCGTGTATCAGCCAGTGATACGGGCGTCCGGTGCCGTGGGCCGTCTGAGAGAATTGACCCGTGATCTCTCGAATCGATCTGCGCGGCGAGGCCCTTCCCGAGGGTTCCGCCCTGCGCGACCTGCTGCCCCGTGCCGAGTTCGACGTGGAAGCCGCCCTGGAGAAGGTGCGGCCGATCTGCGAGGACGTACGGCATCGCGGCGCGGCGGCGGTGATCGAGTACGGCGAGAGATTCGACGGCGTGCGGGTCGGGTCCCTGCGCGTCCCCGCCGAGGAGCTCGCCCGCGCCCTCGACGAACTGGACCCGGCCGTCCGCGCCGCCCTGGAGGAGTCCGTCCGCCGCGCCCGCCTCGTCCACCGCGAGCAGCGCCGCCCCACCCACACCACCCAGGTCGTCCCCGGCGGCACCGTCACCGAGAAGTGGATCCCCGTCGAGCGCGTCGGCCTGTACGTGCCGGGCGGCCGTTCCGTCTATCCGTCCTCCGTCGTGATGAACGTCGTCCCGGCCCAGGAGGCCGGCGTCGAGGGCATCGCCGTCGCCTCGCCCCCGCAGAAGGAGTTCGGGGGCCTGCCGCACCCGACGATCCTGGCCGCCTGCGCCCTGCTCGGGGTGGACGAGGTCTACGCCGCCGGCGGCGCCCAGGCCGTCGCCATGTTCGCGTACGGAACCCTCGACGGCGCCGGCACGGCCGACGGGCCCGGCTGCGCCCCCGTCAACCTGGTCACCGGCCCCGGCAACATCTACGTGGCCGCCGCCAAGCGCCTCCTCAAGGGCCGCGTCGGCATCGACGCCGAGGCCGGGCCCACCGAGATCGCGATCCTCGCGGACTCCACCGCCGACCCCGTGCACGTCGCCGCCGACCTCATCAGCCAGGCCGAGCACGACCCGATGGCCGCCTCCGTCCTCGTCACCGACTCCGAGGAGCTGGCCGAGGCCACCGAGGCCGAGCTGAAGGCCCAGGTCGCCGCCTCCAAGCACGTGGACGACCGGATCGTCCCCGCCCTGGCCGGCCGCCAGTCCGCGATCGTCCTCGTCCGCGACCTCGCGGACGGCCTCCGGGTCGTGGACGCGTACGGCGCCGAGCACCTGGAGGTCCAGACCGCCGACGCCGCCGCCGTCGCGGACCGCGTCCGCAACGCCGGCGCGATCTTCGTCGGCCCCTGGGCCCCCGTCTCCCTCGGCGACTACTGCGCCGGCTCCAACCACGTCCTGCCCACCGGCGGCTGCGCCTGCCACTCCTCGGGCCTCTCCGTGCAGTCCTTCCTGCGCGGGGTGCACATCGTGGACTACACGCGCGACGCCCTCGCGGACGTCGCCCACCACGTGGTGACCCTGGCGGAGGCCGAGGACCTGCCGGCCCACGGCGCGGCGATCAAGGCCCGTTTCGGGTGGAAGGTGCCGGAGGGCAAGTGACCGGGATCGACGACCTGCCCGTCCGCGACGAACTGCGCGGCAAGACCCCCTACGGCGCCCCCCAGCTCGACGTCCCCGTCCAGCTGAACACCAACGAGAACCCGTACCCGCTGCCCGAACCGCTGGTGGCCCGGATCGCGGAACGCGTCGCCGAGGCCGCCCGCGGCCTCAACCGCTACCCCGACCGCGACGCCGTCGAACTGCGCACCGAGCTGGCCCGCTACCTCACCCGCACCGGCGGGCACCCGGTCGCCGCCGAGAACGTCTGGGCGGCCAACGGTTCCAACGAGGTCCTCCAGCAGCTGCTCCAGACCTTCGGCGGTCCCGGCCGCACCGCGATCGGCTTCGAGCCCTCGTACTCGATGCACGCCCTGATCGCCCGCGGCACCGGCACCGGCTGGATCTCCGGACCCCGGAACGACGACTTCACCCTCGACGTGGCGGCCGCGCGGAAGGCGATCGCCGAGCACCGCCCGGACGTCGTCTTCGTCACCTCGCCCAACAACCCCACCGGCACCGCCGTCGGGGCCGACACCGTCCTCGCCCTGTACGAGGCGGCCCAGGCGGCCGGCCCCTCGATGGTCGTCGTGGACGAGGCGTACGTCGAGTTCAGCCACCACGCCTCGCTGCTGCCCCTCCTGGAGGGCCGCCCGCACCTGGTGGTCTCCCGGACCATGTCCAAGGCGTTCGGCGCCGCCGGACTCCGCCTCGGCTACCTCGCCGCCCACCCGGCCGTGGTCGACGCCGTCCAGCTGGTCCGCCTCCCGTACCACCTCTCCGCCGTCACCCAGGCCACCGCGCTCGCCGCCCTGGAGCACACCGACACCCTCCTCGGGTACGTCGAGCAGCTCAAGGCCGAACGCGACCGGCTGGTCACCGAGTTGCGGGCGATCGGCTGCGAGGTCACGGAGTCCGACGCCAACTTCGTGCAGTTCGGGAGGTTCCCCGACGCCCACGCCGCCTGGCGGAGGATCCTCGACCGGGGCGTCCTGGTCCGGGACAACGGCGTACCGGGGCGGCTGCGGGTCACCGCGGGCACCCCCGCAGAGAACGACGCGTTCCTCGACGCGGTCCGTGAAGTGATGAAGGAGCAGGAACGATGAGCCGCGTAGGCCGCGTTGAGCGCGCCACCAAGGAGACCTCCGTCGTCGTCGAGATCGACCTCGACGGCACCGGAAAGGTCGACGTGTCGACCGGGGTCGGCTTCTACGACCACATGCTCGACCAGCTCGGCCGCCACGGTCTGTTCGACCTCACCGTGAAGACCGACGGCGACCTGCACATCGACACGCACCACACCATCGAGGACACCGCCCTCGCCCTCGGCGCCGCCTTCCGGCAGGCCCTCGGAGACAAGGTCGGCATCTACCGCTTCGGCAACTGCACCGTCCCCCTGGACGAGTCGCTCGCCCAGGTCACCGTCGACCTCTCCGGCCGCCCGTACCTCGTGCACACCGAGCCCGGGAACATGGCACCGATGATCGGCTCGTACGACACGACGATGACCCGCCACATCTTCGAGTCCTTCGTCGCCCAGGCCCAGGTCGCGCTGCACGTCCACGTCCCGTACGGGCGCAACGCCCACCACATCGTGGAGTGCCAGTTCAAGGCCCTCGCCCGTGCCCTCCGCTACGCCTCCGAGCGCGACCCGCGCGCCGCCGGCATCCTCCCCTCCACGAAGGGCGCCCTCTAGTCGTGAACGGCCTCTCCACCGTCCTGATCGTCGTCGGACTCTTCCTGCTCGGCGGCATCTACTCCTTCGCCAAACAGAAGATGCCCAAGGGCCTGATCGTGCTCCTCTCCCTCGGCGCCGCGATGTGCCTCGCCGCCGGTGTGGTCCGTCTGGACGTGTGGGCATGAGCGCGGCCGGAAGCCCCAGGAAGGTCGTCGTCTTCGACTACGGCTTCGGCAACGTGCGCTCCGCCGAGCGCGCGCTCGCCCACGTCGGCGCCGACGTCGAGATCACCCGCGACTACGAGACGGCGATGAACGCCGACGGGCTCCTCGTCCCCGGCGTCGGCGCCTTCTCCGCCTGCATGAAGGGGCTCAGGGAGGCCCGCGGCGACTGGATCGTCGGCCGCCGCCTCGCCGGCGGCCGCCCCGTCATGGGCATCTGCGTCGGCATGCAGATCCTCTTCGCCCGGGGCATCGAGCACGGCGTGGAGACCGAGGGGCTCGACGAGTGGCCCGGCACCGTCGAGCCGCTGGACGCCCCCGTCGTCCCCCACATGGGCTGGAACACCGTCGAGGCCCCTGCGGACAGCGAGCTGTTCGCCGGGCTCGACGCCGACGCCCGGTACTACTTCGTGCACTCCTACGCGGTGCGCGCGTGGTCCCTGGAGGTCGGCAACCCCAACATCCGCGCGCCCAGGGTCACCTGGGCCACCCACGGCGAGCCGTTCGTCGCGGCCGTCGAGAACGGCGCCCTGTGGGCCACCCAGTTCCACCCCGAGAAGTCCGGCGACGCCGGAGCCCAGCTCCTCACCAACTGGATCGGAACCCTGTGAGCACCCTCGAACTCCTCCCCGCCGTGGACGTCCGCGACGGCCGGGCCGTCCGCCTCGTGCACGGCGAGTCCGGCACCGAGACCTCCTACGGCTCCCCGCTCGAAGCGGCCCTGGCCTGGCAGCGCTCCGGCGCCGAGTGGCTGCACCTGGTCGACCTCGACGCGGCCTTCGGCACCGGTGACAACCGCGAGCTGGTCGCCGGGGTCGCGGGGGCCATGGACATCAAGGTCGAGCTCTCCGGCGGCATCCGCGACGACGCCTCGCTCGCCGCCGCCCTCGCCACCGGCTGCACCCGCGTCAACCTCGGCACCGCCGCCCTGGAGACCCCCGAGTGGGTCGCCAAGGTCATCGCCGAGTACGGCGACAGGATCGCCGTCGGCCTCGACGTGCGCGGCACGACCCTGCGCGGCCGGGGCTGGACCCGCGACGGCGGCGACCTGTACGAGACGCTCGCCCGGCTCGACTCCGAGGGCTGCGCGCGCTACGTCGTCACCGACATCGCCAAGGACGGCACCCTCCAGGGCCCCAACCTGGAACTCCTGAAGAACGTCTGCGCGGCCACCGACAAGCCCGTCGTCGCCTCCGGCGGGGTCTCCTCCCTGGACGACCTGCGGGCCCTGTCCGGCCTGGTCCCGCTGGGCGTGGAGGGCGCGATCGTCGGCAAGGCGCTGTACGCGGGGGCCTTCACCCTCGAAGAGGCGCTCGAAACGGTGGCCCGGTCATGACGGGGGAGCTCCGCAAGATCGCCACCGGCGCCCCCTGGGAGGACCAGTTCGGCTACTCGCGCGCGGTGGAGCTGCCCAACGGCCTGGTCCTGGTCTCCGGCTGCACCTCCGTGGTCGGCGGCCAGATCGCCGAGGGCGGCCCCTACGAGCAGACGGTCAACTCCTTCCGGGTGGCCCTCGACGCGCTGGGGCGGCTCGGCCTGGGCGCCGAGCACGTCGTCCGCACCCGGATGTACCTCACCCACGCCCGGGACATAGAGGAGGTCGGCCGCGCCCACAAGGAGCTGTTCGAGGACGTGCGTCCGGCAGCCTCCATGATCATCGTCTCCGGCTTCGTCGACCCCAGCCTGGTCGTGGAGGTAGAGGTCGAGGCGTACCGCCCCCAGGAGCAGGGGGGAGAGGGCGCGTGAGCCTCGCCGTACGGGTCATCCCCTGCCTGGACGTGGACGACGGCCGGGTCGTCAAGGGCGTCAACTTCCAGAACCTGCGGGACGCGGGCGACCCCGTCGAGATGGCCCGGCTGTACGACGCCGAGGGCGCCGACGAGCTGACCTTCCTCGACATCACCGCCTCCTCCGGCAACCGGGAGACCACCTACGACGTGGTGCGCCGCACCGCCGAGCAGGTCTTCATCCCGCTCACGGTCGGCGGCGGCGTGCGGTCGGCGCGGGACGTGGACAAGCTGCTGCGGGCGGGCGCCGACAAGGTCGGCGTGAACACCGCCGCCCTCGAGCGCCCCGAGCTGATCCGGGAGATCGCGGAGCGCTTCGGCCGCCAGGTGCTCGTCCTGTCCGTGGACGCGCGCCGCACCGCGACCGGCTCCTTCGAGGTCACCACGCACGGCGGCCGCAGGGGCACCGGCATCGACGCCGTCGAGTGGGCGCACCGCGCCGCCGAGCTGGGCGCGGGCGAGATCCTGCTCAACTCGATGGACGCGGACGGCACGAAGGACGGCTACGACACCGGGATGATCGCGGCCGTGCGCGAGCACGTGACCGTGCCGGTGATCGCCTCCGGCGGCGCGGGCAGGCTCTCCGACTTCCCGCCGGCCGTCGCGGCGGGCGCGGACGCGGTGCTCGCGGCCTCCGTCTTCCACTTCGGCGACCTGCGGATCGGGCAGGTCAAGGAGACGCTGCGGGAGGCGGGCCACCCGGTCCGCTGAGCCCTGGTTCCGCTTCTCGGAAGGGCCCCTTCGGGGGCCCTTCTTCGCGCCAGAACGTGCAACATTTATTTCGCAATTTTAGTTGCGCAACTTTTCTTTCGTATCTAGGGTCGGGGCATGACCCCACCGGAGCATCGCCGGATCACCGACCTCGGCACCCTCAAGGCCATCTCGCACCCGCTGCGCATGCGCCTCTACCGCGCCCTCTTCACGGCCCGCACCGCCACCGCTTCCCAGCTCGCGGACCAGGTCGACGAGGCCGTCTCCCTCGTCAGCTACCACCTGCGCAAGCTCGCGGACCACGGCCTCATCGAGGAGGCCGAGGTCCGTTCCCCGGACGGCCGCGAGCGCTGGTGGCAGCCCAGTTCCTACGGCTTCGGCATCCACGACGAGGACATGCGCGACGCCCCCGAACTCGTCGCCGCGAGCACCGCCTTCAGCCGTACGGTCGAGGAGCAGCGCAACGCGATGTACGCCCGCTTCCTCGACGAGCGGCACACCTGGTCCGACGCGTGGCGCTCCGCCTCCACCGGCTCCGAGTGGCTGCCCCGCCTCACCGCCCCCGAACTCGCCGCACTCGCCGCCGAACTGGACGCCGTCGTCAGGAAGTACGACCAGCGGGCCCGCGCCGCCGAAGAGGCCGGCGACACCGAGGGCCGCGAGAACGTCGCCGTCCACATCCACGGCTTCCCCTACCGCCCGTGACCGCCGCCGTCCTCGCCGCCGCCCCGTCGCGGCCCGCCCACCGCGACCCCCGGGTCCTGCGCTGGCTCGGCGCCTACACCGCCTCCACCCTCGGCGACAGCGTCTACCACCTGGCCCTCTCCTGGGCCGCCGTCCGCGGCGGCACCCCGGCGGAGGCGGGACTCGTGATGGCCGTCTCCGCCGTGCCCCGGGCCCTGCTGATGCTCGGCGGGGGAGTGGTCGCGGACCGCTTCGGCCCCCGCCGGGTCGTCATCGCCTCCGACGGCGCCCGCTGCCTCGTCGTCCTCGCCCTGGCCGCGCTCGTCCTGGTCACCGCGCCCGCCCTCTGGGTGCTCGCCGCCGTCGCCCTCGTCTTCGGCGTCCTCGACGCCCTCTTCCTGCCCGCCGTCGGCGCCCTGCCGCCCCGGCTGGCCGCGCGCGACCAGCTCGCCCGCGTCCAGGGCATGCGCGGCCTCGGCCAGCGCGCCGGGGCCGTCCTCGGCGCCCCGCTCGGCGGCCTCGCGGTCGCCCTCGGCGGACCGGGCGGCGCGTTCGCGGCCGCCGGGGCGCTCTTCGCGCTCTCCCTGCCCCTGCTGCTCGGCCTGCGCCTGAACCCGCTGCCGGCCGACGCCGAGGCGCGGACCGGGAAGAACACCGCCCTCGGCGACCTCGCCGACGGCCTGCGCTACCTGCGCGGCCACCGGATCCTCGGGCCCCTCATGATCGTCATCGCGCTCAGCGACCTCGGCTTCGTCGGCCCGCTCAACGTCGGCCTCGCGCTCCTCGCCGACCAGCGCGGCTGGGGCGCCTCCGGCATGGGCTGGGTCCTCGCCGGCTTCGGGACGGGCGCGGCGGCCTCCTCGCTGCTGCTCGGCGTCAAGGGCCGGGTCCCGCGCGCCGGAGCCGTCCTCGGCCCGACCATGGTCCTCGGCGCCGTCTCGATCGGCGCGCTCGCCCACGCCCCGCTGCTGCCGGCCGCCGTGCTCCTCGCGCTCTCCGTCGGCCTGCTCGCCGGGCTCTCCGGAGCGCTGGCCGGCGCCCTCCTCCAGACCGAGTGCGCCCCCGCGTACCTCGGCCGCGTCTCCGCCGTCGCGAGCCTGTGCAGCCTGGGGCTCGCCCCGCTGAGCTTCCCGCTCACCGGGGCCGCCGTCGGCCTCTGGGGCCCCGGCCCGGTCTTCGTCGTCAGCGCCGCCGTCTGCGCCCTGTCGGGCGTGTACGCCCTCGCGGTCCCGGCCCTGCGCCACGCCGAACTGCCCCGGGGCTGATCCTCAGATGCCGAGCCGCTTCGTCTCCCGCAGCCGCTCGATCGCCTCGGGCTCGCCCTCCAGGGCCACCTTCGCCGCCGACTGGCGCCCGTACAGGTACATCGTCAGCTCGCCCGGCTCCCCGGAGGCCGTCACCACCGGGGTGCCCTTGCGGGCGACCACCGTCTGGCCGTCCGGGCGGCGCAGCACCAGCCCCGCCGGGGCCTTGCGGCCCAGAAGACGGGCCGAACGCTCCAGACGGGACCAGAGGACGTCCGCGAAGACCGGGTCGAGCTCACGGGGCGACCAGTGGGGCTGCGCCCGCCGCACGTCCTCCGCGTGCACGTAGAACTCGACCACGTTCGCCCCCTCGTCCACCTGCTTGACGGCGAAGGGCGAGAACTTCGGCGGACCCGTCCGGATCAGCCGGATCAGCTCCTCGTACGGCTTGTCCGCGAACTCCGCCTGCACCCGGTCCCGCCGGTCCTTCAGCGCCGGTACGAGCGAACCGGCCGCCGCGTCCGGGCGGCGCTCCCGCACCACCACATGGGCCGCGAGGTCCCGGGTCCGCCAGCCCTCGCAGAGCGTCGGCGCGTCCGGACCGGCCGCTTCCAACAGATCAGCCAGCAGAAGCCGTTCACGTTTGGCATGGGTCGACATGTCCGCCAGCCTACGGCGGACGCCGGCGGTCCGCCCAGTGGACGCCCCGCCGGCCACCGCCCCCGGGCGCGGCACAATGGCGCCATGAGCAGCAACCTCGACCCGTCCCTCTCCGCCCGGCTCAAGCGCAGCCCGGACGGGCTCGTCCCCGCCATCGCCCAGCAGTACGACACCGGTGAGGTGCTGATGCTCGGCTGGATGGACGACGAGGCCCTGCACCGCACCCTCACCACCGGCCGCTGCACCTACTGGTCCCGCAGCCGGGGCGAGTACTGGGTCAAGGGCGACACCTCCGGCCACGTCCAGCACGTCAAGTCCGTCGCCCTCGACTGCGACGCCGACACCCTCCTCGTCAAGGTCGACCAGGTCGGAGCCGCCTGCCACACCGGCGCCCGCACCTGCTTCGACGCCGACGTGCTCCCCGTGTCCCAGTAAGGTCCGGTGCCATGGACCTCGAGACCTTCCGCAAGCTGGCGGCCGACCGCCGCGTCATCCCCGTCGGCCGCAGACTCCTCGCGGACGGCGACACCCCGGTCGGGCTCTACCGCAAGCTCGCCGCCGAACGCCCCGGCACCTTCCTCCTCGAATCCGCCGAGAACGGGCGCTCCTGGTCCCGCTACTCCTTCGTCGGGGTCCGCAGCGACGCCACCCTGACGGTGAAGGACGGCGAGGCCCACTGGCTCGGCACCCCGCCCGTCGGCGTCCCCACGGACGGCGACCCCCTCCGGGCCCTGCGCGCCACCGTCGAGGCCCTCCACACCCCCCGCGACCTCGACGCCCTGCTCGACGGCGGACCGCCCCCCTTCACCGGCGGCATGGTCGGCTACCTCGGCTACGACATCGTCCGCCGCCTGGAGCGGATCGGCGAGCACGGCCGCGACGACCTGGAACTCCCCGAGCTGACCATGCTCCTCACCAGCGACCTCGCGGTCCTGGACCACCGGGACGGCACGGTCCTCCTGATCGCCAACGCGATCAACCACAACGACCTGGAGACCGGCGTCGACGAGGCGTACGCGCACGCCGTCGCCCGCCTCGACGCGATGGAGGCCGACCTGGCCCGCCCGGTCGCGGCCGCCCCCACCGCCCTGCCCGCCTCCGAGCTCCCCGCGTACTCGGCCCTCTGGGGCGGCCGGGCCTACCAGGACGCCGTCGAGGACGTGAAGGAGCGCATCCGGGCGGGCGAGGCGTTCCAGGTGGTGCCCTCGCAGCGGTTCGAGACCCCCTGCACCGCCTCCGCGCTCGACGTCTACCGGGTCCTGCGGGCCACCAACCCCTCCCCGTACATGTACCTCTTCCGCTTCGAGAACGGCTTCGACGTGGTCGGGTCCAGCCCCGAGGCCCTGGTCAAGGTCGAGGACGGACGGGCGCTGCTCCACCCCATCGCCGGCACCCGGCGCCGGGGCGCCACCCCGCAGGAGGACCACGACCTCGCCGAGGAGCTGCTCGCCGACCCCAAGGAGCGCGCCGAGCACCTCATGCTCGTGGACCTCGGCCGCAACGACCTCGGCCGGGTCTGCGTGCCCGGCTCCGTGGAGGTCGTGGACTTCATGTCGGTCGAGCGCTACTCCCACGTCATGCACATCGTCTCCACCGTGACCGGCCGGGTCGCGCCGGACCGCACGGCCTTCGACGTCCTCACCGCCTGCTTCCCCGCCGGGACGCTCTCCGGCGCCCCCAAGCCCCGCGCCATGCAGATCATCGAGGAGCTGGAACCCTCCCGGCGCGGCCTGTACGGCGGATGTGTCGGTTATCTCGATTTCGCCGGCGACGCGGACACCGCCATCGCCATCCGCACCGCCCTGCTCCGCGACGGCACCGCGTACGTGCAGGCCGGGGCGGGCGTCGTCGCCGACTCCGACCCGGCGGCCGAGGACGACGAGTGCCGCAACAAGGCCGCGGCCGTCCTCCGGGCCGTCCACACCGCCAACCGGATGAACGGCTCCTGAGCCCGTGGGGGATAGTGGGTACGTGAGCGCCGTACCCGTACCCGCACCCCAGCCCCGGGCCGCCCGCGCGGCCGCCCCCTCCGGCGGTCGTCGCAGCCTGGCCGCGGCCCTCCTCCTCGGCGCCCTCGGCGCCACCGTCGTCCTGCTCTCCGCCGGACAGACCTGGGCGGAGGGCACCGCGTCCGTCGGCGGCGGCAGCGTCCCCGTCGAGGCCGACGGCGGCACCGTCACCGGCGTGCCGACCGCCCTCGCGATCGTCGGCCTCGCCGCGCTCTTCGCCGTCTTCGCGGTCCGCCGCACCGGCCGCGCCCTCGTCTCCGCGCTCCTCGCGCTGAGCGGCGCGGGCGCCGTCCTCGCCGCCCTCCTCGGTGCCTCCGACCGGGCCGCCCTGGACGCCGAGGCCGCCCGGATCAGCGGCGACACCTCCGCCGCCGTGGCCGGCCTGACGCACACCGCCTGGCCGTACGTGACCGCCGCGGGCGCCGCCCTCCTCCTGCTCGCCGGCCTCCTCGCGCTCCGCTTCGGCGGGAGCTGGCCCGCCATGGGCGGCCGCTACGAGCGGACCGGCGCCCCCCGCGCCGGGCGCGCGGCCCCCGTCACCGACCCGGACCGGCCCGAGGACCTGTGGAAGGCCCTGGACCGCGGCGAGGACCCCACCCGCGGCGCGTGACCCGGAGGCCGGCCGCGACGCGTGATCGTCCCGGCACCCCCGATTCACCCTCGCGACCCCGCGTGCGGGACAATGAGCGCCGAGTGTCCGCGCACGCGAGACCTCACCACCGAGCAACAGCAACGAGGAGCAACTCATGGCGGGCAGCGCCCACGGACACACCCCGGCCGCCTGGACCGGTGTCATCATCTCCTTCATCGGCTTCTGCATCGCCGGGGTCTTCATGGTGGCCGCCAACGCGCCCGGCTTCTGGGCGGGCATCGGCGTCGTCCTGCTCGGCGGCGTCGTCGGCGGGGCGATGAAGATCGCGGGCCTCGGCATGCCGAAGGAGTCGGCCGACGTGGCCGCCGCCCGCGAGGTCGCGACCACCTCCGCGCGGGCCCGTCACTGACACCGCTCCACGCACCCGAGGGCGCAACCCGGCACGGCCGGGCTGCGCCCCCGCGCGTCAGGGGCGAGAATCACCGCGTGGACCCGCACCCGACACCCGAGCCAGCGACCGGCCCCGCCCCCCGCACCCGGTCGGCCGAACCCACCGGCACGAATACCGGAAACCCCGGGACGGCCGCCGCCGGACCCCGGCCGGGCACCGGTTCCGTGCCCCCGCCGCCCCCGTCGCGGGCGCGCCGGCTCCTCGCGCCGGCGGGGACCGTCGCCGGAGTCGTCGCGGCGTTCGCGTACGTCGGCGCCGTCGACCCCAACGAACCCGGGCACTACCCCGTCTGCCCGCTGCTCCGTCTCACCGGCCTCTACTGCCCCGGCTGCGGCGGACTCCGCAGCGCCCACGCCTTCGCCCACGGCGACCTCCCGGCCGCCCTCGGCTCCAACGCCCTCGCCGTCGCCGGCTACGCCCTCTTCGCGGTCTTCGCCGCCGTGTGGCTGGTTCGCGCCTTCCGGGGACTGCCCACGCGCCCCACGGTCCCCCCGGCCCTGTGGTGGGCGGCCGGAACCGTCCTCGTCGTGTTCACCCTGGTCCGCAACCTCCCCTTCGGCTCCGCGCTGGCCCCCTGAGGCCCCGCCGGGCCCCGGCGGAACGTCCCAGCACGTGGGACGCGACTCCGGCCGATGCGGGCCCGGGGCCGTCCTGCGGATAGGATCGATGTGGCTGAACCCGCTTCATCATCACCACCGTCCCGGAAGGGGGCCCCTCGCGTGAGTGTGCTCGACGAGATCATCGAAGGCGTCCGCGCCGACCTCGCAGAGCGGCAGGCGCGGGTCACCCTCGACGAGCTCAAGGAGCGCGCCGCCAGGGCGCCGCGGGCCAAGGACGGCGTCGCCGCACTGCGCGGGGACGGCGTCAAGGTGATCTGCGAGGTCAAGCGCTCCAGCCCGTCCAAGGGCGCGCTCGCCGCGATCGCCGACCCGGCCGCCCTGGCCGCGGACTACGAGGCGGGCGGCGCGGCCGTCATCTCCGTCCTCACCGAGGAGCGCCGCTTCGGCGGCTCGCTCGCGGACCTGGAGGCCGTCCGCGCCAAGGTGGACGTCCCGGTCCTGCGCAAGGACTTCATCGTCACCGCGTACCAGCTCTGGGAGGCCCGCGCGTACGGGGCGGACCTCGCGCTGCTCATCGTCGCCGCCCTGGAGCAGGAGGCCCTCGTCTCCCTCATCGAGCGGGCCGAGTCCATCGGGCTCACCCCGCTGGTCGAGGCGCACGACGAGGAGGAGGCCGAGCGCGCCGTCGAGGCGGGCGCCCGCATCATCGGCGTCAACGCCCGCAACCTCAAGACCCTCAAGGTCGACCGCTCCACCTTCGAGCGCGTCGCCCCCGAGATCCCCGCGCACATCGTCAAGGTCGCCGAGTCCGGCGTCCGCGGCCCGCACGACCTGATCGCCTACGCCAACGCGGGCGCCGACGCCGTCCTCGTGGGCGAGTCCCTGGTGACCGGCCGCGACCCGAAGACCGCCGTCGCGGACCTCGTCGCCGCCGGCGCCCACCCGGCCCTCCGGCACGGCCGGAGCTGACCGGACCGTGACCCCCCGCCGCGACACGCCGACACCCCCGGGCGCCGCCCGGGGGAACGCCGCCGTGCCGTCGGCACCCGGGCGCCGCGCCCGGCTCCGCACCGCCGCCGCCCCCCTCCCCGCGCACGCCCCCCTGGCCCGGGGCTGCCGCCCGCGCGGCTGCCGCGCACCCGCCCGCCGGGTCCTCGGCCGCCGGGTGCGGTACGTGATCGGCGACGAGCCCGGCCAGGTCAACGGCATGCGATGGCGCCCGCGCCCCTCGCGCGCCCTCACGCACGGCGACACCGTCTAGGACGTGTTCCCGGAGTCCCCGCCCGCCCTCTCCTGGCGGACGGGGCCACCGCCGCACACGTCCCGGCCACGGCGTTCCGGCCCGGTCTCCCGCACCTCCGTCCGCCCCGCCCTCCCGTGGGCCCGTTCCCCCGTCCCGGGGGACGGCCGTCCCCCGGCGAGCGGGCCGGCCACGGACCGCGCACCGGCCCCGCCGTACGCGCGCGAGCGGCTCGCGCGCCTACCGTGACCACCACCCGCACGTGATTCCGGGGCACCCGCCCCGCGAGGAGCAACCGCATGTCCAGCGAGTTCTTCATCCCCGACCTGGAGGGCCAGGTCCCCACCGCCGAGGGCTACTTCGGCGCCTACGGCGGCAAGTTCATCCCGGAGGCGCTCGTCGCCGCCGTGGACGAGGTCGCCGTCGCGTACGACAAGGCCAAGTCCGACCCCGGGTTCGCCCGCGAGCTCAACGACCTGATGGTCAACTACACGGGCCGCCCGAGCGCCCTCACCGAGGTCCCCCGGTTCGCCGAACACGCCGGCGGAGCCCGGATCTTCCTCAAGCGGGAGGACCTCAACCACACCGGCTCGCACAAGATCAACAACGTGCTCGGTCAGGCCCTCCTGACCAAGCGCATGGGCAAGACCCGGGTCATCGCGGAGACCGGCGCCGGACAGCACGGCGTCGCCACCGCCACCGCCTGCGCCCTCTTCGGCCTCGACTGCACCATCTACATGGGCGAGGTCGACACGCGGCGCCAAGCGCTCAACGTGGCCCGGATGCGGATGCTCGGCGCCGAGGTCGTCGCCGTGAAGTCCGGCAGCCGCACCCTCAAGGACGCCATCAACGAGGCGTTCCGCGACTGGGTGGCCAACGTCGACCGGACGCACTACCTCTTCGGCACCGTCGCCGGCCCCCACCCCTTCCCCGCCATGGTCCGCGACTTCCACCGCGTCATCGGCGTCGAGGCCCGCCGCCAGGTCCTGGAGCGCGCCGGACGCCTCCCCGACGCGGCGATCGCCTGCGTCGGCGGCGGCTCCAACGCCATCGGCCTCTTCCACGCCTTCGTCCCGGACGCCGGCGTGCGCCTGATCGGCTGCGAGCCGGCCGGCCACGGCATCGGGACCGGCGAGCACGCGGCCACCCTCACCGCCGGCGAGCCCGGCATCCTGCACGGCTCGCGCAGTTACGTCCTCCAGGACGAGGAGGGCCAGATCACCGAGCCGTACTCCATCTCGGCCGGCCTGGACTACCCCGGCATCGGCCCCGAGCACGCGTACCTCAAGGACAGCGGACGCGGCGAGTACCGGGCCGTCACCGACGCCGCCGCCATGCGGGCGCTGCGGCTGCTCTCCCGCACCGAGGGCATCATCCCGGCCATCGAGTCGGCGCACGCCCTCGCCGGGGCGATCGAGGTCGGCGGGGAGCTGGGCCCCGAGGGCCTGATCGTCGTCAACCTCTCCGGACGCGGCGACAAGGACATGGACACGGCCGCCCGCTACTTCGACCTGTACGACACCGACGCCGAGGTCGCCGCCGACGCCGGCGCCGACGACACCGCCGAGATCGAGGGGGACGCCGAGTGAGCGGCAACATCGACCTGCTGAGCGACACCCTCGCCGCCGCGAAGGCGGAGAACCGGGCCGCGCTCATCGCCTACCTCCCGGCCGGCTTCCCGACCGTCGACGGCGGCATCGCGGCCGTCAAGGCCGTCTTCGACGGCGGCGCCGACGTCGTCGAGGTCGGCCTCCCGCACAGCGACCCCGTCCTCGACGGCCCGGTCATCCAGACCGCCGACGACATCGCGCTGCGCGGCGGCGTCAGGATCGCCGACGTCATGCGCACGGTCCGCGAGGCCCACGGGGCCACCGGGAAGCCGGTCCTCGTCATGACCTACTGGAACCCGATCGACCGGTACGGCGTGGAGCGCTTCACCGAGGAACTGGCCGCCGCCGGCGGCGCGGGCTGCATCCTGCCCGACCTTCCGGTCCAGGAGTCCGCGCTCTGGCGCGAGCACGCGGAGAAGCACGGCCTCGCGACCGTCTTCGTCGTCGCGCCCAGCAGCAGGGACGAGCGCCTCGCCACCATCACGGCGGCCGGGTCCGGCTTCGTCTACGCCGCCTCGCTCATGGGCGTCACCGGCACCCGCGCGTCGGTCGGCGAGCAGGCGTCCGACCTCGTCCGCCGCACCCGGGCCGCCGTCGCCCCCGGCCGGGACCTCCCCGTCTGCGTCGGCCTCGGGGTGTCCGACGCCGCCCAGGCCAGGGAGGTCGCCGCCTTCGCCGACGGCGTCATCGTCGGCTCCGCCTTCGTGAAGCGGATCCTGGACGCCGAGGGCGACGAGGCCGCCGGACTCGCCGCCGTAAGGGAACTGGCGACCGAACTCGCCGAGGGCGTCCGCCGCGCTCCGTAACCCGTTCGGATGGATCCGGACCGGGGAGGCGCGTACGCGCCTCCCCGGTTCGTTTCCCAGGACGTGAGCGAGAACAACCGTGGTGACGGTAACCGGAACGCGCGGGAGCGCCTTCAGCAGCAGCGCGAGCGCGACAAGGCCCGCGAGAGGCAGCGACGCGTCCTGATCGTGTCGTCGGCGGTGGTCGGCGTCCTCGCCCTGGCGGCGGTCGTCGGCGTGATCGCCGCCAACGCCGGCAAGGACGGGGGAGAGTCCGGCGCGGCCGGCCCGGTGGTCGCGCCGACCGGCTCCGTCGAGGACGACAAGCCCGCCATCCCCACCGGCAAGGCGGACGCCCCGTCCACCCTCGCCGTCTGGGAGGACTTCCGCTGCCCGGCGTGCGCCCAGTTCGAGAACGTCATGCGGGACTCCATCCACGAGCTGGAGGCGTCCGGCGCCCTCAAGGCGGAGTACCACCTCGCCACCCTCATCGACGGGAACATGGGCGGCAGCGGCTCCCTGCGCGCGGCGAACGCCGCCGCGTGCGCCCAGGACGCGGGGAAGTTCACCGCGTACCACGACGTCCTCTACATGAACCAGCCGCAGGAGACCGACGACGCCTTCGGGAAGAACGAGAGGCTGATCGAGCTGGCGGCGAAGGTGCCGGGACTCGACACCCCGGCGTTCCGCGGCTGCGTGGAGAACGGCACGCACGACGGCTGGGTGAAGAAGTCCAACGAGGCGTTCCAGAAGGGCGGCTTCCGGGGCACCCCGACCGTGCTCCTCAACGGGGAGCCGGTCTTCCCCACGAAGGGGAACGAGCAGATCTCCCCGGAGAACCTGAAGAAGTGGGTCGCCGAGGCCAACAAGGGCAAGAAGCCCGGCACGGCCTCCCCGCCGGCCGGCTGAGCCGCCCCGGCCGGGCCCGCCCCCCGGTCCGCCGCCCCCGGTCCACCTCCGCCGGGGGCGGCCCGGCACGGTTAGTTACCCAGAAGTTGCCGGACGGACTGCCGTCCCGCCCGGCCGGCAGGGTAGCGTCGGACCTGCCATGGACCTTGCCTACATTCCCAGCCCGTCGACCGGCGTGATCCACCTCGGACCGATCCCGCTGCGCGGCTATGCCTTCTGCATCATCATCGGTGTCTTCGTCGCCGTCTGGTACGGCAACAAGCGCTGGATCGCCCGGGGCGGCACCGCCGGCACCGTGGCCGACATCGCCGTCTGGGCGGTGCCCTTCGGCCTCGTCGGCGGACGCCTCTACCACGTGATCACCGACTACCAGCTGTACTTCGGCGAGGGTGAGAACTGGGTCGACGCCTTCAAGATCTGGCAGGGCGGCCTCGGGATCTGGGGCGCCATCGCGCTCGGCGCGGTGGGCGCCTGGATCGGCTGCCGCCGCCGGGGCATCCCGCTCCCCGCGTACGCCGACGCCATCGCGCCCGGCATCGCCCTCGCCCAGGCCATCGGC
Organism: Streptomyces sp. NPDC001744; assembly: GCF_042892575.1. Classification (NCBI taxonomy): domain Bacteria; kingdom Bacillati; phylum Actinomycetota; class Actinomycetes; order Kitasatosporales; family Streptomycetaceae; genus Streptomyces; species Streptomyces sp. NPDC001744. The sequence goes on from NZ_JBIAUG010000006.1 coordinate 80,130, forward strand.
CGCTGGGGCAACTGGTTCAACCAGGAGCTGTACGGCCGGCCGACCGACCTGCCCTGGGCCCTGAAGATCACCGAGAGCGCGAACCGCGAGGCCGGGCTCTACCACCCGACCTTCCTGTACGAGTCGCTGTGGTGCGTCGGCGTCGCCCTCCTGGTCGTCTGGGCCGACCGCCGCTTCGCACTCGGCCACGGACGCGCCTTCGCCCTGTACGTCGCCGCCTACTGCGCCGGGCGCGGCTGGATCGAGTACATGCGCGTGGACGAGGCGCACCACATCCTCGGCCTGCGCCTGAACGTGTGGACGGCGATCGTCGTCTTCGTGCTCGCGGTGCTCTACATCGTGCTCTCGTCGCGGATGCGGCCGGGACGCGAGGAGGTCGTGGAGCCGGGGGCCGTCAAGAAGGCGGAGGACGAGAAGGCCGCGGAGGAGAAGGCGACGGAGACGGAGCCGTCCGGGACCGGGAAGGCCGCCGGCGCCGGCGCCGGGGCGGAGGACGACGCGCGGGACGCGGCGGACGCCGGGCCGGAGGACACCTCTCCCGGAGCCCCCGACGGGACTTCCGGCCGGGTCGGCCTCGACAAGGACGTGGAGCACGGCGCGGGCAGGAGCTGACCGGCCGTGACCGGAAGGGCCGTCGGGACCGAGGGGTCCCGGCGGCCCTTTCCGCGTACGGGGAGGTCCGGAGGCCGGGAGCGGCGGCCCCCTCACGGCACCGGGGCCACGGGACCGGGACGGGCCGCCCGCGCGGCGAGGGCGGGCCCGCCGGGCGCGGACAGGTCGAGGGCGATCGTCCGCCTGTTGCGGCCGAGGACCTTCCACCGCAGGCCGACGCCGTCCTTGGCGGGACCGTGGCCCCGGGACGGACCGGGCCTGCGGGGGCGGTCCACCTCGACGACGCCGGCGCCGGAGCCGCCCGGCGTCATGGCCGCCACGGAGCCGGCGAAGAGGGGCGCCAGGTCCGGGGCGCGCAGCCCGTGGAGGGGAGCGGCGGGGACGGAGGGACCGGCGGCCGGGTGCCGTCCGTGCTGTCCGGCGCGTGGACGGTCATACGGGATCGGCCTCCAGGGTCTCGGGGGAGCGGAAGGCGGCCTCGATGTCGACGCGGTACGGCATCGAGGCCGACGCGCCCTCGCGCCGGACGGAGAGGGCGGCGGCGGTCTGCGCCCAGGCGAGGGCCTCCGGGACGGGCCGGCCCTCGCCGAGGGCGACCGCGAGGGTGCCGGCGAGGGTGTCGCCCGCCCCGGTGGTGTCCACGGCCCGGACGCGCGGGGCGGGCACCACGACCGGTTCGGCGCCGCGCGCCGCGTACAGGCTGCCGGCCGCGCCCAGGGTGACGACCACCGCGGGCACGTCCCGCAGCAGGGCCTCGGCGGCGGCGCGCGGATCGGCGAGGCCGGTGAGGGCGGCCGCCTCGTGCTCGTTCGGCACCAGCAGGTCGGTGGCGGCGAGGAGGCCGGGCGGGAGGGGCCGCGCGGGGGCGGGGGTGAGGACGGTGCGGACGCCGAGCCGGCGGGCGGCGGCGGCGCCCGCCACGACGGCGGAGAGGGGGAGTTCGAGCTGGAGGAGCAGGAAGTCGGCGGTGCCGATGAGGGCCTCGTCGCCGTGGGAGAGGCCGGTGACGGTCCCGTTGGCCCCGGGGACGACGACGATCGCGTTGCCCCCCTCGTCGTCCACGACGACGTGGGCGGTGCCGGAGGAGCCCTCGACGGTGCGCAGGAGGTCGGTGTCCACCGCGCAGTGCTCCAGGGTGGCCCGGAGCCGTCCCCCGAAGTCGTCCGTGCCGACCGCGCCGATCATCGCCACCTCGCCGCCCGCGCGGGCGGCGGCGACGGCCTGGTTGGCGCCCTTGCCGCCGGGGACCGTGCGGAAGGAGCGGCCGGTGACCGTCTCGCCGAGGGCCGGGGCCCTGGGCACTCGGGTGACGAGGTCCATGTTCGTGCTGCCGAGCACGACGATGCTGGTCATGGGCGTACCGCCTCCAGGGGGGTCCGTTCGGCCGGGGTGTCGGAAGCGGTCCCGTCGGAGGACGGGACCGGGGTCGCGGGGCGCACCGGGTCCTCCGGCCGCCCCCGGATCGTCCGGAGGGTCACCGGTCCGCGCCCGTCAGCGCCGCGAACGCCGTCTCGTGCGCCCGGCGCGCCTCCGCGTCCCGCGCGAACACCTCGCGGGCGACTCCGGCCAGGGTCCGCGCCGGGGCGTGCGGATCGAGGCGGCTCGCCTCCGTCACCCGCTTCGCCCAGTCGGCGGGCACGGCCGGTTCGCCGTGCAGCGCGCCCACGATCGCGCCCGCCATCGCGGCGATCGAGTCGCAGTCCCGGCCGTAGTTGACCGCGCCCAGGACCGTGTGCCGGAAGTCGCCCCCGCCGACGAGCAGCATCCCGAGGGCGATCGGCAGCTCCTCGATCGAGTGGAGCCGGGAGGGACGCCGGGCACCGAGCGACGGCGCGCGGTAGTCGGGGCCGACCGTGTCGAAGGGGGCCACCGCCTTGCGGAGGGGGGCCAGGGCGGACTCGAAGTCCGTGTACCGGCAGGCGACTTCGGCGACCGCCTCGATCGCCGCCTCCGTCCCGTCCTTCGCCAGCGACAGGACCGTGTCCACCACCGAGACCGGTGTGGCGCCCGGCGCGCAGGCCGCGGCCACCGCCGCCGCGAACACGCCCGCCGCCTCCCGGCCGTACGAGGACTGGTGCGCGCCCGTAATGTCCAGGGCCTCGGCGTAGGCGGCCCGCGGATGGCCCGCGTTCACGAGCCCGACCGGGGCCATGTACATCGCGGCGCCGCAGTTGACGATGTTGCCGTTGCCGGCCTCGCGCGGGTCCACGTGGCCGTAGTGGAGCCGGGTCACGACCCACTTCTCGGCGAGGAGGAGCCGCTGGAGGGGCAGCGCCTCGGCCTCCGGCTCCGGAATCCAGGCGGGGAAGTTCATGAGTTCGGGGACGAGGTGGTCGGCGACCGCGTACGCGTCGAGGTGGTCGCGGACCTTCTCGTACACCCGGATCAGGGCGTGGGTCATCAGGGTGTCGTCGGTGACGTGCCCGTCGCCCTCGCGGCACGGGGCGGCGGGGCGGGCGGTGCGCCGGTCGTCACCGTTCCATGGGTCGACGATCCCGGTGACGCGGCCGCCGTGGCGCTCCAGGATCTGCTCGGGGGTGCAGCCCTCGACGGGGCCGCCGAGCGCGTCGCCGACGGCGGCCCCGAGGAGGCTGCCGGTGATCCGGTCGTCCAGACCGGGTACGTTCGCGGTGGGGGTCATGCCCGGAATTGTCCACCTGGGGCGGCCGGTTCCGCGGCTCCGGGCGGTCCGGCGAGTTCCACCGGGTCCGTCCCCGCGAGCCGGGGCGGCGCGCACCGGCGGCGCCCCGCCGCCCGGACCCGTGCCGCCCCGGGTCGTCAACTCGCCGCGCGAACGCCGCTGTCACCCGCCCGACACCGCGCCGGGAGAGGGGCCGGCGACTGAGGCGGACCTTAGTAAGTACGCCCTGCCTTGCTGGCGCGACCCTTACATCGAGCGTAGTTTCGAGGGTACGCAAGGGGGAGGCGGGCGCGTTCGGGCCCGCCGGAACGAGGGGAGAACCATGTCGGTCATCGAGGCCCAGGCGCCACTGCACGAGGCCCACCGCGACAACCACACCCACCGCGACGTGAACGGCGGTTGGCTGCGTCCCGCCGTCTTCGGCGCGATGGACGGCCTCGTGTCCAACCTCGCCCTCATGACCGGTGTCGCCGGCGGCTCGGTCTCCCCGGGGGTCGTCGTCGTCACCGGCCTCGCGGGCCTCGCCGCCGGCGCCTTCTCGATGGCCGCGGGCGAGTACACCTCCGTCGCCTCGCAGCGCGAGCTGGTCCAGGCCGAACTGGACGTCGAGCGAGCCCAGTTGAGCAAGCATCCGGTGGACGAGATGGAGGAGCTGGCCGCGCTCTACGTCTCCCGGGGCGTCGAGCCCGCCCTCGCCCGCGAGGTCGCGATGCAGCTGTCGAAGGACCCCGAGCGGGCCCTGGAGATCCACGCCCGCGAAGAGCTCGGCATCGACCCCGACGACCTGCCGTCGCCGACGGTCGCCGCCGTCTCGTCGTTCGGCTCGTTCGCGCTCGGCGCGCTGCTGCCGGTCCTGCCGTACCTGCTCGGCGCGACCACCCTCTGGCCCGCCGTCCTCCTGGCGCTCCTCGGCCTCTTCGCCTGCGGCGCCCTGGTGGCCCGGGTGACCGCCCGGGGCTGGCTCTTCAGCGGCATGCGCCAGCTCGTCCTGGGCGGCGCCGCCGCGGCCGTCACGTACGGGCTCGGCATGCTCCTCGGCGCGGCCCTGTAGCCCGCGTGCGGCGCCCGGCGCCCGGGGCCCGCCGCGCCCGGCGCGGGCCCGCCCCGCCGTGCCCGGCGACCCCGCGCCCGCCCGTGCCCCGCCCGTCGGGTCCGGCCGCCCCGCGTCGTTCCCACGTCGTCCGCGCCACCCGTACGGCCCCATGGGTCGCTCCGTATACCCATGCGGCCCCGCCCCGGCCCCCCTCGTCCCCGGAGGCGGGGCCCGGACGGACATAAGCCGCGGGATCGCTGTGACGTATCTCCCTGTGCCGATCCGCCGTCGTGGTGGGACACTATGCGGGACGCCACATATCGAGCCGGTTACCCGGCGGTTTCGCATCCCTGGGCAGGGGGAAAGAGGCAGGAGCGTCACTGGGCAACGAAGCCCGTATCCGTGACGGCTCGCCGGAAGACCGGAAAACCCCTCGCACCCCCGATCCGCCCCTGCGGGACAGGCTCCGCCGCCGCGTCCCCCCACGGGGAACACCCCGCCGCCGCGCACCGACGGTGTCCGCATGCTGGAACGAACTATCCGCTTCGCGAGAAGCCATCCATCATGTAACCTGCACGAAATTTTGCGGAGGGCCAGCGTCGTCCCTCGGTAGTCACTCCCCCAGACTTCGGTCTGGGAGGTGCCCCAAGCCACGACGACGACGGGAGAGCCGATGCGTTCCGACGCCTGGTCGCCCATGGACGGTCGCCCCGCTCCGCAGGGGATGTACGACCCCCGCAACGAACACGACGCCTGCGGTGTCGGGTTCGTGGCCACCCTCACCGGTGTACCGAGCCACGAGCTGGTGGAGCAGGCGCTGACCGTGCTGCGCAACCTCGAACACCGTGGCGCCACCGGCGCCGAGGCCGACTCCGGCGACGGCGCCGGCATCCTCCTCCAGGTCCCCGACGCCTTCCTCCGCGAGGTCGCCGGATTCGGGCTCCCCGAAGCCGGCGCCTACGCCGTGGGCACCGCCTTCCTCCCCGTGGACGGCACCGACGCCACCGTCGCGAGGATCGGGGAGATCGCCGCCGAGGAGGGCCTGACCGTCCTCGGCTGGCGCGAGGTCCCCGTCACCCCCGAGCTGCTCGGCGCCTCCGCCCGCGCCACCATGCCGGTCTTCCGCCAGCTCTTCGTCGCGGACGCCGCCGGCACGGCCACCGGCGTCGCCCTGGACCGCAAGGCGTTCGTCCTGCGCAAGCGCGCCGAGCGCGAGGCCGCGACCTACTTCCCGTCGCTCTCCGCCCGCACCCTCGTCTACAAGGGCATGCTGACCACCGGACAGCTGGAGCCCTTCTTCCCGGACCTGTCGGACCGCCGCTGCGCCACCGCCGTGGCCCTGGTCCACTCCCGGTTCTCCACGAACACCTTCCCCAGCTGGCCGCTGGCCCACCCGTACCGCTTCGTCGCCCACAACGGCGAGATCAACACGGTCAAGGGCAACCGGAACTGGATGTCCGCCCGCGAGGCCCAGCTCGCCTCCGACGTCCTCGGGGACGGCTCGCTGGAGCGGATCTTCCCGGTCTGCACCCCGGACGCCTCCGACTCGGCCTCCTTCGACGAGGTCCTGGAGCTCCTCCACCTCGGCGGCCGCTCGCTGCCGCACGCGGTCCTGATGATGGTCCCGGAGGCGTGGGAGAACCACGAGACCATGGACCCGGCCCGCCGCGCCTTCTACCAGTACCACGCCACGCTGATGGAGCCCTGGGACGGCCCGGCCTGCGTCACCTTCACCGACGGCGTCCAGGTCGGCGCGGTCCTCGACCGCAACGGGCTGCGCCCCGGCCGCTACTGGGTCACCGACGACGGCCTCGTCGTCCTCTCCTCCGAGGTCGGCGTCCTCGACATCGACCCCGCCCGGGTCGTCCGCAAGGGCCGCCTCCAGCCCGGCAGGATGTTCCTCGTCGACACCGCCGAGCACCGCATCGTCGAGGACGACGAGATCAAGGCCGCCCTCGCCGCCGAGCACCCCTACGGGGAGTGGCTGGAGACCGGCGAGATCGAGCTCTCCGACCTGCCCGAGCGCGAGCACGTCGTGCACACCCACGCCTCGGTCACCCGCCGCCAGCAGACCTTCGGCTACACCGAGGAGGAGCTGCGCGTCCTCCTCGCCCCGATGGCCCGCACCGGCGGCGAACCGCTCGGCTCCATGGGCACCGACTCGCCGATCGCGGCCCTCTCCGCCCGCCCCCGGCTGCTCTTCGACTACTTCACCCAGCTCTTCGCGCAGGTCACCAACCCGCCGCTCGACGCCATCCGCGAAGAGCTGGTCACCTCCCTGCGCTCCTCGCTCGGCCCCCAGGGCAACCTGCTCGAACCGACCCCCGTGTCGTGCCGCAGCGTCACCCTGCCCTTCCCGGTGATCGACAACGACGAGCTGGCCAAGCTCATCCACATCAACGCCGACGGCGACATGCCCGGCATGAAGGCCGTCACCCTCTCCGGCCTCTACCGGGTCTCCGGCGGCGGCGACGCCCTCGCCGCCCGCATCGAGGAGATCTGCGCCGAGGCCGACACCGCCATCGAGGGCGGCGCCCGCCTCGTCGTCCTCTCCGACCGGCACTCCGACGCCGAGCACGCCCCGATCCCCTCGCTGCTCCTCACCGCGGCCGTCCACCACCACCTCATCCGCACCAAGCAGCGCACCAAGGTGGGCCTGCTCGTGGAGGCCGGCGACGTCCGCGAGGTCCACCACGTCGCCCTGCTCATCGGCTACGGCGCCGCGGCGGTCAACCCGTACCTCGCCATGGAGTCCGTCGAGGACCTGGTCCGCGCCGGCACCTTCATCGAGGGCCTGGAGCCCGAGCAGGCCATCCGGAACCTGATCCACGCCCTCGGCAAGGGCGTCCTCAAGGTCATGTCCAAGATGGGCATCTCCACCGTCGCCTCCTACCGGGGCGCCCAGGTCTTCGAGGCCGTCGGCCTGGACGACGACTTCGTCGCCACGTACTTCAACGGCACGGCCACCAAGATCGGCGGCGCCGGCATCGACGTCGTCGCCCAGGAGGTCGCCGCCCGCCACGCCAAGGCGTACCCCGTCTCCGGCGTCGCCTCGGCGCACCGCGCCCTGGACATCGGCGGCGAGTACCAGTGGCGCCGCGAGGGCGAGCCGCACCTGTTCGACCCCGAGACCGTCTTCCGCCTCCAGCACGCCACGCGCAGCAAGCGGTACGACATCTTCAAGAAGTACACCGAGCGGGTCAACGAGCAGTCCGAGCGGCTGATGACGCTCCGCGGCCTCTTCGGCTTCGCCACCGGGGACCGCGCCCCGGTCCCCCTCGACGAGGTCGAGCCGGCCTCCGAGATCGTCAAGCGCTTCTCCACCGGCGCCATGTCGTACGGCTCCATCTCCAAGGAGGCGCACGAGACCCTCGCCATCGCCATGAACCGGCTGGGCGGCAAGTCCAACACCGGCGAGGGCGGCGAGGACCCGGACCGCCTCCACGACCCGGCCCGCCGCTCCTCCATCAAGCAGGTCGCCTCCGGCCGCTTCGGCGTCACCAGCGAGTACCTCGTCAACGCCGACGACATCCAGATCAAGATGGCCCAGGGCGCCAAGCCCGGCGAGGGCGGCCAGCTGCCCGGCCACAAGGTCTACCCGTGGGTCGCCAGGACGCGTCACTCGACGCCCGGCGTCGGCCTGATCTCCCCGCCGCCGCACCACGACATCTACTCCATCGAGGACCTCGCCCAGCTCATCCACGACCTCAAGAACGCCAACCCGGCCGCCCGCATCCACGTGAAGCTGGTCTCCGAGGTCGGCGTCGGCACGGTCGCGGCCGGCGTCTCCAAGGCCCACGCGGACGTCGTCCTCATCTCCGGCCACGACGGCGGAACGGGCGCCTCCCCGCTCACCTCCCTCAAGCACGCGGGCGGCCCCTGGGAGCTCGGCCTCGCCGAGACCCAGCAGACCCTGCTGCTCAACGGCCTGCGCGACCGGATCGTCGTCCAGACCGACGGCCAGCTCAAGACCGGCCGCGACGTCGTCATCGCCGCGCTGCTCGGCGCCGAGGAGTTCGGCTTCGCCACCGCCCCCCTCGTCGTCTCCGGCTGCGTCATGATGCGCGTCTGCCACCTCGACACCTGCCCGGTCGGCATCGCCACCCAGAACCCGGTCCTGCGCGACCGCTTCTCCGGCAAGCCCGAGTTCGTCGTCAACTTCTTCGAGTTCATCGCCGAGGAGGTCCGCGAGATCCTCGCCGAACTGGGCTTCCGCACCCTCGAAGAGGCCGTCGGCCACGCCGAGCTGCTCGACACCGACCGCGCCGTCACCCACTGGAAGGCGCAGGGCCTCGACCTGACCCCGCTCTTCCACGTGCCCGAGCTGCCCGAGGGCGCGGTCCGCCACGCCCTGATCGAGCAGGACCACGGCCTGGAGAAGGCCCTCGACAACGAGCTGGTCCAGCTCGCCGCCGAGGCCCTCGACGCCCCCTCCGCCGAGGAGGCCCGGCCGGTCCGCGCCCAGGTCGCCATCCGCAACATCAACCGCACGGTCGGCACCATGCTCGGCCACCACGTGACGAAGAGGTTCGGCGGCGCGGGGCTCCCGGCCGACACCATCGACATCACCTTCACCGGCTCCGCCGGCCAGTCCTTCGGCGCCTTCCTGCCGAGCGGCGTCACCCTCCGTCTGGAGGGCGACGCCAACGACTACGTCGGCAAGGGCCTCTCCGGCGGCCGCGTGATCGTCCGCCCCGACCGGGGCGCCGACCACCTGGCCGAGTACTCCACCATCGCGGGCAACACCATCGCGTACGGCGCGACCGGCGGCGAGCTGTTCCTCCGCGGCCGCACCGGCGAGCGGTTCTGCGTCCGCAACTCCGGCGCGCTCGTCGTCTCCGAGGGCGTCGGCGACCACGGCTGCGAGTACATGACCGGCGGCACGGCCGTCGTCCTCGGCGAGACCGGACGCAACTTCGCGGCCGGCATGTCGGGCGGCGTCGCCTACGTGATCGACCTCGACCGGGACAACGTCAACGCCGGGAACCTGGGCGCGATCGAAACCCCGTCGGACGCCGACGCGGAGTGGCTGCACGAGGTCGTGCGCCGCCACCACGAGGAGACCGGTTCCACCGTCGCCCGGAAGCTCCTCGCCGACTGGGACGCCGCCGCGGCCCGCTTCAGCAAGATCATCCCCACCACGTACAAGGCCGTGCTCGCCGCCAAGGACGCCGCCGAGCTCGCCGGCCTCTCCGAGGCCGAGACCACCGAGAAGATGATGGAGGCGGCGACCCATGGCTGATCCGAAGGGCTTCCTCACCACCGGCCGCGAGGTCGCCGAGACCCGTCCCGTGGCCGAACGCGTCCGCGACTGGAACGAGGTGCAGGTCCCCGGCTCCCTGCTGCCGATCATCAGCAAGCAGGCCGGCCGCTGCATGGACTGCGGCATCCCGTTCTGCCACAACGGCTGCCCCCTCGGGAACCTGATCCCCGAGTGGAACGACTACGCCTACCGCGAGGACTGGTCGGCGGCGCAGGAACGCCTGCACGCCACCAACAACTTCCCGGAGTTCACCGGCCGCCTCTGCCCCGCCCCCTGCGAGGCCGCGTGCGTGCTCGGCATCAACCAGCCGCCCGTCACCATCAAGAACGTCGAAGTCTCCATCATCGACAAGGCGTGGGACGGGGGCGACGTCAGGCCGCAGGTGCCCGAGCGCCTCTCCGGCAAGACCGCCGCCGTCATCGGCTCGGGCCCCGCGGGCCTCGCCGCCGCCCAGCAGCTCACCCGGGCCGGCCACACCGTGGTCGTGTACGAGCGCGCCGACCGCATCGGCGGCCTGCTGCGCTACGGCATCCCCGAGTTCAAGATGGAGAAGCGGCACATCAACCGCCGCATCGAGCAGATGCGCGCGGAGGGCACCAAGTTCCGCACCGGCATCGAGATCGGCCGCGACCTGACGGCGACGGACCTGCGCAAGCGGTTCGACGCGGTCGTCATCGCCGCCGGCGCCACCACCGCCCGCGACCTGCCCGTTCCCGGCCGCGAGCTGAACGGCGTCCACCAGGCGATGGAGTACCTGCCGCTCGCCAACAAGGTGGTCGAGGGCGACTTCGTCGCCCCGCCGATCACCGCCGAGGGCAAGCACGTCGTCGTCATCGGCGGCGGCGACACCGGCGCCGACTGCGTCGGCACGGCCCACCGCCAGGGCGCGGCCTCGGTCACGCAGCTGGAGATCATGCCGAAGCCGGGCGAGGAGCGGAACGCCGGCCAGCCCTGGCCGACCTTCCCCATGCTCTACAAGGTCACCTCGGCGCACGAGGAGGGCGGCGAGCGGGTCTACTCCGTCTCCACCACCCACTTCGAGGGCGACGAGGACGGCAACGTCCAGTTCCTCCACCTCGTCGAGGTCGAGTTCGTCGAGGGCAGACTGACCCAGAAGCCGGGCACGGAGCGGAAGATCCCCGCCCAGCTGGTCACCCTCGCCATGGGCTTCACCGGCACGGACGTGGAGAACGGCCTGGTCGCGCAGTTCGGCCTGGAGCTGGACGAGCGGGGCAACATCGCCCGCGACGCGGACTTCGCCACCAACGTCGACGGCGTCTTCGTCGCCGGTGACGCCGGCCGCGGCCAGTCGCTCATCGTCTGGGCCATCGCCGAGGGCCGCTCCGCCGCCCGCGGCGTGGACCGCCACCTGACCGGCGCCAGCTCCCTGCCGGCCCCGATCCGCCCGACGGACCGCGCCCTGACGGTCTGACCCGGCCGGACCACCCCGAACGTCCCGTACAACGACGTACGGAACCGAGCACGGCGCCCCCCGACCCGTCCCCGACCGACGAACCGGGCGGGCGCCGATGCGCGTTCTCAGCTCTTGCCGGCTCAGCTCTTTCCGGGCCAGATCCAGGTGACCAGCGAGGCGGCGGAGACGGCGAGGACACCGACGAGGCCCATCCAGCGGGCCCAGGCGGTCGCCCGGCGTACGGTACGGGCCCGGTCCCGCTCGTACCGCAGCAGGTACTCCGCGCCGGAGGGCAGCGTGCGGCCCGGTCGCTCGTGCACGGCGGAGACCATCAGCCAGGAGGCGGCGAGCAACAGCAGGAAGGCCCCGGCAAGCAGTCCGATCACCCACCACCTCGGTCCGGTGGTCATCTTGCTCAGGTTCTCCTGCCCCTTGAGCACGAAGACGACGGTGAGCAGTCCGGTGAGCGTGGTGAGGAAGTTCCGGTACCCCTCGGCCTGCTGGAGCGCGGCCCGCAGCTGCTCCGGCGGAGTCGCCAGCTCCCGCACGCGCCGCTCAGCCTCGCGGATCTGGTCGGGCGTGAACTCCGGGGTTACCACGCGAGGCCCAGCCGCCTGGGCGGCATTGCGATGTAGAAGAGGAAGCCGCAGCCGTTGCGGACCGACGCGGGTCGGCCCGCATGCCAGGCCGGACAGGCGCAGACCACCGGCTTGGGCTCGCCGTTGTCGAACTTCCTCCGATCCGATCCGGTCGGGCCCTTGGCGACGTACTGCACATCCATCCAATACGGGGTGATCACGCACCGGCACTGCGGACATTCGCCGGTGGCCTCGACCCGGCCGGGCGCCCGTACCTCCCAGAGGAAGGTCGTCAGGAACCGGTCTGGCGGTAGATCGCCCTCGTGGTAGGGCGTGGCGGAACTCATGGGCGTCCTCCGGAGGTGGGCAGGTCGAGCGCGAACAGTCGGGCGTAGGGCCGCAGCAGTGCGAGGACCTCGTCCTCGGTGCGCTCCGTCTCCTCCGCGCACAGGACGACGTGCTCCGGCGGCACGGTTCCCGTGAGGGCGGGCGCCCGGCCGGTCAACTGCTCGGTGAGTACGACGACATCGGCCCAGCCGGGCACGATCTCCCGCTCCTCGCCCCGCGGCGCGGCCTCGACCCGCAGCCCGAGGGCCGCGAAGGGGGCGTACCGGTCGTGCGTCTCACCGAGTGTCCAGCCGAACCGCCCGGCGACGAGAACCAGTTCGAGGGGACCGAGGACACCGGGGCCGAGCAGGCTGTCCTCGAAGGCTACGAGGTCGAAGAGCGTGGGCGTCAGCTTGGCGAGCGGCTCCTTCGGAGTGCTGGGCAGCTCCGGCCCGCCGACGCAGTGGTACGCGCCGAGGGCGTCGGCGGCCCCGCGCAGGGAAAGGCGGTGAGAGCGGGCGAGTCGCAGCAGGTCTCGGATGGCTACCTTCTTCTTGAAGCCGGGCCGCCCTCCGCGATGTTGCCGAAGGAGGAACCCCATCTCGGTGGCGTCCGGAGCGAGGTGGCGCGCCTCCTCGTCGAGTTCCGGAAGCCGCAGCGAAAGGCGGAAGTCGACCTGCTCCAGCTCGTCAGCGACGACGCCGAGCGTGGTGCGGCGATCGGCGGCCATCCGCAGCAGCAGGAGGGGGTCGAGGTCCTCGGAGAGGAGGGCCCAGGTGGCTTCGTCGTGCGACCACCGAGGGAACACGTGCTCAAGGAGCATGACGAGGGGAGGGCTGAGCCGCTCGAACTGCTCCACGAGGGCGTCGATCGCCGTCGTCAGCACACCACATGCCTCCAGTTGTAGGAGCTGCGCGCGGAACTCCCCTGGCGACACCGGCGGTTTGGCCTTGTGGGCGGAGAAGAGCAGCCGCCAGTCCTCACGCGGGGTGCCGACCGGAGCCCTTCTCTGAGGAGCAGCGGGTCTGTAGTGGCTCACCCAAGACGGCGGAGCCCAGGAGCACTGCGGGTCGGGGACCTCCGGCACGGTGACGCCCGAGGCGCCGGAGAGCGCGGCGACATCCGTCGCTACCTGGCCGAGCGTTCGCCTCAACAGGGCGGCGCGGTCGATGAGCTGCCACATGGTCAGCTCGCCGGCCGGAAGCCAGGGGCCTGCCGCGTCGATGTCGCGGGAGAGCAGTTTCTGCTCGAAGGAGGTGAGCGGGTCGAGGGTGAGGGTCTCCTCGTTCACCGAGTCGGCGAGGCCGAAGCCGAGCGACTCCAGTGTCTTCACCCGTTCGGTCAGGCGGTCTCGCTGGGCGACCGAGTCGCCTCGGGTGAGCAGGTCGACCGGATGGAGGGTGCCCTCGTGCCACGCCGTGCCGTCCGGAGTCATCCGGGCCAGCAGCGCAGCCTCCGACGGGAGGAGCTTCATGCCCAGGCCGGCCGGGTCCAGGCGGCTCATGTCCGGTATCCCGACGCCGAGGCGCACCAAGGCGTCCACCTCGGGCAGGAGCCGGGACACTGGCACTTCAAAGTCGGCGGCCACGGTCAGGAGAGGGGCATGGGCGGCGGGGTGGAGGGCGTCCCTCTCCGAGATGCGTGCGGCCTGGTCGTACGCCAGGTGGAGGGCCACCATGTACTCGGTCGGCGTCCCGGCCTCGCGCAGGGCTTGGATGCTCCGGGGGACCGGCACGCGGACGCCGGTGATCGCGTACCTGCGGAGCGCCCGGACGGTTTCCGCCAGGGGAAGGCCCGCATTCGCCGCCGCGCGCAGGGGGGACGACCAATCGCTGTGGAACGCCCCGCGGGAGAAGAGCAGCGCGTCCATGCCTGTGGGCTCGGGGTATCCCTCGGGTCCGAACGGCGCCTTGCCGTAGAGGTCCACTCCGAGTTTCGTCGAGCGCCACCTCCGGATCAGCTCACGCTCGCGGAGGCTGCCCTGCGGCCAGAGAGCGAGGTTCCCTTCGTCGTGGAGGCAGTCGTAGTCCATCGCGAGGACGCCCGTGTGGTTGAGGGGAACGGAGTCGGAGGCGAGGCTGTGCTCGGTCGTTCGGGTGTCCATCACACCGACGGCGTCGGCCCGGGTGCTCCCGAGCAGCTTCACCACCAGCCGGGGTTCGTTCTCCGCGAGTTCCCACAGCCATTCCAGCCACAGCCACTCCAACCTGCGGGCCGCGTCCGGCACGGCTCCGAGGAGTTCGTCCTCCACCGCCCGCGTGTCGTACTCGAGCAGGGAGTTGCGGTTCACGCTGGGTACCGGACGGTGCCGTTCCTGGAGGCTGAAGACGTAGCCGTAGACGGAAGGCGCGCCCTCGACGAGGACGCCGTCGAGCAGCAGCTGCCCCTTGCCCTGGACGATCCAGCTTCCGTCCCCCGCCGGTACGGGGTTCCCGTACCACTCCTCGGTGCGCTCTTCCGGCGCCCGGAGGATCCCCGGCTCCCACGTCTCGGAACGGAGCGGGTTCCCGTCCCGGTCCCGCTCCTCCGCCGTCACCCTGAACTCGCTCACCCACAGCAGCCGCCGGAGCGTCTCCACCACGGACGGCGGATCCTCCTCGTCCTGCTCCGTGCTCAGGTAGAGGCGGACGACCGTGCCGCCGTCGTCCGGTCCTCCGCCGCACTCCGCCGTGCCGATCTGGAGCAGGCCGGAGCCCGACTGGACAGTGGCGTGGAGCGGGGAGACAGAACGGATCTGATTGCCGTGCGGGTCGACGGCGGCGGTGTCGACCGTGACCTCCTCGGCCAGCATGAAGTAGCTGAACACCCCGATGCCGAAACGGCTGTTGAAGGCGATCGGTTTCATCCCGGCCCGTCGCCAGTTGCGGCGTTCCTGCACGTAGTCGGGGTCCTGGGCGTACCGTCGGCCCGCGCGGGCGAACATGGAGGTGAGCTTCTCGCGGCTCATGCCCGCGCCGACATCCTCGCACTCGATGTATGCCCGGTCGCCCTCGTATCCCTGGCGGAAGCGGATCTCCAGAACCGGTTCGGGGCCGCGGAACAGGTTCCGGCAGCGGCCGTACTCGGTCCGCAGCCGCCGATGGCGGCAGGCGTCCAAGGCGTTCTGGTATAGCTCGCGCACGGCCAGCATCCGGTCGCCGTACAGCTGGGTGCCCATGAGCAGCGGACGGATCTCGTCCTCGGCCAGGCGGAAGCGCTCCAGCGGCTTGGTGTAGTTCCGGTCGGCGGGATTGAGGTGTCGGGTGGTTACCTTCCGGGGGACGCCCCGCAGCAGGTCGGGAGGGGCGGGCTGCCCGGTTTTGTGCCAGCGGTGGTGGCGGTCGCGGACGGAGGCGTCGGCGGTCTCCGCCAGTTCTTCGAGCGCGGCGTGCAGCGCGGGGTGCGGGCAGGAGAGGCGGAGGGCGTACTGGGACTGGTGGTCGTGCTCCTCCGCCTCCCAGTCCAGGGTGAGGAGCGCGGCGACGGCGTCGGCGGGGACGAGGGGGCGGTGGGCGCCCAGGTGGTCAACGAGCACGCCTGACATGCGGCGCGGGTCCGCCGCGAGGAGGGACGCCAGCCACAGGAGGTAGGCGAGTTCCTGCTCCCGCCAGACGTTGCCGGGGACGGGCTTGTCGTCGCGGCTCCAGTCCGGGCTGCCGGTATCGTCGATGCGCGGGCTCGACCCGGGGGCGACCGTCATGTGCGGCAGGACCCGGCGGACGTGCTGGTCTACGAGGGTCCGTTGGGTGTGCGGGCCGACCGCGCCGGCCGAGACGGCCGTCACCACCATGTCGAGGAGCGCGTGGACGGAGCGATAGTCCTCATGGCTCCGGTCCCACAGCCGGTCCCAGTCGGTGATGAAGCGGTGGCGCAGCCAGTGGTCGGCCGCCTTGGCGGCGTCGCGCAATCCGCGGGTGCGCAGCGTGGCGGCGGCGACGGTCACGCGCGGATGGGCGCGGCAGACGTCGGCGGCGGCGTCGCAGACCAGCCGGTCGTGGCCGGCCGCGGGGTCCTTGCCCCGGTTGCCCTCCATCCGGTCGAGCCGATCGGGACGGAGGAAGGCGAGTTCGCTGAGCGCGACGGCAACGACGCCCTCGTGCAGCAGCGGGGCGGCGAGGAGGGCGGCGGTCTCGGCGGGTGACAGGTACTCGCCGGGCCGGAGGCGGGCATCCTCGACGAGTCGGCCTAGGAGGTGAACGACCCGTTCCAGGTAGTGGGGGTCGTGCCAGGGGGTGGCGAGTTCGGACCGGGTGTCGATACGACTCCTGGCGACTTCGGCGGCCAGCGCGCCGAGCGCCTCCCGTACCCGGGCGAGGACCTCGGGAGCGCCCGAGGTGTACTGCCAGAGGACGGACTGCTCCAGGACCTCCGCCCAGTGCACGGTCTCCTCGGAGCCCTGACACAGGGGCAGGTCTCGCGCCCAGTCTTCACGCCCCAGGACAGCCTTGAGTTCAACGGCGGGCGGTGGGACGTGCAGCTTCTGGGTGAGGGGCCTGACCCGGGTCCGGACGAAGTCGGCGATCTCCCCGACGGTCTGCGGGGGGTGTTCGGGTGACATGGCTTCGGCGAGGGCGAAGCCGAAGTGGCTGCCCCGCTTCGGGTCGGCGAACGCCTCCTGCCCCCGGCTCGCGGCCCGCAGCCACACCACGCCGTCGTACTCGTCTCCCACCAGGGACTTGCGCGTCCTGGGTGCGGAGCCGGAGGTCTCGGTCCGGCAGGTGTCCAGGCACACGACGACTGGCACGCCCTCGGGGACGCCGCCGAGGAGTTCGGGGGCGGTGGTCGCGATGAGAGTCGCGGGAACCAAGTCGCCGTTCGCGCTGGCGCGGGCGCTCCAGGGCAGGAGGTAGTCCTGGCCGTCGATCGCGACGCCGTGCCCGGAGACGTACACGAGGGCGGTGTCGCCGGGAGAGCAGGAACGGAAGAAGTCGACCATGGTCGCGAGGATCATGTCCTTGCTGGTGTCACGGTGTTCCTCGTCGGGATGGCCCGGGTGGAAGGCCACCACCTCATAGTCCGACTCCTTCAGGACCGTCCCGATCCGCTGCACGTCCTCGTCGACGCAGGGCAGGGACGGGTAGGGGGTGGTGAGGCGTGGGTTCCGTTCCAGGAACGGGGTGTCCCGGACGCCGATCAGCAAAGCCCTACGGGTGCCCGTCCTCGTCTCCTGTCCCGCTGTCGTGCCCACGCGCCCCCGCTTTCCTCGATCTGCCCCGGAAGGCCATGATTCCAGAAGGAGAAGGGGCGTTCACGGCACTCGGGTCCCCGCCCCGACGGGGGAGGGGTTGTCCAGAGTGACGCCCGGTGGTTATGGAGTGGCGCCCGACCGCACCCGGCGGCGATCCTGGGCCCATGACATCTCTCGTACGCCACGTGACCTTCGACTGCGCCGACCCCTACGCCCTCGCCTCCTTCTGGGCGGAGGTCCTCGGCGCCGAGGTCTCCGACGAGGACGCGCCCGGTGACGACGAGGTCCTCGTCGAATCGCCCGGCGCCGGGCTCCTCTTCATCCGGGTCCCCGAGCCGAAGGCGGTGAAGAACCGCGTCCACCTCGACGTCCAGCCGCAGGACCGCACCCGCGACGAGGAGGTCGAACGGCTCCTCGGCCTCGGCGCCGCCCTCCTCGACGACCGCCGGAACCCCGACGGCACCGGCTGGGCCACCCTGGGGGACCCCGAGGGCAACGAGTTCTGCGTCGAGCGCAGCCGGGCGGAGCGCACCGCCGCCTCCTGACCCGTCGCGACGCGGCCCGGCAAACCGGACAGAAGGTGTCGGGTATCCGGTGTTCCCTGGAACCATGGGAGACACCACGACCACCTGGCCGGCCTTCGAGGCCGCCGCACCCGCACTCGCCGCGACCGTGCGCGAACGCTTCGGCCTGCACACCCACCACGTCCTCGCCACCGTGCGGAAGGACGGCTCGCCCCGCCTCAGCGGCATCGAGGCGGACTTCCGCGACGGCGAACTGTGGCTCGGCATGATGCCGAACTCCCGCAAGGCGCTCGACCTGCGCCGCGACCCCCGGTTCGCCCTCCTCGCCAACCCCGGACCCGGCACCGACATGGCCGGCGGGGACGTCCGGATCTCCGGGCGGGCAGTCGAGATCACCGACCCCGGAGCGCTGGAGCGGTACGCGGCGGCGGCGGGGGCGCCCCTGCCGTTCCACCTCTTCCGGGTGGAGCCGGCCGAGGTCGTGCGGACCCGGGTGGAGGGCGAGGAGATCGTCCTCCGCTGCTGGACGCCGGGACGCTCCGCGTGGACGGTCCGGCGCGGCAACGACGACGCCCCGCCCCGCGAGGAGGGGTGAGCGGCCGGGCCCGGACCCCGGCGGCTGTGAGGTCGCCCACGTCCGGACCGGTCCGCCCGGCCCCGTCCGGCGCCCCCGCCCGGCGCTGTCCGTCCGGCGCTGTCCGTCCGGGCGCCGGACGGACACCGGACGGCGGGGCGGGAAGGTTCCGGGGCGCACTATTGTTCCGGTAGAGACGACCGGAGCCCGCACCGCGTGCTCCGCCGCAGGACCGGGGCCGCACCGCGTGCCCCGGTGATGGACAGCCGGAGCCCGCACCGCGTGCTCCGGACAAGAGCAGCCGGGGCCCGCATCGCGCAGGTGCGGGCCCCCGCTGCGCCGCGCACCGGCCAGAAGGGCACGGCGGCGCACCGGCCAGAAAGGCACGAATGACCCGCTCCGAGCGCCCCCACAAGCGCGGCCCCCGTCCCGACCGGGCGAAGTCCGCGGCACAGCCGAAGGCCGCCCGCGGCGGCCGCCGCCCCGCCACGCCCCCGCCGCCCAGCGAGTTCACGCCGCCGGCGACCGTGACGCCCGCGCTGCCCGCCGTGGCCTCCTTCGCCGACCTCGACATGCCCGAGGCCCTGCTGCGGGTCCTCGGCGAACAGGGCGTCACGGAGCCGTTCCCGATCCAGGCCGCGACCCTGCCGAACTCGCTGGCCGGCCGCGACGTGCTCGGCCGGGGACGTACCGGCTCCGGCAAGACCCTCGCCTTCGGCCTCGCCCTGCTCGCCCGCACCGCGGGCCGCCGCGCCGAGCCGACCGCGCCCCTCGCCCTGGTCCTGGTGCCCACGCGCGAACTCGCCCAGCAGGTGACCGACGCCCTCACCCCGTACGCCGGGGCCCTGCGGCTGAGGATCACCACGGTCGTCGGCGGCATGTCGATCTCCCGGCAGTCCTCCGCGCTGCGGCGCGGCGCCGAGGTGCTGATCGCCACCCCGGGCCGGCTCGCCGACCTCATCGACCGGGGCGACTGCCGCCTCGACCAGGTCGCCGTCACCGTCCTGGACGAGGCCGACCAGATGGCCGACATGGGCTTCCTGCCGCAGGTCACCAAGCTCCTGAAGCAGGTCGAGCCCGGCGGGCAGCGCCTGCTGTTCTCCGCCACCCTCGACCGGAACATCGACAAGCTGGTCAAGATGTTCCTGGACGACCCGGTCGTGCACTCGGTCGACCCCTCGGCCGGCGCGGTGACCACCATGGAGCACCACGTCCTGTACGTGATGGACGAGACCGACAAGAAGGCCGTCACGCTGCGGATCGCGGCCCGCGACGGCCGGACGATCCTCTTCCTGGACACCAAGCGGTCCGTGGACCGGCTGGTCAAGCGGCTCCTCGCCAACGGCGTGCGGGCCTCCGGACTGCACGGCGGGCGTTCGCAGCCACAGCGCAACCGGACCCTGGACCAGTTCAAGAGCGGCCAGGTCACCACGCTCGTCGCGACGAACGTGGCCGCGCGCGGCATCCACGTGGACGACCTCGACATGGTCGTGAACGTCGATCCGCCGATGGACCACAAGGACTACCTGCACCGCGGCGGCCGCACCGCCCGCGCCGGCGAGTCCGGAAGCGTCTTCACCCTGGTCCTGCCCGAGCAGAAGCGCGACATGGGCCGGCTGATGTCCAACGCGGGCATCAGCCCCCGCACGGCGCAGATCAAGTCCAGCGACGAGGAGCTGGCCGAGCTGACCGGCGCCCGGGAGCCCTCGGGCGTCCCGATCGTCATCGAGGTCCCGCAGCCGACCCCGGCGCGCAAGCCGGCCGGGTCCCGGAGCGGCGGCGGCACCGGCGGCGGTCGCCGCCGTCGCCCGGCCTCCGGCGGCACCGGCACCGGCGGCACCTCCACGGGCTCGGCGCGCGGTTCCGCCTCGGCGGGCGGCGCGGGGCGCGGCACCGGCGCGGGCCGGGGCACCGGTTCCGGCCGCGCGTCGGCCTCCGGCGCCGGTCGCGGCGGGCGTCCGACGGCCGGGACGGGCCGCCCGCGCGGCTCCCGGCCGAGGCCGACCGACACGTAACCCCGGGAACCAGGGAACCCGGGAACGGGGGAGTACGGGGCAGGGGCCCGGACCCGGCCCCGCACGCGGGCGGCGCCGTGACACGGCGCCGCCCGCGCTCCGTCGTACGGGGCCCCTCGGCGTGGCCCGCTCCGTCGTACGGGGCCCCTCGGCGTGGCCCGCTCCGTCGTACGGGGCCCCTCGGCGCGGCCCGCTCCGTCGTACGGGACCCGTCGGCGCGGCCCGCTCCGCGCGTACGGGTTCCTCGCGCGGCGCGCCCGTCCTCGGCCGCGCGGGCCTCTCGCGCGGCCCGCCCGTCCTCCGGGGCGCGCCCCTCGCCTCCGCCGCGCGACCCCGTCCGTCAGCCGCGGCGCGGGGTCGTCCACTCCAGACGGGTCCTGACCCGGGGGTCCCGGACGTGTTCGAGGGCGGCGAGCGCCGTCTCGCGCGCCGCGCCGTCCGCCTCGCCGTCGGCGAGGATCGACGCGAGCGCGTCGACGGCGCGCGGGTCCTGCCGGATCGCGAGCCCGCGCGCCGCCTCCGCCGCCGTCTCCGGGTCGGGATCGGCGAGCCGCTCCGCGAGCCCCTCCCGTACGAGCGGGGTGTCGTCGGGCAGTTCGGCGAGCGCGAGCGTCGCCCAGTCCCGCACCCGGGCGTCACCGTCCCGGCTCAGCGCGAGCAGCACCCCCAGGGCCTCGACGTGCCCGGCCGGCACGATCCCGGCGAGGGCGCTCGCGACGGCCCGCCGCACCACCGGGTCGGGATGCCCGGCGGCCGCGAGCAGCTCGGGCACGCCCGCCGGGTCCGCGCACTCCCCGAGCGCCGTCACCACCGAGAGGGCGGGCTCCCGCGCCGGGCCCGCGGACTCCGCCGCCAGGCGCCCGAGGACCGGCAGGGCGCTCTGCGCGAACCCCGGCAGGGCGCCCAGCACCCGCGCGCCGAGCGCCCGCCGCCGCGGGTCGCGGTAGGCGCACCAGCCGGCCGCCGCCACGAAGGTCTCCTCGTCGGCCCGGCGCACCAGCTCGGCCACCGCCGTCGTCCAGTCGTCGATTTCGGTGTCGCCCCGCCGCAGCGCCCGGCCCGCCAGCTCCTCGGCGGAGACGCGCAGGCCGAGCGAGGACTCCAGGAGCGTGGCGATCGCCGCGTGCCCCGTCTGGCGGTCGTCGCCGCGCCCCGGCGCGCCGTCCTCCCGCAGCAGCTCCACCACGACCGTGATCCCGCCGTCCTCCCGGACCCGGCGGACGACCGCCTCGTACGTCTGCCCGCCCTCGTTCCCCGCGACGAGCCCGCGCCGCAGCTCGGCCGCGATGTCGGCGCCGATCCACCGCCGCGCCTCCCGCAGCGCGGCTTCCCTGCCCCCGGCACCGTGGTCGAGGAGCGCCCGCACGCAGCCGGTGGAGCCGCGCCGGGCGGCGGCGAGGAGCGGGTCGAGCCCGTCGGGGCCGCGCCGGTCGGGGTCGGCGCCGTGCTCCAGGAGGAGCCGCGCGACGTCGGCGTATCCGAGCCGCAGGGCCCAGGCCAGGGCCGTGAAGCCGTACGCCTCCTCCTGGTCCGCCTCCGCGCCCGCCGCGAGCAGCGCCCGCGCCGTGTCGGCGTGTCCGCCGCAGGCCGCCCCGCACAGCGGCAGGTCGCCGTCCTCCTCGCCGCTGCCCCGGCCGGGGTCCGCCCCGGCGGCGAGCAGCACCCGCACGATCCCGGCCTCGCCGCCGACGGCCGCCCGGTACAGGGCGGTCTCCCCGTCCTCCCGTTCCTCGGGGTCGGCCCCGTCCCGCAGGGCCCGTACGGCCCCGTCCTCGTCCCCGGCCCGGATCGCGTCGAACAACGTACTCATGCGCCGACCCTGACTCCCCGTCGGCACATGGCGCAAATCGCTCGGCGGCGCGCGGGCGGCGGAGGGGTCAGGCCGCGCACTCCAGGACCGTGCCGCACACCCCGCACCGGGCCCGCACCGCGCGCCCGGCCGGGACCCGCAGGCGCTGCCGGCAGACGGGGCAGCGGAAGGAGACGCCGGTCGCCGGGGCCCCGCCCCCGAAGGCGTACGGGGCGCCCTCGGCGGCCCTGCCCCGGCGCCGCTCCCTGCCGTACCGGCGGCGCTCGGCCCAGCCCGCCCCGGCGAGCGGCGGCGCCGTCCGCTCCCGGGCGGCCTCGGCCCGTCCCCGCAGCCACGCCTCGTACGCCACCGCGCCGGTGAACCACGGCGAGGGGTCCTCGCCGAACACCTCGGCCCGTTTGGCCAGGACGTAGCCGAACTCCTCCGGGGTCAGGTAGCCGAGCTTCTGGAACTCGACGCCGTCCTCGCGGTACGCGTCGAGCAGCAGCCACCCCGCGCCCAGGTAGGCGGCGGCCACGTCGGTGAGGATCTCGTTCTCGGCGGTGGAGGGGAAGCGGAGGCCGAGCCGGTGCAGCAGGACGTGGGTGATCTCGTGGGCGAGGACCGCGCCGACGTCCCCGCGCCGGGTCCGGAAGCGGTCGTGTATCTCCACGGAGTACTCGGGCCCGGAGGTCAGTTCGACGGTGCCGGCGTACTCCATCGGCCGGAAGGACGTCACGATGCGGGCCTCGGGCAGCCGCAGGTGCCGGACGAGGGCGCGGGCCACCCGCCGGGTGCCCGGGTGCAGGTCCTCGTCGGCGCCCAGGGCCACGTCGGAGGCCGGGACGCTCACCGGGTACCGGTGCACGCCGGCGGGGGAGAGGCGGCGGTAGAGCGCGGTGAGCGAGGCCCCGATCACGGCCCGGTGCGGGAAGCCGTGGACGACACGGTCGGCCTCGTGACGGTGCGGCATGCCGGTTCCCCCCTCCTGTCCACTGTACGGTCCCTTCATCGGAACTGGCCGAAAAGGCTTCCTTGTGACGTCAGTTGACCGCTGTTCATAATGCGGACCACGCCTTGACGGGCGCATGTCATGAACCGTCAGGGTCGACCCCCCACGAGAGAAGGCAGACACGTGAAGCAGAACAGAATGGTCCGCACGCTCCAGAAGCTGGCCGCGGCCGGCGCCGTCGTCCTCGCCGCCGTCAGCCTCCAGCCCACCACCGCCTCCGCCGCCCCCACCCCCGTCGTCGGCGGCACCCGCGCCGCCCAGGGCGAGTTCCCCTGGATGGTCAGGCTCTCCATGGGCTGCGGCGGCTCGCTGATCAGCCCCCAGATCGTCCTCACCGCCGCCCACTGCGTGAGCGGCTCCGGCAACAACACCGGCATCACCGCCACCGCCGGAGTCGTGGACCTCCAGAGCGGCAGCGCCATCAAGGTCAGGTCCACCAAGGTCCTCCAGGCCCCCGGCTACAACGGCAAGGGCAAGGACTGGGCCCTGATCAAGCTCGCCAGCCCCATCACCTCGCTGCCCAACCTGCAGATCGCCGAGACCACCGCCTACAACACCGGCACCTTCACCATCGCCGGCTGGGGCGCCGCCCGCGAGGGCGGAGCGCAGCAGCGCTACCTCCTCAAGGCGACCGTCCCGTTCGTCTCCGACGCCTCCTGCCAGGCCTCCTACGGCAGCGACCTCGTCCCCGCCGAGGAGATCTGCGCCGGTTACACCCAGGGCGGCACCGACACCTGCCAGGGCGACTCCGGCGGCCCCATGTTCCGCCGGGACAACGCCGGAGCCTGGATCCAGGTCGGCATCGTGAGCTGGGGCGAGGGCTGTGCCCGGGCCGGCTACCCCGGCGTCTACACCGAGGTCTCGACCTTCGCCGCCGCGATCAAGTCCGCCGCCGCCACGCTGTAGCGGCTCCCACGAACGGGTACTCCGGAACACCCCGGCTCCGGAACACCCCTCCCGTGCGCCGGACCGGTGTGGGCCGGCCCGGCGCACACCGCTCCGGGCCCCGGCCCGGCGGGAGCGGGCGGGTACGTACGAGCGGGGACACCGCGACCGGCCCGCCGCCCGCGACCGTCGCACGCCGGGGCTGCCGCACGCCGCCACCGTCGCACACCGCGACTGCCGCACACCGTCACCGCCGCACGCCGCGACCGTCACCGCCGCACGCCGCGACCGTCACCGCCACACACCGCGACCGTCCCGGTCACACCGGCTCCAGCCACACCCCCGCCCCCACCCCGCCCTCGAGGGCCAGGACCCACACCTCGTTCGCGCCCTCCCGCAGCACCGGACCCGGCACGAAGAGCGCCTCCTGCGGACCGGCCGACCAGTAACGGCCCAGGCAGAAACCGTTCACCCACGCGAAGCCCCGGCCCGACCCCGGCAACCGCAGCACCGCGTCCCCCGCGCCCGCCACCTCCAGCGTCCCCCGGTGCAGCCCCGGGCCGCCGTGGTCCGCGCCCGGCTCGAACGGCACCCCGTCCACCCCCGCCCCGAAGGCGTCCAGACGCAGCCCCCGCGCCCGTACCCCGTGCAGGTACTGCCGCTCGTGCCGCACCCCGCCGGTGATCCCCTTCGGCTCCCCGAGCCGGGGCCCGTAGTTCACCCGGCCCAGCGACTCCACCCACAGGTCCACCACCGCCGGACCCGCCACCGGCTCCGCCAGCGCCACGTCCTCCCCGTCACCCGTGTCCAGGACCCCCGCCGGGACCCCGTCGACGTACACCACCGCCCGGTCCCGCAGCCCCGTCACCCCCAGCGGATACGGCTCCCGGGGCCCCGGCACCGCCACCCGGTAGCGCACCAGCCCCCGGTCCACGCCCAGCTCCTCGAAGGTCGGCGGCACGGGCGCCACCGCCTCCGCGTCCCCCAGCGCCTCCAGGACCCCGTCCAGCGAGGCCCACCCGTCGAAACTGCCCCGCACCGGCCCCGCCAGCCGGGCCGGCGGCTCCGGAACCTCCGGCAGCGGCCCCTCCGCGTACTCCGCGAACACCTCCCGGAAACGCCAGTACTTCTCCGTGGGCCGCCCCGCCTCGTCCACCGGCGCGTCGTAGTCGTACGACGTCACGGTCGGCCGCAACGGTCCGTCGTGCAGGAAACCGTCCCGGTTCGCCCCCGCCCAGCCCGCGAAGTTCGTCCCCCCGTGCGCCATGTACACGTTGACCGAACCGCCGCACTCCAGGATCTCCCGCAGCGCCGCCGCCGCGTCCCCCGCGTCCCGCACCGCGTGCTTCGTACCCCAGTGGTCGAACCAGCCGCACCAGAACTCCGTGCACATCAGCGGCCCGCGCGGCTGGTGTCGCCGCAGCACCCCGAAACCCTCGCGCGCGCCCGAACCGAAGTTCACCGTCGCGAGCACCCCCGGCACCGAACCGCCCGTCAGCATGTGGTCCTCCGGGCCGTCCGAGGTGAACAGCGGCACGCTCACCCCGCACTCCCGCAGCAGCTCCGCCAGCCACTCCAGGTAGTCCCGGTCGCTGCCGTAGCTCCCGTACTCGTTCTCCACCTGCACCAGGACCACCGGCCCGCCCCGGTCGACCTGCCGCTCCACCACCTGCGGCAGCAGCCGCCGGAACCAGGACTCCACCGGCGCCAGGAACTCCGGGTCCCGGGTCCGCACCCGCCGCCCGAGCGGACCCGTCAGCCAGTGCGGCAGACCGCCGTTCTCCCACTCGGCGCAGATGTACGGACCGGGGCGCACGACCGCCCACATCCCGGCCCGCCCCACCGCGTCCAGGAACCGGCCCAGCTCCTCCACGTCCCCGTACCGGCCGGGCTCCGGCGCGTACAGGTTCCACGGGACGTACGTCTCCACGCAGTTGAGCCCCATCGCGCGCAGCATCCCGAGCCGGTGCTCCCACTGGGCCTCGTGCACCCGGAAGTAGTGCAGCGCCCCCGAGAGCAGCCGCACCGGCCGCCCGTCGAGCAGAAAGTCCTCGTCACCCACAGCGAACGTGCTCATGGCCTTACCCTCACTCCCTGGCGGCGCGTCGGTCCATGGACAAAGATCGTCGCGGTTTGGACGTTAGGCCCGGACGGCGGACCGCAACCGCACGGGCCGAGGAAGACGGCCCACCGGCGCGACGCAACCGGACCGACGGGCCACGGAAGGAACCACCCGGCATGTACCACACCTGGATGCGCTACTTCACGCCCAGCCCCGTCCACCACCGCCTCGGCCTCGTCTGCCTCGGCGTCGGCCTCCAGCACGGCACCCTGCCCACCGTCGGACCCCGCACCCTCGACCACCACGTCGCCGTCGTCGTCTCCGCGGGCGGCGGCTGGTACCGGGGCCCCGACGGGCGGCGCACCACCGTCACCGCCCCGGCCCTGATCTGGCTCACCCCCCACACCCCCCACCACTACGGCGCCGACCCCGGCACCGGCTGGGACGAGGCGTTCGTCGACTTCTCCGGCCCCGCCACCACCACGTACACCGAACTCGGCTACATCGAACCCGACCGGCCCGTCGTCCCCCTCTCCGACGCCGCCCCCGCCCGCGCCGCCATCGGCCGCATCGCCCGCGCCGCCCGCCCCGGCAACCCCCTCCTGGAGGTGGAGGCCGGCGCCGCCGTCCACGAACTCCTCGTCGCCCTGCGCCGCGCCCGCGCCGACACCAACGCCGACGGCGACCCCGTCCTCACCGCCCTCGCCCGCGACGCCTTCCAGCCCCTCTCCGTCGCCGAACACGCCGCCCGGCACGGCATGACCCCCGCCGAACTGCGCACCGCCGTCCGCCGCGCCGCCGGCTGCAGCCCCAAGGACTACCTGCTCACCGTCCGCCTCGGCCGCGCCAAGGAACTCCTCGCCGCCACCGAACTGCCCGTCGCCGCCGTCGCCCGGCGCGTCGGCTACGACGACGCCGCCTACTTCTCCCGGCTCTTCACCCGCCGGGTCGGCACCGCCCCGATCCGCTTCCGCGAGCAGCAGGGGCGGTCCGTGCCCGGCGGCTGGAGCACCAGCGTTCCGGATGCCGAACACCCGCCGACGATCCTCCCGCGATCCGTCTAAGCTCGCAGGTCATGAGCGACTCCACCCCGGCCCCGGCCACCGACGAGACCGCGCCCGCCGACGAGACCGCGCGCCCCGCCGGGACCACGCCCGCGCCCGCCGCCCGGCCCGACGAGGCCGTACGGGCCGAACTGACCCGGCTGCGCGAGAGCATCGACAACATCGACGCGGCGGTCGTCCACATGCTCGCCGAACGCTTCAAGTGCACCCAGCAGGTCGGCGTCCTCAAGGCCGAACACCACCTGCCGCCCGCCGACCCCGCCCGCGAGGCCCGCCAGATCGCCCGGCTGCGCCAGCTCGCCGAGAACGCGAAACTGGACCCCGCCTTCGCGGAGAAGCTCCTGAACTTCATCATCGCCGAGGTCATCCGCCACCACGAGACGATCGCGGACGGAACCCGGTGACGCCCCGCACCCCGGACCCCGGCCCGGCGCACGGCGGAACGCGGTCCGGCCCCGCCGACGCCTCCCGCCCCGCGTACGGCAGGACCACGTACGGCCCCGCCGACACCTCCCGCCCCGCGCACGGCAGGACCACGTACGGCCCCGCCGACACCTCCCGCCCCGCGCACGGCAGGACCACGTACGGCCCCGCCGACGCCTCCCGCCCCGCGTACGGCGGAACCGCGCCCGGCCCCGCCCGCACCCCCCACCCCGCCCCGACCCCGGACGAAGCCCCCTGATGCCCCCCGTCACCGTCTTCACCCTCGGCGGCACCATCTCCGCACGCGGCGCGGACGCCGCCCGCATGACCGGCCGGGAAGTCCTGGACGCGCTCGGCGCCCCCCGGGACACCGTCCTCCGCGACTTCCGCCGCGTCCCCAGCTCCTCCCTCACCCACGCCGACCTCGCGGACCTCGCCGCCGAGGTCCGCGCCACCGTCGCCGCCGGCTCCGGCGCCGTCGTCGTCCAGGGCACCGACACCCTGGAGGAGACCGCCTTCCTCCTCGACCTGCTCTGCACCACCGAACGGCCCGTCGTCGTCACCGGCGCCATGCGCCGCCCCGACCTGCCCGGAGCCGACGGCCCCGCCAACCTCGCCGCCGCGCTCGCCGTCGCCACCGACCCCGCCTGCCGGAACCTCGGCGTCCTCGTCGTCCTCGCCGACGAGATCCACGCCGCCCGCCACGCCCGCAAGACCCACACCACCTCGCTCACCACCTTCGCCTCACCCGGCGCCGGCCCGCTCGGCACCGTCGTCGAGGGCGAACCCCGCATCCTGCTCCGCCCCGCCGCCCCCACCACCCCCCACCTCCTGGCGCTCGACCCCGACGTACGGGTGGCCCTGGTGACCCTCTCCCTGGGCGACCGCGGCGAACTCCTCGAAGCCGTCGACCACCGCTTCCAGGGCCTCGTCGTCGCCGCCCTCGGCGCCGGACACGTCCCCGCCCCCCTCGCCGAACCCCTCGCCCGGATCGCCGCACGCGTCCCGGTCGTCCTCGCCTCCCGCACCGGAAGCGGAACGACCCTCACCCACACCTACCGCGGCCCCGGCTCCGAACACGACCTGCTGCGCCGCGGACTGATCCCGGCCGGCCCCCTCGACCCCGCCAAGGCACGCATCCTGCTCCACGCCCTGATCTCCGCCGGAGCCACGGGCCCGGCCGGCTACGACCGCCCCCGCATCACCGCCGCCTTCACCCGCCTGAACGGCTCCGGACCCCTCTGAGCCCCGGCAAGGTTCTCCCCCTCACCCCTGCCCGGCGCCCCGGGCATCGGGCAGCATAGGGCCCATGTCCGTACTGACGCGCGACGAAGCGCAGACCCGTGCCCAGCTCCTCGACGTCCACCACTACCGCGTGGACCTCGACCTCACCACCGGCGCCGAGACCTTCGAGTCCACCAGCACCGTCCGGTTCACCGCCCGCGCCGCCGGGAACACCTTCGTCGAGCTCAAGCCCGTCACCCTGCACTCCGCCACCCTCGACGGAGAACCCCTCGACCCCACCGCCCTCGACGACAACCGGCTCCCCCTGGACCTCACCGAGGGCGAACACGAACTGCGCCTCACCGCCACCATGCGCTACTCCCGCACGGGCGAGGGCATGCACCGCTTCACGGACCCCACCGACGGCGAGTCCTACGTCTACACCCAGCTCTTCATGGAAGACGTCCAGCGCGTCTTCGCCGCCTTCGACCAGCCCGACCTCAAAGCCGTCTTCGAGATCACCGTCACCGCCCCCGACCACTGGACCGTCCTCTCCAACGGCATCACCGCACAACAGCCCGACGGCACCTGGAAAGCCGCCCCCACCCCCCTGCTCTCCACCTACTTCGTCTGCGTCGCCGCCGGCCCCTGGCACTCCGTCCGCACCGAACACGCCGGACTCCCCTTCGCCCTCCACTGCCGCCGCTCCCTCGCCCCCCACCTCGACGCCGACGCCGACGAGATCCTCGCCGTCACCAGGGCCTGCTACGACCGCTACCACGAGAAGTTCGACGAGCCCTACCCCTTCGACTCCTACGACCAGGCGTTCGTCCCCGAGTTCAACGCCGGCGCCATGGAGAACCCCGGCCTCGTCACCTTCCGCGACGAATTCGTCTTCCGCTCCGCCGTCACCGTCACCGAACGCCAGACCCGCGCCATGGTCATCGCCCACGAGATGGCCCACATGTGGTTCGGCGACCTCGTCACCCTGCGCTGGTGGGACGACATCTGGCTGAACGAGTCCTTCGCCGAGTACATGGGCTACCAGACCGTCAACGAAGCCTGCTCCGACCTCTTCCCCGACACCTGGATCGACTTCGGCGTCACCCGCAAGGCATGGGGATACGAAGCCGACCAGCGGCCCTCCACCCACCCCGTCGCCCCCGACCCCGAAGCCGTCCCCGACACCGCCTCCGCCCTCCTCAACTTCGACGGCATCTCCTACGCCAAGGGCGCCTCCGCCCTCCGCCAGCTCGTCACCTGGCTCGGCGAGGACGACTTCCTCGCCGGCATCAACATCCACTTCAAGCGCCACAAGTTCGGCAACGCCACCCTCGCCGACTTCCTCGACAACCTCGCCGCCGCCACCGACCGCGACGTCCACGCCTGGGCCGCACAATGGCTCCGCACCACCGGCGTCGACACCCTCACCCCCCGCCTCGACGGCGAAGGACTCCACTGGAACCTCACCGTCGACCGCGACGGCAGCCGCCCCCACCGCATCTCCGCCGGCCTCTACGACCGCGACCCCTCCGGCGACCTCGTCCCGCGCGAACACCGCGCACTCGACGTCCCCCAGGACACCCCCGCCGCACTCACCGGCCCCCGCCCCGCCCTCGTCGTCCTCAACGACGGCGACCTCACCTACACCAAACTCCGCTTCGACGACACCTCCGCCGAATCCGCCCTGCGCGGCCTCTCCCGCATCCCCGACCCCCTCACCCGCGCCGTCGTCTGGAACGCCCTGCGCGACATGGTCCGCGACGGCGACCTCGCCCCCGCCGACTACCTCGACGTCGCCCTCGCCCACCTCACCGAAGAAACCGAACTCGCCGTCGTCCAAGGCGTCCTCGCCTTCGCCCGCACCCAGATCGCCGACCGCTACGTCCCCGCCGACGCACGCCCCGCCGCCCTCGCCACCCTCTGCGAGATCGCCCGCGCCCTCCTCCGCCGCACCGAGGACGGCGAAGCCCCCGGACTGCGCCTCACCGCCGTCCGCGCCTCCATCGACAGCGCCACCACCCCCGACAAGATCGCCGCCTGGCTCGACGAGGGCACCGTCCACGGCGGCCCCGAACTCGACCCCGAACTGCGCTGGCGCATCCTCGCCCGGCTCGCCGTCCTCGGCGCCACCGACGAGACCACGATCGCCGCCGAACTGGCCCACGACCCCAGCGCCACCGGCCAGGAAGGCGCCGCCCGCTGCCGCGCCGCCCTGCCCGACCCCGAGGCCAAGGCGACCGCCTGGTCCGCCCTCTTCGACTCCGACGACCTCTCCAACTACCTCTTCACCGCCACCGCCCAGGGCTTCTGGCAGCCCGAACACGCCGACCTCGTCAGCGCGTACGTCCCCCGCTTCTACGAAGCCGCCGTCGCCCTCGGCGACCGCCGGGGCCCCGCCATGGCCGAAGCCGCCGGCCGCCACGCCTTCCCCGCGTACGCGATCGACGCCGACTCCCTGGCCCTCGGTGAACGCCACCTGGCCGACACCCCCATGA
The DNA here is from genome assembly GCF_042892575.1 of Streptomyces sp. NPDC001744. Lineage (NCBI taxonomy): Bacteria > Bacillati > Actinomycetota > Actinomycetes > Kitasatosporales > Streptomycetaceae > Streptomyces > Streptomyces sp. NPDC001744. Next base: position 111,235 of record NZ_JBIAUG010000006.1, read on the forward strand.
TCCCGGCCCTCCACCGCAAGCTCGTCGACCAGCTCGACGACCTCCGCCGCGCCCTGCGCGTCCGCAACGCCTGAACCCGGAACGGTGACCGAGGGGGACACACCTCCCCCTCGGCCACCACCCCACGTCCCCCGTTCGGGTCACACCACCCCCGCTCACCGGACACACCGCCCCACCCCCCGCCACGCTGTCGTCCATGCGTGCCGCACCCCCACCCCTCGCCGGAGGCGCCCCCGGCGCCGACGCCCTGCGGCCCCTCCTGGCCGCCGTCCTCGACGCCCTGCGCACCGGAGCGGAAGAACGGAACGGGCCCCTGCCCGCCGGAGGACCCGAGACCGTCACCCGCCGCACCGCGAAACTCGGAACCGTCCTCCCGGAGACCGGCACCGGCCCCCACGAAGCCCTGCGCACCCTCGTCCACACCCTCGCCGCAGGCGCCGCCGACCCCGCACACCCCCTCTGCGCCGCCCACCTCCACACCCCGCCGCTCGCCCTCGCCGCCGCCGCCGACCTGGCCGCCTCCGCGCTCAACCCCTCCATGGACTCCTGGGACCAGGCACCCGCCGCCTCCGCCCTCGAAGCCCTCGTCACCGCCGCCCTCGCCGCCGAGATCCACCCCACCGCCGACCACCCCGACGCCCTCGTCACCACCGGCGGCACCGAGTCCAACCAACTCGCCCTCCTCCTCGCCAGGGAACGGCACACCGCCAGAGGCCCCCTCCGCACCGTCGTCGGCGCCAACGCCCACCACTCCTTCCACCGCGCCGCCTGGCTCCTCGGCCTCCCCGCCCCCGTCACCGTCCCCACCCCACGCGGCACCCTCGACCCCGCCGCCCTGCACACGGCCCTGACCACCACCCCCGGCCCCCACCTCGTCGCCGCCACCGCCGGCACCACCGACCAGGGCCTCATCGACCCCCTGCCCCGACTCGCCGACATCTGCGCGGCCCACGGCGCCGACCTCCACGTCGACGCCGCCTACGGCGGCCCCGTCCTCTTCAGCCCCACCCACCGCCGACTCCTCGACGGCCTCGACCGGGCCCGCACCGTCACCCTCGACCTGCACAAACTCGGCTGGCAACCCGCCGCCGCCGGACTCCTCGCCGTCCGCGACACCACCGACCTCACCCCCCTCGCCCACACCGCCGACTACCTCAACGCCGACGACGACACCGACGCCGGCCTCCCCGACCTCCTCGGCCGCTCCCCCCGCACCACCCGCCGCCCCGACGTCCTCAAGACCGCCGTCACCCTCCGCGCCCTCGGCCGCACCGGACTCGGCGCCCTCGTCGACACCTGCATGGACCTCGCCCAGGACCTCGCCGACCGGGTGGAAAAGGCCCCCGGCCTCGACCTGCACGCCCGCCCCACCCTCACCACCGTCCTCCTCCGCCCCCACGGAGCCGACGACACCACCGTCGCCACGATCCGCCGCACCCTCCTCACCGAAGGCCGCGCGGTCCTCGGCCGGGCCAGGGCCGACGGCCGCCTCTGGCTCAAAGCCACCCTCCTCAACCCCCACACCACCCCCGACGACCTGGACCAGCTCATCACCCTCGTGGAAGGCGACACCCCCCGATGACCGGCACCACCCCCCAGCACCCCACCGACCGGCCCCACGACCGGCAGCCCACCCCCCGGCCCCACGACCCCGACCGGCCCCACGACCTCGTCGGCATCGGCATCGGCCCCTTCAACCTCTCCCTCGCCGCCCTCGCCCACGGCGTCCCCGGCGGCCTCGCCACCGCCTTCTACGAACAACGACCCGCCTTCCACTGGCACCCCGGACTCCTCCTCGACGGAGCCACCCTCCAAGTCCCCTTCCTCGCCGACCTCGTCACCCTCGCCGACCCCACCAGCCCCTGGACCTTCCTCAACTACCTCAAAACCCGCGAACGCCTCTTCCCCTTCTACTTCGCCGAGAAGTTCCACATCCAACGCGCCGAATACGACGCCTACTGCCGCTGGGCCAGCGAACACATCCCCGGCCTCCACTTCGGCCACCAGGTCGACTCGATCCGCTGGAACCCCGAACGCCACCTCTTCGAAGTCGACTACACCCAACTCGGCCCCGACGGCGAAGCCGAAGCCCTCGGCCGCACCCGCACCCGCAACGTCGTCCTCGGCATCGGCACCGAACCGTACGTCCCCGAACCCCTCCGCCCCCTCGCCCAGGCCCCCGGCGTCCCCGTCATCCACTCCGCCGACTACCTCACCCACCGCGAGACCCTCCTCGCCGCCGGCCACATCACCGTCATCGGCTCAGGACAGTCCGGCGCCGAAGTCTTCCTCGACCTCCTCCGCGCCCGCCCCGCCGGCGCCGAAGGAATCCACTGGCTCACCCGCACCGAGGCGTTCGCCCCCATGGAGTACTCCAAACTCGGCCTCGAACACTTCACCCCCGACTACACCCACTACTTCCACCACCTCCCCGAAGCCGCACGCGACGACCTCCTGCCCCGCCAGTGGCAACTCCACAAAGGCATCGACACCGACACCATCACCGCCATCCACGACGAGCTCTACCGCCGCACCCTCCACGGCGGCTGGCCCGACGCCGTCCTCACCCCCGGCGTCCGCGTCCGCACCGCCGGCCGCGTCGCCGCCACCCGCGTCGAACTCCACCTCGAACACCTCCGGCAAGCCACCCGCACCCGGCTCACCACCGACGCCGTCGTCCTCGCCACCGGCTACCGCGAACGCCCCGCCGACCACCTGCTCACCGGCCTCGCCCCCCTCCTGCGACGCGACTCCGCAGGCCGCCCCCGCATCGACCAGCACTACCGACTCGCCCTCGACCCCTCCGTCACCGGCTCCGTCCACGTCCAGAACGCCGAACGCCACACCCACGGCGTCGGCGCCCCCGACCTCGGCCTGGCCGCCTGGCGCAGCGCCACCATCCTCAACGCCCTCACCGGCAAGAACCCCTACCCCCTGCCCCACCGCACCGCCTTCACCACCTTCGGCCTCCACGAACGAAGGACGCCGGACATCCCGGCCCAGAGCCGGAAGCCGACGCCCCTCGGACATCACACCTGAACCCCTCAGAACACCGGGACACCGTCCCGCGTCAGCCTCCAGCCCACCGACGCGAACAGAGCCGGATCCACCGTCCCCCGCGCCCGCACCCACTGGATGATCGTGTTGCGGATCTCGTCCGAATCCGCCCACACCTGCGGCGCACCCGCCACATGCGGAAACGCACCGCCACCGCTCGCCCGGTAGTTGTTCACCGCCAGGACGAACCTCGCCGCCGGGTCGAGCGGCCTCCCCTCGAACGCCAGACCCACGATCCGCGAACCCACCGGCTTCGCGATGTCGATCTCGTACGTCAGACCCGACACCGCGTCGTAGTTGTAATCCGGCGTGCCCTCCGCGTTCGTCAGCTTCGCCGTGTCCACCGGAGCACCCGCCGGAGTCAGCGCGTAGTACTTCGCCGAGAACTCCAGATAATCCTTCAACTGGGCACCCGTCAGCACCCGCGCCTCCAGCGTGTTCTCGAAGGGATACAGCCCCGCCGCGTCCTTGATCGTGATCTCACCCGCCGGAATCCGCGCCGTACGCGAGAAACAGGAAGCCTGCGACAGCACCGGCAGCCCCGCGTACGCGCCACCCGCCAGAGCCGCCCGCACCGTCTCCGTCTGCACCACATTGATCAGATCGATGATCGGCTCGTCCTTCCACGGCGCGTCGGCCGTGGACATGGCCGTCGTGGACGTCCCGATCACCTGGTTGACATACGCGACCACCTTCCGGTGCTCGTCCGCCAGCAGCCCCGTGATCCTCGGGTCCTCCTCCACCACATTGGAGTTCAGAACCCGCGCACCCACCTTCTCCACCGACCAGCGACCCTTCTCCCACACCAGGTCGAAGTCGAACAGGGTCAGCCGCTGCCCCCACTTCAACGGCTCCGACAGCACCACGTCCCGGCCGGTCTCCCGATTCCTCACCCGGTACTCGGGAATCTCACTGTGCGCGTGACCGACGAGGATCGCGTCGATGCCCGGCACCTGCTCGGCGACCAGCCCGGCCGCGTTCTCGACGTACGGCAACTGATCACCGTACGACGACGTACCACTCGAACCGGAATGCGCCGACACCACCACCACGTCCGCACCCATCGAACGCAGCTTCGGCACCCACTTCGCCGCCTGCTCCTCCAGACCCGGGAACACCATCTTCCCGCCGACGTTCGCCTTGTCCCAGATCGCGATGCCCGGATTGGTCAGCCCCAGCACGGCCACCCGCACGTCCCGCCCGTGCGGAGTGCGCAACCGGTGCATGCTGTACGGAGCGAACGCCGGCCGCAACGTCTTCGCGTCCAGCGCGTTGGCACCGAGCAGCGGGAAGTCGCACTGCTCCTCGAACTTCCGCAGCACCGGAATGCCGTAATTGAACTCGTGATTGCCGAGAGCGGCCGCGTCGTACCCGATGGCGTTCATCGCCTGCGCCATCGGATGCACCGGACCCCGACGCGCGGTGATCGGATCGACCTTGGCGTAGTAGTACGACAACTGGGTGCCCTGAATCGTGTCACCGGCGTCGATGAGAAGGGTGTTGCCCCGCCCCTTCTCCTCCCGCACCCGGTCCACCAGGGTCGAGATCTTGGCCAGACCGACGTCGTTGTGCGCCTTGTCGTCGAACTCCCGGTCCGTGAAGTAGTCCCAGTTGAAGACGTTCCCGTGCAGATCGGTGGTCCCCATCACGGTGAAGGAGTACCGCCTGGCCGGCCGGGGGCGAGGCCCGCCCCCATGGGCCTCTGCGGGAACGGCGACCCCGGCGGCGAGAGCGGTCCCGGCCCCGACGGCCACGGAGCCCTCCAGGAACGTCCGGCGGTTCAACGGCATGTGCTTCTCCTCGGTTCAATGGCGTCGTCTCAGGCGCACAACGCGCGTAGATTCTGACCCAGGAGACACCCCGGCAACAGGTCTTCCGGGTCACGGAGTGGAAAAGCGTCCGATGTGCGGCGACCCCCCCGCCCCCGCGACCGACAGCCGCACAGCACCGCGACCGGCCACCCGAAGACACCCGAACCGCTCATCGGAGCAACCCGCCGCACAGATTCAATACTTGTCAACCCCCCTTCACCAAAAGGTGGTTGGGAGGCCACGCCACACGAAGCCACTACCCACCGGTAAGCCCTAGGCTCGACCCATGCGCCGAGCCAAAATCGTCTGCACCCTTGGGCCCGCCACCGAAACGTACGACCAGATCAAAGCGCTGATCGAAGCCGGAATGGACGTGGCCCGCCTCAACCTCAGCCACGGCGGCCACACCGAACACGAAGAACGCTACCGACGCGTCCGCAAAGCCTCCGACGAAACCGGCCACAGCGTCGGCGTCCTCGCCGACCTTCAAGGCCCGAAGATCCGCCTCGGCCGCTTCCGCGAAGGCCCCGTACTCCTTGAACGCGGCGACCCCTTCACCCTCACCGTCGAACCCGTCGAAGGCGACCGCCACACCTGCGGAACCACCTACACCGGACTCGCCGACGACGTCACCACCGGCGAACGCATCCTCGTCGACGACGGCCGCGTCACCCTCGAAGTCACCTCCGTCGACGGCCCCCGCGTCCACACCCGCGTCGTCGAAGGAGGCATGGTCTCCGACCACAAGGGCCTCAACCTCCCCGGCGTCGCCGTCTCCGTCCCCGCCCTCTCCGACAAGGACATCGACGACCTCCGCTGGGCCCTGCGCACCGGCGTCGACGTCATCGCCCTCTCCTTCGTCCGCAGCGCCCGCGACATCGAGGACGTCCACCGCGTCATGGACGAGGAAGGCCGCCGCCTCCCCGTCATCGCCAAGATCGAGAAACCCCAGGCCGTCGAGAACATCGAGGAGATCGTCGCCGCCTTCGACGGCATCATGGTCGCCCGCGGCGACCTCGGCGTCGAAATGCCCCTCGAACACGTCCCGATCGTCCAGAAACGCGCCATCAAACTCGCCAAGCGCAACGCCAAACCGGTCATCGTCGCCACCCAGATGCTCGACTCCATGATCGAGAACTCCCGCCCCACCCGCGCCGAGGCGTCCGACGTCGCCAACGCCGTCATCGACGGCACCGACGCCGTCATGCTCTCCGGAGAGACCAGCGTCGGCCGCCACCCCGTCGAAACCGTCCGCACCATGAGCCGCATCGTCCGGGCCGCCGAGAAGGACGTCCTCGCCAAGGGCCTCCCCCCGCTCACCGAACGCAGCAAACCCCGCACCCAGGGCGGCGCCGTCGCCCGCGCCGCCGCCGAGATGGGCGACTTCCTCGGCGCCAAGTACCTCGTCGCCTTCACCCAGTCCGGCGACACCGTCAAACGCCTCTCCCGCTACCGCTCCCCGATCCCCCTCCTCGCCTTCACCCCCGACCCCGCCACCCGCTCCCAGCTCAACCTCACCTGGGGCGTCGAGACCTTCCTCGGCCCGCACGTCGACTCCACGGACGCGATGGTCGCCCAGGTCGACGAGGAACTGCTCCGGATCGGCCGCTGCGCGAAGGGCGACATCGTGGTCATCACGGCCGGCTCCCCGCCGGGCGTCGCGGGCTCGACCAACCTGGTCCGGGTCCACCACATCGGCGAGGCGCTGTCCTAGCCGGTGCGATGCCCGGTGTCAGTGCTTGGGCCCCACGTGCAGGTCCATGAGCGCGACGGACGCCTTGCGGGCGACGGAGACGTTGTACGGGTCGGTGCCGCGATGGGTGGTCGTCCATTCGACACCGACCCGGTCGAGGGCGTCACCGAACAGCTTCCGGATGTCGTCGGACTTGTTGGTGAAGAAGTACCGGGGGTACTCGTACCGCTTGCGTTCGCCGCCGACGAGACGGGTGGTCCAGTTAGTGATCCGGCAACCGTCGGAGTGGATGAGGCCCCGGATGAACTCCCACGGGTGCGCGTCGACGATCGCCTGCTGCCACGGTTCGAGGGCGATGCGCCGCTCGTGCTTCCTTCCGGGCCCGTGCTGAGGGAAGAGGCAGGCGAGATGCAACGAGTACACCTTGATGTTGTGGCAGCCGTTCCTGCGGACGCGGCATGTGGCGTTGTCCGGGAACACCCGGCGCATGGCGGTCTCGGCGTCATCCTGCACCCCCGGCCACGTGTCGTCGAGGGTGATCATGAGGTTCGGTACGCGGTGTCCTGAATACCGGCTGATGTGTCCGTCGCCGAGATACAGCCCGAGGAGGTACGCGTATGCCTTTTCGTTCAGCTCGCGTCCGTCGCAGCGGGGGCATTGAGGGGCAGGACGCCCTGGGCACTCGTCGCGCTTCGCACGGTCCATGTGCTTCCAGTAACCGATGGTGCCCGACGGAACATCGAGCTTGCGTGCCACCTCCGCGTTCCTGGCGCCGTCCCGCAACATCGTGAGCGCCCGCTGTCGAACGGTCGTCCCGTGAAGATTCATGCGACGACTCTGCGTGACGGAACGTGCGTGCGCAGCGAAAAAGCGGACATTCACGCGAAGGTGAACATCCGCTTCAGAAGTGGTGCCGGGTGCGGGACTCGAACCCGCAAGCCCTCACGGGCAAATGTGTTTGAGACATTCGTGTATGCCGATTCCACCAACCCGGCAGGTTGCCTTCCGGAGTCTACCCGGTCACCGGTCCGGTCAGCAGCTGGGTAGGCTTCTTCGTGCAGCGCACTGCCCCGCAACGAGGAGCCCCCGTGACCGCCCCCGAGTCGCCCCAGCCCGTCGACGACGCCGACGCGTCGCACGTCCCGCCGCTGACGACCCGCGTCGTCATCGCAGAGGACGAGGCACTGATCCGCCTCGATCTCAAAGAGATGCTGGAGGAAGAGGGCTACACGGTCGTCGGCGAGGCCGGAGACGGCGCCCGGGCCGTCGAGCTGGCCCGCGAGCACCGGCCCGACCTCGTGATCCTCGACGTGAAGATGCCCGTCCTCGACGGCATCTCGGCCGCCGAGAAGATCGCCGGCGAGTCCATCGCCCCGGTCCTGATGCTCACCGCCTTCTCGCAGCGCGAGCTGGTCGAGCGGGCGCGGGACGCCGGTGCCATGGCGTACCTGGTGAAGCCCTTCAGCAAGAGCGACGTGGTGCCGGCCATCGAGATGGCGGTCTCCCGGTTCGCGGAGCTGCGGGCGCTGGAGAAGGAGGTCGCGGACCTCTCGCAGCGGCTGGAGACCCGGAAGCTGGTGGACCGTGCCAAGTCGGTCCTGCAGACGCAGTACGGGCTGACGGAGCCGGCCGCGTTCCGCTGGATCCAGAAGACGTCGATGGACCGCCGCATGTCGATGCAGCAGGTGGCGGAGGCGGTCATCGAGGACGCCGAGGAGAAGAAGGCGGCCAGGGGGCAGTAGCAGTAGCCCCGCCCGTACGTACGGCGGAAGGCCCGTCCCGCGGTGTGTTGCGGGGCGGGCCTTCCGTGTGGGTGGCCGGTGCCGGGAGGGTCAGTCCTCGCCGAGGTACGTCTTGCGGACGTCGTCGTTGACGAGGAGGTCCTGTCCGGTGCCGGACAGCTTGATCGTGCCGACCTCCAGGACGTAGGCGTGGTCCGCGAGGGAGAGGGCGGCCTGGGCGTTCTGCTCGATGAGCAGGATCGTCATGCCCTCGGCCTTGAGGGTGGCGATCGTTTCCATGATCTTCTGCATCATGATGGGGGAGAGGCCCATGGAGGGCTCGTCCAGCATGAGCAGCTTGGGCCGGGACATGAGGGCCCTGCCCATGGCGAGCATCTGCTGTTCTCCGCCGGAGAGGGTGCCGGCGGCCTGCTTGCGGCGTTCGCCCAGGATGGGGAAGAGGTCGTAGGACTTCCGGATGTCCTGTTCGATGCCGTCCTTGTCCTTGCGGAGGAAGGCGCCGAGGCGCAGGTTCTCCTCGATGGAGAGCCGGGGGAAGATGTGGCGTCCCTCGGGGGAGTGGGCGAGGCCGAGGGAGACGACCTTGTGGGCGGGGATGCCGCTGAGTTCCCGGCCGTCGAAGGCGATCCTGCCCGTGGTGGGCTTGATGAGGCCGGAGAGGGTGCGGAGCGTCGTGGTCTTGCCGGCGCCGTTGGTGCCGATCAGGGCGACGACCTGGCCGGCCTCGACGGAGAAGGAGATGCCCTTGACGGCCTCGATCTTGCCGTAGGCGACCCTGAGGTCCTCGACCTCCAGAAGCGCGGTCACTTGGAGTCTCCTTCGGTGGTGCTGTGCGCGTCGCCGGAGTCGGGCGCGGTTTCCGCGGCCGGGGTCTCCGCGGTGGCTCCGGGCTTCGCGTCCGGGGTGGCCGTGGCGTCCGGGGTGGCCGTCCGGTGGGAGTGGTCCTCGGCGGCCTGGACCTCGGCGGCCTCCTCGGCGCCGGGGGCTCCTTCGTAGGGGGTGCCGAGGTAGGCGGCGACGACGCGCTCGTCGCCCTGGACGACCTCGGAGGTGCCTTCGACGAGCTTTTCGCCCTGGACGAGGACGGCGACGCGGTCGCACAGGTTGAAGATGAACTTCATGTCGTGCTCGATGACGAGGACGGCGATGCCGAGGTCCCGGATGGCGAAGACGAGTTCTTCGGTGGTGCGGGTCTCGCTCTGGTTCATGCCGGCGGTCGGCTCGTCGAGCAGGAGGAGGCCGGGGTCGCTGGCGAGGGCGCGGGCGATCTCCAGTTTGCGCTGTTCGCCGTAGGGGAGGTTGCGGGCGAGGTGTTCGGACTTGTGGGCGAGGCCGACGAAGTCCAGGAGTTCCATGGCGCGTGCGCGGGAGGCGGCTTCGGCCTTCTTGAAGCCGGGGCCGCGCAGGAGGGCGGACCAGAGGCCCTCCTTGGTGCGGGTGTGGCGTCCGACGAGGACGTTCTCCAGGACGGTCATGTTGGAGAAGAGGCGGATGTTCTGGAAGGTGCGGGCGATGCCGGCCTGGGTGACCAGGTGGGGTTTCGGGGGGAGGACCGTGCCCTTGTAGCTGACTTGGCCCTCGGTGGGGACGTACAGGCCGGTGAGGCAGTTGAAGAAGGTGGTCTTGCCGGCGCCGTTGGGGCCGATGAGGCCGACGATCTCGCCTTCGCGGACGGTGAGGTTCACGTCGCGGACGGCGGTGAGGCCGCCGAAGCGCATGGTGACCCCGCTGGCGTCGAGGACGGTGGCGGTCGTGGCGGTGTTCTGGGTGGTGGTCATGGCGTCACGCCCCCGCCTTCGCCGTGCCGATGCCCGACTCCTCGGAGGGTCGTGGTTCGGGTACGGCGGGCTGTTCGTCGTTCTCGTGGAATTCGAGCTTCGCGCGCTTGTTGGCGATGAGGCCCTCGGGGCGGAAGCGCATGAGGAGGATGAGTGCGATGCCGAAGCCGAGGAGCTGGTAGTCCTGGAGGAACTGCAGCTTGGCCGGGATCAGGAAGAGGAGTGCGGAGCCGAGGATGGGGCCGCTGATGGTGCCCATGCCGCCGAGGATGACGGCGGCGAGGAGGAACGCGGAGTTCGGCGGTACGGGGCCGGCGAAGACGTAGTTCTCGGGGACGACCGTGGTGTTGACGTGGGCCTGGACGGTGCCGGCGAGGCCGGCGAGGGCGGCGCCGAGGGCGAAGGCGACCAGCTTGACGCGGAAGCCGTTGATGCCCATGGCGGTGGCGGCGGTCTCGTCCTCGCGGATGGCGACCCAGGCGCGGCCGATGCGGCTGTTGGCGGCGCGGGAGAAGACGATGACGACCAGGGCCATGACCAGGATCATCAGGAGGTAGTAGTTGGCGTAGGCGCCGAGTTCGATGCCGAGGACGGTGTGGGACTCGCCGAAGTTGTAGCCGAAGAACTCCAGCTGGGGGATGTTCGGGATGCCGTTGGGGCCGTTGGTGATCTGGGGGCCGGAGGTGCCGTCGAGGTTGCCCATGGCGATGCGGAAGATCTCTCCGAAGCCGAGGGTGACGATGGCGAGGTAGTCGCCGCGCAGGCGCAGGGTCGGGGCGCCGATGACGACGCCGAAGACCAGGGAGGCGGCCATGCCGGTGAGTGCGGCGGCCCAGAAGGGGAACTGGACGCCGAAGGCGGAGGAGGTGGCGCCGGAGACCAGGGCGGCGGTGTAGGCGCCGACGCCGAGGAAGGCGACGTAGCCGAGGTCGAGGAGTCCGGCGAGGCCGACGACGATGTTCAGGCCGAGGGCGACGGTCGCGAAGATGAGGATGTTGACCGCGATGAGGGTGTAGGTGTCGCCGCTCTGCTGGATGAAGGGGAAGGCGATCGCCGCGACGAGGCTGGCGGTGACGGTGACCTGGCGGTTCCGGGCGGTGATCGCGGAGATGCGGGCGACGAGTCCGGACTTGATCAGGGCGGTGGCGGCGAAGCCGGTGAGGATCAGGAAGGCGACGAAGAGCTGCGGTTCGGAGTCGTCGGTGTCGATGCCGAAGGTGACGACGAAGAGGCCGAGTGCGAAGACGGTGGCGATGACGAGGATCTCGGCCCAGGAGGGGAGTTCCTTGGCGGGTGCGGCCTTGCGGGTGTCGTCGGGCAGCTTGTGGGCGGCGATCGCGGGTACGGCGGAGGCGAGGACGGCGATGCCGGCTCCGGGCTCCAGGTCGACGAGGGCGCCGAGTTCCACGATGATCGCGAGCGCGGTGAAGAGGGTGGTGGCGAAGGTGCCGAGGGCCAGGATCCACGTGGCCTTGCGGGCGCCGTTGGGGGTGAGCCAGCCGAGGCCCTTGATGCCGAGCGCGGAGAGCGCGTGGGCGGCGGTGAGGACGGCTCCGACGAGGGTGAGGAGCTGGAGTTCGGCCGGGTAGCCGTAGACGGTGAGGTTGCCGGGGAAGGCGGTGGTCCACGTCCAGGCGAGGAAGGTGCTGGCGAGGGTGGCGAGGCTGCCGCCGACGACGGTCCACAGCAGTGCGGTGGACTTGGGTGCGGCGGGGTTCTTGGGCTGGTTTTCGGTCATGGTGCTCACGCCCTGTCCGCGACGCGTTCGCCGAGCAGGCCCTGGGGCCGCACGAGGAGTACGAGGATGAGGAGGACGAAGGCCCAGACGTTGGCCCAGGCGCCGCCGCCGAGCTGCTGCATGCCGGGTACGTCCTCGATGTAGGCGATCGAGAGGGATTCGGCGATGCCGAGGACGACGCCGCCGACCATGGCGCCGTAGATGTTGCCGATGCCGCCGAGGACGGCGGCGGTGAAGGCCTTGAGTCCGAGGATGAAGCCCATCTCGAAGTTGATCTGGCCCTTGTCGACGCCGTAGGCGACGGCGGCGACGGCGGCGAACGCGGCGCCGATGGCGAAGGCCATGACGATGATGCGGTCGGTGTTGATGCCCATGAGCTTGGCGGTGTCGGGGTCCTGTGCGGTGGCCTGCATGGCGCGGCCGCTGCGGCTCTTGGAGACGAAGACGCCGAGGGCGAGCATGCACAGGGGGGCGAGGACGAGGACGAAGGCGTCGGCGCGCTGGATGGAGAGGTTGCCGGCGATCTGGAAGGAGTCGCCCTTGAACTCGGGGAAGCTGACGGCCTTCTTGGCGTCGGGGTAGAACTGCCAGACCAGCTGCTGGAGGGCGATGGACAGGCCGATCGCGGTGATGAGCGGGGCCAGTCGGGGGGCGCCGCGCAGCGGGCGGTAGGCGAAGCGTTCGGCGGCGGTGGCGACGGCCACGGAGGCTATCGCGCCACCGACGATCATGAGCGGTATCGCCACCAGCAGGGACGTTCCGCTCGGCAGAGCGGTGTAGGTGGTGAGGGCGCCGAAGCCCCCGATCATGAAGATCTCGCCGTGGGCGAAGTTGATGAGCTGGACGATGCCGTAGACCATGGTGTACCCGATGGCGATGAGGCCATAGAGGGCACCGAGGGCCAGGCCGTTGGCCAGCTGTTGCGGCAGTTCGTTCACCGCAGGCCTCCGATGAGCTTGTCGGATATGACTCCGCGCGAGGGCGCTGTTTGCGCCCGCGCGCGGTTCGGTTCAGGTGGTGCGGGGTTCCCGGTGGGGTGCCGGGTGGGGGTTTACTGGTTGAAGGTGTCGCTCTTGACGTCGGTCCACTTGCCGCCCTCGACCTTGTAGACCGTGAGCTGCTTGTTGGTGGTGTCGCCGTACTCGTCGAAGGCGACCTTGCCGGTCACGCCGTCGAAGGCGACCTTGCCGAGGGCTTCGGTGACCTTGGCGCGGGCGTCGGTGGGGACCTTGCCGCCGTTGGCGGCGACGACGGCCTTGACGGCCTGGACGATGGCCCAGCCGGCGTCGTAGGAGTAGCCGCCGTAGGCCGCGTAGGGGTCCTTGTAGCCGCCGGCGTTGTAGTCCGCGATGAACTTCTTGGCGGTGTCGAGCTTTTCGACGGGGTAGCCGATGGAGGTGGCGAGGTCGCCGTCGTTGGTTTCGGCGGAGGCGCTGATGAAGGCCGGGTCGTAGAGGCCGTCGCCGCCCATGACGGGGATCTTGGCGCCGGTCTTCTTGATCTGGTCGGAGAGGAGGCCGCCCTCGGGGTACTGGCCGCCGAAGTAGACGGAGTCGGCGCCGGAGGTCTTGACCTTGTCGGCGGTGGCGGAGAAGTCGGTCTCCTTGACGGTGACGTGGTCGGTGCCGACGACCTGGCCGCCGAGGCGCTTGAACTCGTCGCTGAAGATGGCGGCGAGGCCGGCGCCGTAGGTCTGCTTGTCGTCGACGACGTAGACCTTCTTCTTGCCGGCGTCCTTGAAGAGGTACTGGGCGGCGAACTTGCCCTGGACGACGTCGGTGGCGGCGGTGCGGAAGTAGGTCTTGAAGGGGCGCTTCTTCTCGCCCTTGCCCCAGTTGTCGCCCTGGCTGAGGGCGGGGTTGGTGTTGGCGGGGGAGACCTGGGCGAGGTTGGCGGCGGCGAAGACGCCCTGCATCTGCTGGGAGACGCCGGAGTTCAGGGGGCCGACGACGCCGAGGACGTCCTTGTTGCCGACCAGTTTGGTGGCGTTGGCCTGGCCGGAGGCGGGGACGGCCTGGTCGTCGAGGGCTTCGATCTTGAAGGTGACGCCGGGGACTTCGTTGTTCTTGTTGGCGGTCTTGACCGCGAGGTCCACGGAGTTCTTGATGCCCTGGCCGAGGGCGGAGAGGGAGCCGGTCAGGGGGGCGTCGACGCCGATGACGACGGTCGTGGTGTTGCCGCCGCCGCCGTTTCCGTCGCCGGCGCCGCCCTTGTCGTCGCGCGAACCACATGCGGTGAGGGTGAGCGCTCCGGTGGTGAGCACACTGGTGAGGATGAGCAGTGAACGGTGTCGCACGAAGAATCCTTTCCCTGGCGCGGCCCCCTCGAGCTGAGGCGGTGCCGTGAAGCTGTGGAGCTGGAGGTGCCGTTTTCCGTGCCGGGCCGTACTGGATCGAGTGGGGCCGTGCAATGGGGGCGCCCGGCGGCGCGGTGACTGGCCGTGACTCTAGGCGCAGGTGGGGAGGGTCGGGGAGCGCAGGGGTCAGGATGTGACTGTCTTGTTATGCCGAGGGGCGGATGCCGTGTGTGGCGGGTGGGCAAACCCGGGCACAGTGGTCGGTAGCGCGGTGTTCACATGGTGAGAATTCCCAGTTCCGCTAAGGGGCTTGAGAGGATCATGCTCCTGTCGGCGCGGTGCGGGGGCTCTCCGGATATCGGACACGGGTCTTTCCGTGAGCGGACGGAGGGGGTGGTCGGGGTGGGCGCTCCGGACACTGCGCATCAGTTACGCAGAGTGAGGGCGGTGGTGGCCGAGATCGTTCGTCCGGTCCGCCGGTCCGGGCGCTCCGGTCACGGCCGCCAGTTCTCCGAGCTCCTCGTCGCGCCCTTCGTCTCCTCGCAGCGCCGTCGTGATTCCCGGGCGGCGAGGGCGGAGGCGGCCCGGCGTCCCGCCCGTCGTTCCTCGGCGCGGGCGGCCGCGAGCACGTCGTCGTGGATCTCGTACTGCTCGTTGGAGAGGCCCTTCTGTTCCCAGTCGAGCCCCGCCCACGGGCTGCCTTCCAGTGCCTTCTCGACCCAGTACGAGACGAGATCCGCGCAGATGTCCTCGGGGGTCCTGGCGGGGGGTGCGGACGGTTCGGGCGTGCCGCAGCCGCCGGCCGGGAGGAGGACGCAGGCGGTCAGGAGCGCGGCGAGCGCGGTCGTGGCGGTGCGGGGCCGCCCGCCGTTCACGGGAGGGGGGCGTGCGGGGCCGGGAGGGCGGGGGCGCCGGTCGGTTGCGGCCGGTATGCGTCGTCGTCGGTGTGACAGGGCGTGTCGTCCGTGACGGGTGTGGGGGCCGGTGCGTGGGCGGGGCGTGCGGTGGCCATGTCGGACTCCTCGGTGGGAGCGGTGCCGGTGTTCCCCGGCGGGAGGTCCGCCAGTGAAGCGCTCGCGGCGGCCGGGGGCAAGGGGGCGGACGCGCCGGCGGGGGCGGCGCTTTCGCGCGCCGCCCCCGCCGGTTCCGTTCTGGGCTCCGTGGTTCGCGTTCAGGAGCCGTTCGGCCGGTCCGTCCCGGGGAGGGCGTCGGCGTCCTTGGGGGTGATCTCGCGGAGCATGCAGGTCAGTCGTGCCGAGCAGACCCGCCGGTCCTGCTCGTCGGTGATCACGATCTCGTACGTGGCGGTGGACCGTCCGCGGTGCAGGGGGGTGGCCACGCCGGTCACGAGACCGCTGCGGACTCCGCGGTGGTGGGTGCAGTTGAGGTCGACGCCGACGGCGATCCGGGAGGTGCCGCCGTGCAGCATCGCTCCGACGGAACCCAGCGTCTCGGCGAGCACCGCCGACGCGCCGCCGTGCAGCAGTCCGTACGGCTGGGTGTTGCCCTCCACCGGCATGGTGCCCACGACCCGTTCGGCCGACGCCTCCAGGATCTGCACGCCCATCCGGTTGCCGAGGTGTCCGGCGGAGAAGAGGGCGGGGAGGTCGACGCCCAGGGCCGCGTACTCGTCGATGACCTCCTGCGGGAACTTCACGTGCTGCTGTTCACCCATGGCCCGGCTCCGTTCGTCCTTGTGCGGCTGTTGCTCGCGCGATTCCGCCTAAGCGCTTGCTCAGGTGGAAGGGGATTGTTCCAGACGGACGATCACGGACTTGCTCGCGGGGGTGTTGCTGACGTCCGCCGTCGACTCCAGCGGCACGAGGACGTTCGTCTCCGGGTAGTAGGCGGCCGCGCACCCCCGGGGCGTCGGGTAGTGCACCACCCGGAACCCGGGCGCCCGCCGCTCGCTGCCGTCCGTCCACTCGCTCACCAGGTCCGCGTACGCCCCGTCGGAGAGGCCGGCCGCCGCCGCGTCCTCGGGGTGCACGAGGACGACCCGGCGGCCCCCCTTGATGCCCCGGTAACGGTCGTCCAGGCCGTAGATCGTGGTGTTGTACTGGTCGTGCGAGCGCAGCGTCTGGAGGAGCAGCCGGCCCTCCGGCACCCTCGGGTACTCGACGGGCGCGGCCGTGAAGTTCGCCTTCCCGGTCCTCGTCGGGAAGCGGCGCTCGTCGCGCGGGGCGTGCGGCAGCGCGAAGCCGCCCGGGTTCGCCGCGAGCCGCGCGTTGAAGTCCTCGAAGCCGGGCACGACGCGCGCGATGCGGTCCCTGACGCGGGCGTAGTCGGCCTCGAACTCCTCCCAGGGCGTGGCCGAGGCGTCGCCGAGGACGGCCCGCGCCATCCGTGCCACGATCGCGGGCTCCGACAGCAGGTGCGGGCTCGCCGGGGGCAGGTTTCCCCGGGAGGCGTGCACCAGGCCCATCGAGTCCTCGACCGTGACGAACTGCCGTCCGCCCTTCTGGACGTCCTTGTCGGTGCGGCCGAGGGTGGGCAGGATCAGCGCGCGCGTGCCCGTGACCGCGTGCGAGCGGTTCAGCTTCGTGGAGACGTGGACGGTCAGCCGGGCCCGGCGCATCGCGGCCTCGGTCACCTCCGTGTCGGGCGTCGCCGCCACGAAGTTGCCGCCCATCGCGAAGAACACCTTCGCCTCGCCGTCGCGCAGCGCCTGGATGGAGCGCACCACGTCGAAGCCGTGGTGGCGCGGCGAGACGATCCCGAACTCCTTGTCGAGGGCGTCGAGGAAGGCGGGCGCGGGGCGTTCGAAGATGCCCATCGTGCGGTCGCCCTGCACGTTCGAATGGCCGCGCACCGGGCACACGCCCGCGCCCGGCCGCCCGATGGCGCCGCGCAGCAGCAGGAGGTTGACCACCTCGCGGATGGTCGGGACGGAGTGCTTGTGCTGGGTGAGGCCCATGGCCCAGCAGACGACCGTCCGCTCCGAGGCGAGGACCATCTCCAGGGCCCGTTCGATCTCGGAGCGCTCCAGGCCGGTCGCCGCCAGGGTCTCGTCCCAGTCGGCCTCCGCCGCGGCCGCGGCGAACTCCTCGTACCCGTGGGTGTGCTCGCGGACGAAGTCCTCGTCGACGGCTCCCGGGGTGGCCAGGACCAGCTTGTTGAGGAGGCGGAAGAGGGCCTGGTCGCCGCCGATCCGGATCTGGAGGAAGAGGTCGGTGAGGGCGGTGCCCCGGAGCATGCCCCGGGGGGTCTGCGGGTTCTTGAACCGCTCCAGGCCGGCTTCGGGCAGGGGGTTCACCGAGATGATCCGGGCGCCCGCGGCCTTCGCCTTCTCCAGGGCGGACAGCATCCGGGGGTGGTTGGTCCCCGGGTTCTGTCCGGCCACGACGATCAGGTCCGCCCGGTGCAGGTCCTCCAGGGTGACGCTGCCCTTGCCGACGCCGAGGGTCTCCGTCAGGGCCGAACCCGAGGACTCGTGGCACATGTTGGAGCAGTCGGGCAGGTTGTTGGTGCCGAACTCGCGGGCGAAGAGCTGGAGCAGGAAGGCGGCCTCGTTGCTGGTGCGGCCCGAGGTGTAGAAGAGGGCCTCGTCCGGGGAGTCCAGGGCCCGCAGCTCCTCCGCGAGGATCCCGAAGGCCCGCTCCCAGGTCACCGGCTCGTACCGGTCGCCGCCCTCCGGGAGGAGCATCGGCTGTGTGATGCGGCCCTGCTGCCCCAGCCAGTACCCGCTGCGCTCCGCCAGGTCCGCCACCGGGTGCGCGGCGAAGAACTCCGGGGTGACCCGGCGCAGCGTCGCCTCCTCGGCGACCGCCTTCGCGCCGTTCTCGCAGAACTCCGCGACGTGCCGCTCGTCCCCCTCGGGCCAGGCGCAGCCCGGACAGTCGAATCCGTTCTTCTGGTTGACCCCGAGGAGGGTCCGCGCGGTGCGCAGGACCCCCATCTGCTCCCGGGCGATCCGCAGGGTGTGTCCGACGGCGGGCAGCCCGGCGGCGGCGTGCTGCGGCGGCGTGACCTGCGGTGCGTCCTGGACCGGGTCACCGGCCGGCGGCTTGCTGACCATCGCGCTCTCCCTCGGGCGATCCATCCTGCGGGGTACGCCCCGATCCTGTCACGGGGCACCGGCGGCCCGGCACCCCGGCCGGTGGGGGCGGGATTGTCGGTGGGCCGTGGCAGGATCGTCCCGTGGCCCAGACAGCATCGAAGAAGACCGCAGACCCCCGCCCCCGCCTGCTCCTCATGGACGGGCACTCGCTCGCGTACCGGGCGTTCTTCGCGCTGCCCGTGGAGAACTTCACCACCGCGACCGGACAGCCGACGAACGCGATCTACGGGTTCGCCTCGATGCTGGCGAACACGCTGCGCGACGAGGCGCCCACCCACTTCGCGGTCGCGTTCGACGTGTCCCGGCAGACCTGGCGGTCCGAGGAGTTCCCTGAGTACAAGGCGAACCGTTCGAAGACGCCCGACGAGTTCAAGGGGCAGGTCGAGCTGATCGGCGAGCTGCTCGACGCGATGAACGCGCCGCGCTTCGCCGTCGACGGCTTCGAGGCCGACGACGTCATCGCCACCCTCGCCACGCAGGCCGAGGCCGAGGGCTTCGACGTCCTCGTCGTCACCGGCGACCGGGACTCCTTCCAGCTGGTCACCGACCACGTCACCGTGCTCTACCCGACCAAGGGCGTCTCCGAGCTGACCCGCTTCACCCCGGAGAAGGTCCAGGAGAAGTACGGTCTGTCGCCTTCGCAGTACCCCGACTTCGCGGCCCTGCGCGGCGACCCGTCGGACAACCTGCCCGGCATTCCCGGCGTCGGCGAGAAGACCGCCGCCAAGTGGATCACCCAGTTCGGCTCCTTCGCCGAGCTGGTGGAGCGCGCCGACGAGGTCAAGGGCAAGGCCGGGCAGAACTTCCGCGACCACCTGGAGTCGGTCAAGCTCAACCGCCGCCTGACCGAGATGGTCCGCGACGTCGAGCTGCCGAAGGCCGTGGCCGACCTCGCCCGCGAGCCGTACGACCGCGCGGCGGTCGCCCTCGTCCTGGACACCCTGGAGATCCGCAACCCCTCGCTGCGCGAGCGGCTCCTGGCGGTCGACCCGGGCGCGGGCGAGGAGGCCGCGCCGGCCCCGGCGGCGGGCGTCGAGCTCGACGCCTCCGTCCTCTCCGCCGGCGAGCTGGCCCCCTGGCTCGCCGAGCACGGCACCGAGCCCCTCGGCATCGCCACCGTCGACAGCTGGGCCCTGGGCACCGGCAGCGTCAGCGAGGTCGCCCTGGCCGCCGCCGGGGGGGCCGCCGCCTGGTTCGATCCCAGTGAGATCGACGAGGCCGACGAGCGGGCCTGGGCCGCGTGGATCTCCGACCCCGACCGGCCCAAGGTCATGCACAACGCCAAGGGCGCCATGCGGGTCTTCCCGGAGCACGGCTGGAGCGTCGCGGGCGTCACCATGGACACCGCCCTCGCCGCCTACCTCGTCAAGCCCGGCCGGCGTTCCTTCGCCCTCGACGCGCTCTCCGTCGAGTACCTCGGCCGCGAGCTGGCCCCGGCCGCCGCCGCGGACGGGCAGCTCGCCTTCGGCGCCGAGGACACCGCGGAGGCCGAGGCCCTCATGTCCCAGGCCCGTGCCGTCCTCGACCTCGGCGGGGCCTTCGACGAGCGGCTCGGCGAGGTCGGGGCCAGGGAACTGCTCCACGAGGTCGAGCTGCCCACCTCCGCCCTCCTCGCCCGTCTGGAGCGGCACGGCATCGCCGCCGACCGCGAGCACCTGGAGGCGATGGAGCAGCAGTTCGCCGGCGCCGTCCAGCAGGCCGTGAAGGAGGCCCACGCCTCCGTCGGCCACGAGTTCAACCTCGGCTCGCCCAAGCAGCTCCAGGAGGTCTTCTTCGGCGAGCTGAACCTCCCGAAGACCAAGAAGACCAAGACCGGGTACACGACCGACGCCGACGCGCTCGCCTGGCTGGCCGGCCAGACCGAGCACGAGCTGCCCGTGATCATGCTCCGTCACCGCGAGCAGGCCCGGCTCCGCTCCACCGTCGAGGGCCTGATCAAGACCGTCGCCGCCGACGGCCGCATCCACACCACCTTCAGCCAGACCGTCGCCGCCACCGGCCGTCTCTCCTCCACCGACCCGAACCTGCAGAACGTGCCGGTGCGCACCGACGAGGGCCGGGCCATCCGGCACGGCTTCGTCGTCGGCGAGGGCTTCGAGGCGCTGATGACCGCCGACTACAGCCAGATCGAACTGCGCGTCATGGCCCACCTCTCCGAGGACGAGGGCCTGCTCGACGCCTTCACCTCCGGCGAGGACCTGCACACCACCGTCGCCTCCCAGGTCTTCGGCGTCGAGCGGTCCGCCGTGGACGCCGAGATGCGCCGCAAGATCAAGGCCATGTCGTACGGCCTGGCCTACGGCCTCTCCGCCTTCGGCCTCGCCCAGCAGCTGACCATCGACCCGGCCGAGGCCCGCGTCCTGATGGAGACCTACTTCGAGCGCTTCGGCGGGGTGCGGGACTACCTGCGCCGGGTCGTCGACGAGGCCCGCGCCACCGGGTACACCGAGACGATGCTGGGCCGCCGCCGCTACCTGCCCGACCTCAACAGCGACAACCGGCAGCGTCGCGAGGCCGCCGAGCGGATGGCGCTCAACGCCCCCATCCAGGGCACGGCCGCCGACATCGTGAAGGTCGCCATGCTGAACGTGGACCGGGCGCTGACGGAGGCGGGCCTCGCCTCCCGGATGCTCCTCCAGGTCCACGACGAGATCGTGCTCGAACTCGCTCCCGGCGAGCGCGAGCAGGTCGAGGCGCTGGTCCGCGAGCAGATGTCCGGCGCGGCCGAACTGCGCGCCCCGCTCGACGTCTCCGTCGGCGTCGGCCGGGACTGGGACTCCGCCGCGCACTGACACCGCCGCACGGCCCCGCCCCGTTCCGCTCCGTTCCGTCCCTGGCGCCGGACGAGGGACGGGGCGGGGCCGGTCCGGAGCGGTCAGCGCGATTCCTGACGAGAACGCTCCGGCCGGGGCGCCCGGTCCTCGCCCTCCGGGCCGGGACGGTCGGCGTGATCCCCGGCCGGGGCGGGCGACGGCCCCAGCAGCCGCGCGCCCGCCCCGTACAGCACGAGACCGGCGGCGAGTCCGGCGCCGGCTCCGAAGCACGCCGTCGGAATGATGTCCAGGGGCGTCTCGATCCGGTCCCAGCCCCAGTACGCGGCCCAGCGCAGCACCCGGTGGGCGATTCCGGCGAGGACGCAGGCGCCGATGAGCCCGGCCGCGACGAGCCGCCCGCGGCGGCCCGGGACGGGCACCCGGGACGGCAGTTCCACCGGCGCGACGGAACGCAGCGCCCGGACCGTGAACCAGCCGAGCAGCCCCAGGGCCAGCGCCGAACTCCCGTACTGGACGTAGAGGTAGAACGGGAAGCCGGCCACGACCTCGGCGAGCAGGGGGACGGCCCGGGTGCCCCAGCGGTCGAGATGGGTGAATGAGTCCCACAGCACATGGGTCGTGGCGCCGAGGACGGCCGACAGGAAGAACCACCCGGCGAGCGCGGCCGGACGCGGGTCCCGCCGGGGGCGGCCCGCGACGAGTCCGTACACCGTGCCCCGCCACCGGGCGGGCAGCAGCGCCGTGAGCGGTTCGCGCACGGTCAGCCACAGGGCGAGGAGTACGGCGGTGATCAGCACGTCGGCCGTGACGATCCCGGCGGGGGAGTGCGTGACGTCCCCGAAGGCCATCGCGCCGGGGAACACCGTGGCGGCGAAGTAGGTCGTGTCGGGCGCGAAGGAACCCGCGACGAGGGCGGACGCGACCAGTGGTCCGCGCGCCGTTCCGTTCCGGCGCAGTCCGGGCAGGACGGCGGCGGCATGGCTCAGTGTGAACGGCAAGGCGGGCTCCCGGAGTTCCGGTGGTGGCGGCCGCGGCGAACGACGGCCGCGGCCGCGGCGAACGACAGGCGGCGGTTTCCGGTCGCCGACTGTCGATCTCTGGTTGGCGGTTGTCGGTACATGATCGGTTGCAGTACAAGAGGAGCCGGACCCTCCTCCCGGTTCCCGCCCCGTCCGGCCGGGCGGGGCCGGAGAGGTGACGAAAGCGTGAAACCCGGTTACGCACCGGTAGGCGTCGGTCCGGACTTGGCATAGGGTCGCCGGAGGCCACGCGCGGGGAGCGCGGAACCGTAGTCGACGGGGAGGGGACGAAGAACATGACGGAGCGCATCGGACGCCGGCTGCGCAGGGGGGCCACCAGTGGAGCGGTGGTGGCCGCGGCGGTCGCCGCACTCGCCGCCTCACAGGCGCCGGAGGCCGCTCCGCCGGCCACGGACAACGCGAGTGGTGACCGGGCCATCGGTGCCGGCGACTCCGTCCAGCCGTCCGGTGACGGCTCCGCGACCGGCGGTTCGCCGTACTACACGGACCTGCCGCCGCTGAACACCCCGAACAAGCCCGGGGCGACCCCCGGGGCGGGCACCGTCCTGCCGGTGATCACCGGACCGGCCGAGGCCGGCATACCCGCGACCGTCCTCTCCGCCTACAAGCGGGCCGAGCAGTCGATCCGCTCGACCGATCCGGGCTGCAACCTGCCGTGGCAGCTGCTCGCCGGCATCGGCAAGGTCGAGTCCGGGCAGGCGGGCGGCGGCCGGGTCGACGCCAACGGCACGACCCTCTCGCCGATCCTCGGTCCCGTCCTCAACGGCGTCGGTTTCGCCAACATCTCCGACACCGACCGGGGCGCGTACGACAACGACACCCTCCACGACCGCGCCGTCGGCCCGATGCAGTTCATCCCGTCCACCTGGGCCACGTGGGGCCAGGACGCCAACGGCGACGGGAAGAAGGACCCGAACAACATCTACGACGCGGCGCAGGCCGCCGGTCTCTACCTGTGCGCCAACGACCGCAACCTCGCGCTCAAGGCCGACCTCGACCGGGCGGTCCTCAGCTACAACCGCTCGACGGAGTACCTGAACACGGTCCTGTCCTGGGTCGAGTACTACAAGCGCGGCACCCACCAGGTCCCGGACGGCACGGGAGTGCTGCCGGTCGACCGCAGCGACAACGGCGGCAGCCGTCCGCCCTTCACCACGCCGTTCTCGCCCGCCCCGACGACTCCCGCGCCCCGGCCGGGCACCCAGACGCCGAAGCCGTCCGTGCCGGGCGGCCCCGGACCGGCCACCCCGTCGCCCACGAGCCCGGCCAAGCCGCCGGTCGCCCTGCCGGCAGGGCTCCCGGCCGCCAAGGTGACGCGGCTCGCGATCGTGGCCAACGGCCGACTGGCCACGACCACGGACAGCGACTTCACGGGAGCCCCCCGGGTCGCGGCGCTCGACGCCCGGGGCAAGCCGGTCGCCGGGGTGAAGGTCCGCTTCGAGATCGTGGGAACCACCGACGCCCGCTTCTCCGGCGGCGCGGTCACCGCCACCGTCGCCACCACCCCGGCGGGCAACGCCACCTCTCCCGCGCTGCGGGCCGGCGGGAAGACGGGATCGTTCACGGTCCGGGCCACCGTCGTGGGCCGGAACCTGGTCGCCGACTTCGCCGCGACCGTCACGGAGCGGCAGGCGGACGCCCTCACCCTCGTCGGCGACGGCTCCCTGCCGGCCACCACCGGCGGCGTCTTCGACCAGCAGGTGCAGGTCAGGGCCACCAACAAGGGCGCTCTCGCTCCGGGCGTGCTCGTCACCGCGGAGATCGTCACCTCGAAGACGGACCCGAAGCCGAGCACCGACGGTCCGGCCTTCAAGAACACGTCCACCCGTACCGTCACCCTCCCGACCGGCACGGACGGACTCCTCACCTTCGCGAAGGGGTCGCTCCTCGCGGGCGACAAGGCGGGCACGTTCTACCTCAGGCTGACCGCGCGCGGCGGCGGCACCGCCTTCGTCGAACTGACGGTCACCGCGCCCACCCCCACCCCCACCCCCACACCTACGCCCACGCCGACCCCGGAGCCGACGCCTTCGGCCCCCGCGTCGCCCGAGGCCACTTCCTCGCCCGTGGCCGCCCCCTCGCCCGGAGCCACCGCCTCCTCGAAGGTGACCGCCTCACCCAGCTCCACCCCTTCCTCCCCGGGCTGACAACCCGCGCTTCCGCGCCGTGTCCTTCCGCGCCGCCGCCCCGTCCACCCCGGACGGGGCGGCGCTCGCGTTCCCGCCCCGACACGCCTTCTTCCCGCGCCCATGTCACGGGAGCGTCCCGGCGGCCCGACGTTCCCCCGGCCCCTCCTCGGCGCCGGGCCCCGCCCCGGCCCGCCCCGACCGGACTCGCCCTGCCCCAGCCGGCAGGGCCTGCTCCACCCCGGTAGGGCCCTGCCCGCTGTCGGGGGCAGATTCGGCAACGCCCGACCCGGCCGGCCCCGAATTCGGCCGGGTCCAGATCCGCCCGGGTCCAGATCCGGCCAGGCCCAGGTATGACCGGGCCCAGGACCGAACCGCCGGTCACCGTGTCCCTCCGGACACCGCTCCTCCCGTCATCGCGCTCCTCTCAGCCGCGCGCTCGTGTGCCGGGTCGCCGCCGCCGCGGACGGGTCCTCGGGCCACGGGTGCTTCGGGTACCGGCCCCTCAACTCCGCCCGCACCGCCCGGTAGCCGTCCCGCCAGAACGACGCCAGGTCGGCCGTGACCGCCGCGGGCCGCCCGGCGGGGGAGAGGAGGTGGACCAGCACCGGCACCCCCGCCACCCGGGGCGTCTCCGCCAGTCCGAACATCTCCTGGAGCTTCACCGCCAGCACCGGCCGGTCGCCCCCGTACGCGATCCGTATCCGGGACCCGCTCGGCACCTCGATCCGTTCCGGAGCCAGCTCGTCCAGCCGGCCCGCCTCGCCCGACGCCCACGGCAGCAGCCGTCGCAGGGCCTCGCCCGCGTCGATCCGCCCCAGATCGGCGCGCCGCCCCGCCCGTGACAGCTCGGGCTCCAGCCACTCCCCGGCCCGGTCGGTCAGCGCCCCGTCCGACACGTCCGGCCACGGCTCTCCCACCTCCCGGCGGAGGAAGGCCAGCCGCTCGCGCAGCTCCACGGCCTCCCGGCTCCACCGCAGCAGTCCGAGCCCCTCGCGCCGCAGACCGTCGAGGAGCGCCTCCCGGACGAGTGCGGGGTCGGCCTTGGTGCCCAGGGGGCGGACCGTCAGCTCGATCGCGCCCAGCCGGTCCACCGACCGCGCGACCACGTCCCCGTCCTCCCAGCGGACCTCCTCCCCGGTGGACCGCAGATGCCCGGCCGCCCGCCGTGCCACGGCCTCGTCCACCACCGCCGCCAGCCGTACCCGCGCCGTGGCGTCCCGCGCCGTACGGTCCGCCACCGCCACGGCCAGCCACGGCGCGGATCCCAGACCGGAGCCCTCGGCGAGCCGCGCCCCGCTCCCCGACACCATCAGATGACCGCCCTGCTCCCGGGCCCTGGCGACCCGCTCCGGGAAGGCCAGCGCCGTCACCAGACCGGCCACGGCGTCGTCGCTCCTTCCGGCCCCCGGCGCGGAGTCCTGCCCGGGGGCCGCGCCCCCGGCCGCGCCGGCCGCCCGCTCCAGACGGCGGACCTCCGCCCTCCAGCGCGCGCCGTACGCGTCCGAGTCCCGGCGGGCCGCCCGCCAGGCCGCCACCAGATCGTCCCCGTAGTCGCGCGGCGGCTCCTCGCTGAGCAGCGCGACCACCTCGGCGGCCCGCCGTGTCCCGACCTCCGCCGCACCGTCCAGGAGGGCGCGCCCCAACCGGGGGTGGAGCCCGAGCCGGGACAACCGCACCCCCCGGTCGGTGGCCCGGCCCGCCGGATCCACGGCCCCGATCGACCCGAGGACCGCGCGGGCCGCCTCCATAGCCCCGGCCGGCGGCGCGTCGAGGAGCGCGAGCCCCCCGGCCGTCGGGTCGCCCCAGCAGGCGACCCGCAGGGCGAAGTCCGCCAGGTCCGCGACCCTGATCCCGGGGGAGGGAAAGCGCGCCCGGCTGCCGTCCTCCGCCTCCGCCCAGCAGCGGTAGACCACGCCGGGCGCCTCACGTCCCGAGCGGCCGGCCCGCTGGGTCGCCGCCGCCGTCGACACCGGGACCGTCGCCAGCGACCCGAGCCCCCGGGCATGGTCCGTCCGGGGCTCCCGCGCGAGTCCCGAGTCCACCACGACCCGCACCCCCGGAACCGTCAGGCTCGACTCCGCCACCGACGTCGAGAGCACCACCCGGCGCCGCCCGCCCGGACCGGTGCCCCGCAGCACCGCGTCCTGCACCGCCGCCGGAGCCCGCCCGTGCAGCTGGAGCACCTCCGCGTCCAGGCCGGCGAGCAGGCCCGCCGTCCGCGCGATCTCCCCGGTGCCCGGCAGGAAGCAGAGGACGTCGCCCTCGTGCCGCTCCAGGGCGAGCCGGACCGTCGCCGCCACGTGACGCAGCAGTGCCGGGTCCACCCACGTGCCGTGCGCGGGTCTGATCCCGGCGGGCGGCGCGGCGTACCGGACCGCGTACCCGTGCCCCTCGCCCTCGCTCCGCACGATCGGCGCGGGTCCGCTGCCGTCGAGGACCGTGAGCAATTGGGACCACGCCCCGGCGTCGCTCGTCGCCGAGGCCGCGATCAGTTCCAGCTCCGGCCGCAGGGTGGCCCGTACGTCCACCAGGAAGGCCATGGCCGTGTCGGCGTCCAGGTGGCGCTCGTGGCACTCGTCGAGCAGGACCGCGTCGACGCCCGCCAGCTCCGGGTCGCGCTGCAACCGCTGGAGCAGAACGCCCGTGGTGACCACCTCGACCCGGGTGGCGGGGCCGGTCCGCCGCTCGCCGCGCACGGAGAGGCCGACCGCGCCGCCGACCTCCTCGCCGAGCAGCCACGCCATCCGCCGCGCCGCGGCCCGCACCGCCATCCGGCGGGGCTCCGCCACCAGTACTCTCCGCGCCGGACCGTCCCCCGCGAGCCCCGCCAGCACCAGCGGCACCAGCGTCGTCTTGCCGGTGCCGGGAGGGGCGGACAGCACCGCCGCACCGCGCTCCGCGAGCGCCGCGAGCAGCTCGGGGACGGCATGGCGGACGGGGAGACGGTCGAGTACGTCGTTTCGGATCACGCACTCAGTCTCGTACGCGAAGGGAAAGGGCGGGCCCCGCTGTCCACAGGGCCCACCCGTAAGTACGACTTGTATGGTCGACCGTCCTGTGGACAACGGGGCCCGCCCCCGGCCTCACGGCTACTCCGCCCGCTCCGCCCGTTCGCACACGAAGATCGCCGTGCCCGGGATCAGGTTTCCCCGCAGAGGGGACCAGCCGCCCCACTCCTGGCTGTTCCAGGCCGGCCACTCCGGCTCGACCAGGTCCACCAGCCGGAACCCACCGGCCACCACGTCCCGCACCCGGTCCCCGATCGTCCGGTGGTGCTCCACGTACACCGCCCGCCCCTCCTCGTCCTGCTCGACGTACGGCGTGCGGTCGAAGTAGGAGGCCGCGACGGAGAGGCCCTCGGGTCCGGGCTCGTCGGGGAACGCCCAGCGGATCGGGTGCGTCACCGAGAACACCCAGCGGCCGCCCGGCCTCAGCACCCGGCGCACCTCGCGGAACACCCGCACCGGATCGGCGACGAACGGCACCGCCCCGTACGCGGAGCAGGCCAGGTCGAAGGAGCCGTCCCGGAACGGCAGCGCCCCCGCGTCGGCCTCCACCAGCGGCACGTCCCCGCCGATCCGCAGCGCGTGCTGGAGCTGCCGGTGCGAGAGGTCGAGCGCCACCGGCCGCGCCCCCCGGGCCGCCAGCCACCGCGAGCACTGCGCCGCGCCCGCGCCGATCTCCAGGACGTCCAGGCCCTTCAGCGCGTCGGCCGGGCCGAGGAGCCCGGCCTCGGCCTCGTCCAGCCCCTCGGGACCCCACACGAAGCGGTCGTCGCCCAGGAAGGAGCCGTGCTCGTTCTGGTACTCGTCGGCGTTGCGGTCCCACCATCCGCGGCTCGCCCGGCTGCTCTCCGCGTCCCCCGCGTCACGCCGGGTCGCCTCCGCCCCGTCGGCCGCGTCCCCGGTCCCGTCGTCGTGTCCGTGCTCTTGGTTCATCTCGCCCGCCGATGTAGTTTGCGCTCAGTGGCGCCGTGCGGCGGACCCGCCGACACGGCGCGGAAAACCGTGAATGGTGCCGGAGTTGAGCGGTTCTGCCCCGGGTGCGCGCTTCGCGCATTGACCCTGTCCGGCCGCTTCCGTATGCTAAAGGTTGCGCTGCGGGTCTGCGTGCCTCAGACGGAGCAGGCCGCGCTCGTACCTGGTATATGTCCCCTCGGTTTTCGAGGCATCCTCCCGTCCGCGGGAAGGGCGTCTCATTGGCTGTCCGGCTTCTTGGTGCGATACGGGCTCTCGGCGTAGCAGTACCTACGACTTTCTGTCCGTAACCGGAGCCCTTTCCCACATGACGAGCAGCACCGAGACCACCGCCACCACCCCGCAGGTTGCGGTCAACGACATCGGTAACGAGGAAGCCTTCCTCGCCGCGATCGACGAGACGATCAAGTACTTCAACGACGGCGACATCGTCGACGGCGTCATCGTGAAGGTCGACCGGGACGAGGTCCTGCTCGACATCGGTTACAAGACCGAAGGTGTCATCCCGAGCCGCGAGCTCTCGATCAAGCACGACGTCGACCCGAACGAGGTCGTCAAGGTCGGCGACGAGATCGAGGCCCTGGTCCTTCAGAAGGAGGACAAGGAAGGCCGCCTGATCCTCTCGAAGAAGCGTGCCCAGTACGAGCGCGCCTGGGGCACCATCGAGAAGATCAAGGAAGAGGACGGCATCGTCACCGGTACCGTCATCGAGGTCGTCAAGGGTGGTCTCATCCTCGACATCGGCCTCCGCGGCTTCCTCCCGGCCTCCCTGGTCGAGATGCGCCGCGTCCGCGATCTCCAGCCCTACGTGGGCAAGGAGCTCGAGGCGAAGATCATCGAGCTGGACAAGAACCGCAACAACGTGGTCCTGTCCCGCCGTGCCTGGCTGGAGCAGACCCAGTCCGAGGTCCGCCAGACCTTCCTCACGACCCTCCAGAAGGGTCAGGTCCGCTCCGGCGTCGTGTCCTCGATCGTCAACTTCGGTGCCTTCGTGGACCTGGGTGGCGTCGACGGCCTCGTGCACGTCTCCGAGCTGTCCTGGAAGCACATCGACCACCCGTCCGAGGTCGTCGAGGTCGGTCAGGAGGTCACCGTCGAGGTTCTCGACGTGGACATGGACCGCGAGCGCGTCTCCCTGTCGCTGAAGGCGACGCAGGAAGACCCGTGGCAGCAGTTCGCCCGGACCCACCAGATCGGCCAGGTCGTCCCGGGCAAGGTCACCAAGCTGGTTCCGTTCGGTGCGTTCGTCCGCGTGGACGAGGGCATCGAGGGTCTGGTCCACATCTCCGAGCTGGCCGAGCGCCACGTGGAGATCCCGGAGCAGGTCGTCCAGGTCAACGACGAGATCTTCGTCAAGGTCATCGACATCGACCTCGAGCGCCGTCGCATCAGCCTCTCGCTGAAGCAGGCCAACGAGTCCTTCGGTGCCGACCCGGCCTCGGTCGAGTTCGACCCGACCCTGTACGGCATGGCCGCGTCCTACGACGACCAGGGCAACTACATCTACCCCGAGGGCTTCGACCCCGAGACCAACGACTGGCTCGAGGGCTTCGAGACCCAGCGCGAGGCGTGGGAGACCCAGTACGCCGAGGCGCAGTCCCGCTTCGAGCAGCACCAGGCCCAGGTCATCAAGTCCCGCGAGGCCGACGAGGCCGCCGCTGCCGAGGGCGCTGCCGCCCCGGCCGCCGGTGGCAACGCCGGTGCGGGCATCTCGGGTGGTTCGTACTCCTCGGAGTCGGACGACAACTCCGGCGCCCTGGCGTCGGACGAGGCGCTCGCCGCCCTGCGCGAGAAGCTGGCCGGCGGCCAGAGCTGAACAGGCTCTCCGCTGAGCGCTAGCCGCTAGCGAAACGAGGCCCGTTCCCCTCCGGGGGAGCGGGCCTCGTCGTTTTCCGCCCGGCCGGTCCGGGCATCCGGTCCGGCCCGAGCGCCCGGACCGGCCGGGCGTGCGCGGGTGCTTCAGGGGGTGACGGGGATGTTGGTCAGACCGTTACCGCCGATCACCGTGTTCGAGGAGTGGACCGTGGTCACGCACGAACCGCTCCGGTGGGTGACGTTGATCGCGAGCCGCTGCGCCCCGGTCGCGCCCCTGAGGTCCGAGCGGTTGCCCCGGAAGACCGTCCCGCAGCCCCAGCCGCTCTGCTGACTGTGGGTCTCGAAGCCGTTGTTCGTCGTGTTCACCCCGGTGTTGTCCGCCACGAGGACGCCGTTGCCCTTCACGTCGACCCAGGAGTCGTCGTAGTGGACGCCGGTCAGCCCGCGCCCGTCGAAGGTGTTCCCGACGATCTTCGCGCCCGTCGTGCCCTCCTTGATGTCCACGCTCTCACCGCCGACGTCCGGCCCGATGACGTTGTTCAGGATCTGCGCGTTGTCGCTCCTGTCGGTGAGCGCGTTGGCGGTGCCGACGTACACCCCCTCGCCCATGCCCCGTCCGTCGTTCCCGGTGTCGTAGATCCGCGAGTTCTTGAGGACGCCGTTCTTGCTGGAGTTGCGGAAGTGCACCCCCTCCATGTCCAGGCCGTGCACGGTCACCCCGTCGATCACCACGTGGTTCGCGGCGTCGGTCATGATGCCCTTCTGGCCGCCGGTCACCGTGATCCCCTCCACCGTCCAGTAGGAGGCGCCATTGAGGTGCAGCCCGTAGCCGCCCCCGGCGGTCAGCACGGCGCGCGAGGAGCCGGTCAGGGTGATCCGTGCGGAGGAGGTGCCGGGGACGGTGGCCTTGAAGTTGCCCGTGTACGTGCCGTCCGCGAGGTGGATCGTGTCGCCGGGGCGTGCGCCGGCGAGCGCCGTCTTGAGCTGGGCCGCCGTCGTCACCTCGACGGTGGCCGCGACGGCCGGGGCGGGTACGAGCGGGACGGCGAGAAGGGCCGGGAGGAGGGGGAGGAGCAGCGTTCGAGCGCGCATGGGGGGCCTTCCGGTGCAGGAATGGGGGGACGTTCCTGTATGTGCACAAGGATCGGGATGCTGAACGCGGAGCTGTTCCGAGACGGTAGGGAGCCACCCTGTCCGTGTCAAGGTCTGGACCAGTGGCCGG
Organism: Streptomyces sp. NPDC001744; assembly: GCF_042892575.1. NCBI lineage: Bacteria > Bacillati > Actinomycetota > Actinomycetes > Kitasatosporales > Streptomycetaceae > Streptomyces > Streptomyces sp. NPDC001744. Next base: position 142,367 of record NZ_JBIAUG010000006.1, read on the forward strand.
AGTTCGTGCCGTCCCGCGGGAGATCGCGCGCACCGGGAATGGCGGCGCCGCGCGGCACGTTGCCAGAGAGAACACGAGGAGGAGCGGTAACCGTGCTTGATCCCCAGGATTTGTACGAATGGGACCCGAAGGGCCTGGCCGTCGTGGACCTGGCCCTGGCACAGGAGTCGGCCGGACTGGTCATGCTGTACCACTTCGACGGCTACATCGACGCGGGCGAGGCCGGCGGGCAGATCGTCGAGCGCCTGCTCGACACCCTTCCCCACCAGCCGGTGGCCCGTTTCGACCACGACCGGCTCGTGGACTACCGCGCCCGCCGTCCGCTGCTGACCTTCCGGCGCGACCGATGGACCGCGTACGAGACGCCGTCCATCGAGGTCCGCCTCGTGCAGGACGCCACCGGCGCCCCCTTCCTCCTCCTCTCCGGTCCGGAGCCGGACGTGGAATGGGAACGGTTCGCCCTCGCCGTCCGGCAGATCGTCGAGCGCCTCGGTGTGCGCCTCGCCGTCAACTTCCACGGCATCCCCATGGGCGTGCCGCACACCCGCCCGGTCGGGCTCACCCCGCACGGCAGCCGCACCGACCTCATGCCCGGTCATTCCAGCCTCTTCGACGAGGCCCAGGTTCCCGGCAGCGCCGAGTCCCTCGTCGAGTACCGGCTCACGGAGGCCGGTCACGACACCCTCGGAGTCGCGGCCCACGTCCCGCACTACGTGGCCCGTTCGCCGTACCCGGACGCCTCCCTGACGGCCCTCGAAGCCGTCACGGCCGCCACCGGCCTCGTCCTCCCGGGCGTCGCCCACTCCCTGCGGACGGAGGCCCGCCGCACCCAGACCGAGATCGACCGCCAGATCGGGGAGGGCGACGAGGAACTGGTGACGCTCGTGCGGGGCCTTGAGCACCAGTACGACGCGGTGTCCGGCGCCGAGACCCGCGGCAGCCTCGTCGCCGAGCCCGTCGACCTCCCGTCGGCGGACGAGCTCGGCCGCGAGTTCGAGCGCTTCCTCGCGGAGCGGGAGGGCGAGGCGTAGCCCCGCGGGGGCAGGCCCTAAGCTGCCGCTCATGCTGAAGGTGGGCCTGACCGGCGGGATCGGCGCCGGCAAGAGCGAAGTGTCACGGCTGCTCGTGTCGTACGGAGCCGTGCTGATCGACGCGGACCGGATCGCCCGCGAGGTCGTCGAGCCCGGGACCCCGGGGCTCGCGGCCGTCGTGGAGGCGTTCGGCGACGGCGTCCTCACGGAGGCGGGGACGCTCGACCGGCCGAAGCTCGGCTCCGTCGTGTTCGCCGACCCCGACCGCCTGGCCGTCCTCAACGGCATCGTCCACCCCCTGGTCGGAGCCCGGTCGGCGGAGCTGGAGAGCCGGGCGGGCGCGGGCGACGTCGTCGTCCACGACGTACCCCTGCTCGCGGAGAACGGGCTCGCGCCGCTCTACGACCTGGTCGTGGTCGTGGACGCGGCCCCGGAGACCCGGCTCGACCGGCTCGTGCGGATCCGTGGCATGAGCGAGTCCGAGGCGCGGGCCCGGATGGCGTCCCAGGCCACGCGCGCGGAGCGGCTGGCCGTCGCGGACCTCGTGATCGACAACGACGGGCCGCTCGACGCGCTGGAGCCGCAGGTCGAGAAGGTCTGGGAGGAACTGGAACGCCGGGCCGCGTCCGCAGCCCGGACCGATCCTCCTGCCTGACCGCCGCCCTTCGCGGTGCCCGTCCGGCCCGGCGGCCTTCGTCCCGTCCGGCCCGGCGGGCTTCGCGCGGGCGGGGCGGCCGCGGAATGCCGCCACCGGGACCGGTGTTCAACCCCGTGTACGAGGGAAGGATGCCATCGTGGCCGACAGCACCCCGGAAACGCACGTCATCGACTTCCGCGCCGCCGAGCAGTTGCTGGCCGCGCGGGACCCCCGGGGAGCCGTGAAACTGCTGGACTCGGTGATCGCCGCCCACCCCGAGAACACCGCCGCGCGCCTGCTGCGCGCCCGGGCGTTCTTCGCGGCCGCCCAGTTGCGCCCCGCGCAGCTGGAGTTCGAGCTGGTCCTGGAGCGCGAGCCGGACAACGCGTTCGCGCACTTCGCCCTCGGCCGCACCTTCGAACGCTCCGGGCGGACCGCCCAGGCCCTCCGGCACTTCCGTCTCGCCGCCGCGCTCGACCCGAAGCCGGAGTACGTGCGGGCGGCGGGATTCGGCCCGGAGGACTGAGGACCGCCGGGCCCGGGGAGAGCGGGGGAGCCGAGGGCGCGGGCGTGCGCGCGGCGCTCAGCGCCCCTCGCGTCCCGTGCCGGTGCCACCGTGATCGGGATCGTACGGAGGGACGTCCCGCCCCGGCTGCCAGTGCGGGCCCTGGCGCATGTGGCGCACCACGAGGCCCAGGTCGACCAGGACCACCAGGAACAGCACCCCGCAGGCGGCGGCCCAGCCGGGACGCCCCACCAGGACGAACGCGGCCGTGCCGAAGGCCGCCCACAGCAGCCCCCACACGCCCAGCCAGAACCGCATCCGCAGCGGGCTGCGCGCGGTCACCGGCTCGTTCCCGGTCCGCATGGCGGTCACCTCCCCGCCCGGCCCTTCCGGTGCCTTGGTCCTTCCGGTCACTTCCAGGATGGACCCGCCGGGGACGAAAGGGGAAAGGGGCGGGCGCCCCGGCGGACGCCTCAGTGGACGACGGTGTAGCTGCGCCAGGGAGGGGTGCCCGGCACGATCCGGTCACCGCTGCTGGTCGGCAGGTAGGTCGAGTCCTCGCCCCGGCAGTCCCGGGTCTTGTACAGCACGATGTCGACCAGGGTGCCGTTCTCGACCCCGGTCGCGCCGGACGGCGCCAGGCGGTGGCAGCCCTTCACCGAGGGGCTCGTCACCATCACTCCCGCATCGCGTTCCGTCTCGTACGAGATCGTGCCCACGGCGCTGCGGCCGAGGCCCGAGCAGCCGGCGACGGCGAGGGCGAGCAGCACGGCCCCGGTGGCGGTCGTGAGACGCCGGCGAACGGACATGTCGAATCCTCTTCTGTCGGACGAAGACTGCGGGCGGCGGACGGCGGTTCCGCGGGTCCGACCCCGGTCCACGCCCACCCTCCCGCCCGGCGGACCCCGTGTCATCCGCTGCTGGGCCGCCCGGGGGAACCGCTCGGCGGCCGGTTGTCAGACCTCCCCCGTAAAGTCGGAGTTCCAGTCGGAGATCCGTCGCGCGACGGAAACGGGAAGGGGGACGGCCGTGACGCACACCTGGATCACCGGCGCCGCCGTCTTCCTGCCGGCCGCCCTTCCCCGCGAGGGCCGGATCGCCTTCTGGGCGCCCGACGGCGGAGCGCTGCCCGACCCGGCGACGACGACCGGCGCGGAGCGCGTCGGGCTGACCGTCGCCCGGCGGCACGGCGGCGGCGCCCGGGGCCGTGAGGTCCCCGCCGTCACCCTCTCCATCGAGGCCGCCCTGCCCCATCTCGTCGCGGCCCGCCACCACCCGGCCGCCCATCCGGCCACCGCCGGCTGGGGCGCCGCCGCCCTGCACGCCCTGCACCTGACCGCCCGGGGCCGGCTGCTGCCGGGACTGACCGCCGACGACCTGGACGCCTGGCGGGCCGGGCCCCTGGACGCCGACGACATCGCCCACCTGCGGGCCGTCGCCGCCGCCCTGCCGGCCGAGGCCTACGCCGTGCCGGTGCCCGGCCGGGGGCCGCTGAGGCTGCCCGATCCCGAAGCCCTCGTCCGGGCCTTCCTCGACGCCGTCGCCGACGTCCTGCCCCGCACCCCGGCCGCCGCCCACGCGGTCGGGGCACCGTTCGCGGCCCGTGCCCCGCAGCATCTGCCCCGCGCGCGTGCCTGGGCCGCCGAGGCCGCGGCCGGAATGGACGCCGGGGTCCGCGTCTCGCTCCGCCTCGACCTGTCGGCATACGAACTTTTCGACAGCACAGACAGCACAGACAGCACAGCCACCACAGACGGCACAAGCGGCACAAGCGGCACAAGCAGTAAAAGCAGCACAGGCGCCGGGGACACCGCAGACGCCACGGAGGCCGCGGGCACCCCCGCAGGCACCGCCGGGGCGAACGCCGGCGAGCGCCACGCCGCCGCCGCGCTCCTCCAGGTCCACAGCCTCGCCGACCCCACCCTCGTCATCGACGCCGCGGCCCTCTGGGCGGGGGAGGGCGAGCACCTCGGGCCCCGGGCCCGGGTCGACGCCGTCCTCGCCCTGCGCCGGGCCGCGCGCGTCTGGCCCCCGCTGGCCCGGCTCCTGGAGCGGGACGTGCCCGACGTCCTCGCCGTCACCGAGGACGAGCTGTACGAGCTCCTCGGACCCGCCGCCGCCCGGCTCGCCGACGCCGGGGTCGTCGTCCACTGGCCGCGCGAGCTGGCCCGCTCGCTCAGCGCCTCGGCCGTCGTCCGCCCCGCGCCGGGCTCCGCGACCGACGGCACCTCCTTCTTCGACAGCGAGGAACTGCTGCGGTTCAACTGGCAGCTGGCCCTCGACGGCGACCCGCTCACCGAGGGGGAGATGGACCTCCTGGCGGAGGCCCACCGGCCGGTCGTGCGCCTCCGCGACCAGTGGGTCGTCGTCGATCCCGACCTGGTCCGCAAGGCCCGCAAACGGGAGCTGGGCCTGCTCGAACCGGTCGACGCCCTCGGCGCCGCCCTCACCGGCACCGTCGAGGTGGACGGCGAGACCGTCCCGGCCGTCCCCGTCGGAGCGCTCGCCGCGCTCCGCGACCGGCTCCTGGCCGGTCCGGAGGAGGCGCAGGCCCCGCCCGGCCTCACCGCCACCCTGCGCGACTACCAGCTCCGGGGCCTCGCCTGGCTGGACCTGATGACCTCGCTCGGCCTCGGCGGCTGCCTCGCCGACGACATGGGCCTGGGCAAGACCGTCACCCTCATCGCCCTCCACCTGCGCCGCGCGCGCCGCGCCCCCACCCTCGTGGTCTGTCCGGCGTCCCTGCTCGGCAACTGGCAGCGGGAGGTGGAGAAGTTCGCCCCCGGCGTGCCCGTACGGCGCTTCCACGGGGCCGACCGGGAGCTGGACGGCGCCGGGGGCGGCTTCGTCCTCACCACCTACGGCACCCTGCGCACCAGCGCCGCCCGGTTGGCCGGACACGAGTGGGGGATGGTCGTCGCCGACGAGGCGCAGCACGTCAAGAACCCGTTCTCCGCGACCGCCAGGGCCCTGCGCGAGATCTCCGCGCCCGCCAGGGTCGCGCTGACCGGCACCCCCGTGGAGAACAACCTCTCCGAACTCTGGGCGCTCCTCGACTGGACCACCCCCGGGCTCCTCGGCCCGCTCAAGGCATTCCGCTCCCGGCACGCCCGGGCCGTGGAGAACCACGACGAGATCGAGCACGACGAGGCCGTGGAACGGCTCGCCCGGCTCGTGCGCCCCTTCCTGCTGCGTCGCCGCAAGTCCGATCCCGGCATCGTCCCCGAACTGCCGCCCAAGACGGAGTCCGACCACCCCGTCCCCCTCACCCGGGAGCAGGCGTCCCTCTACGAGGCGGTCGTCCGCGAGACCATGGCGCGGATCGAGGAGGCCGAGGGGATGGCCCGCCGGGGCCTCGTCATGAAGCTGCTGACCTCCCTCAAGCAGATCTGCAACCACCCCGCCCAGTACCTCAGGGAACAGGCCCCGCGCGGCGCCACCCGGCTGACGGGCCGTTCCGGGAAGCTCACCCTGCTCGACGAACTCCTCGACACGATCCTCGCCGAGGACGGATCCGTGCTCGTCTTCACCCAGTACGTGTCGATGGCGCGGCTCCTCGCCGAGCACCTGGCGGCGCGCGGCACACCGGCCCAGCTCCTCCACGGCGGCACCCCCGTGGCCGAGCGGGAACGGATGGTCGACCGCTTCCAGGCCGGTGAGGTCCCCGTCTTCCTGCTCTCCCTCAAGGCGGCGGGCACCGGTCTCAACCTCACCCGGGCCGGCCACGTCGTCCACTACGACCGCTGGTGGAACCCGGCCGTCGAGGAGCAGGCCACCGACCGGGCCTACCGCATCGGACAGACCCGGCCGGTGCAGGTCCACCGGCTCGTCGCCGAGGGCACGGTCGAGGACCGCATCGCCGAGATGCTCCGCGCGAAGCGGGCCCTGGCCGACGCGGTCCTCGGCTCCGGCGAGGCCGCCCTCACCGAACTCACCGACCGGGAGCTCGCCGACCTGGTGTCCCTGAGGAGGCCCTCGTGAACCGCGCCCGGACCGCGCGCGGGGCCGTCCCCCGCCACGACGACCGCCGCCGTTCCTTCCCGCAGGTCGCGCCCCGGGAGGCCCCCGACGGCCGGTTCGCCTCCACCTGGTGGGGGAACGCCTGGGTCGACGCCCTGGAGGACACCGCCCTCGATCCGGCCCGTCTGGCGCGCGGCAAGGCGTACGCGAGGCGCGGCCACGTCGACGCGATCACGGTCACCCCCGGCCGGGTCGTCGCCTCCGTGCACGGCACCCGGCCCCGCCCGTACCGCACCGAGATCAGGATGCGGACCCTCGGTGACGACGGCTGGGAGCGGTTCCTCGACGAGGCCGCCGCGCGCCCCGACCACATCGCCGCCCTCCTCGACAAGGACGTGCCGCACGCCCTGGAGGCCGTCACCGGACTGCTGCCCGCGCCCGGCGACCTGGTTCCCGACTGCTCCTGCCCGGACGACGGCTACCCCTGCAAGCACGCCGCGGCCCTCTGCTACCAGGCCGCGCGGCTCCTCGACGAGGACCCGTTCGTCCTCTTCCTGATGCGCGGCCGGGGCGAGCAGGAACTCCTCGCCGGGCTCACCCGGCGCAACGCGGTCCGTTCCGCCGCCGAGACGAGTGCCGCCGCCCCGCCGATGCCCACCGTTCCCGCCCGTGCCGCGCTCGACGCGGCCGCGGGGGCGGCGCTCCCGCCCCTGCCCGCCCCCCTGCCGCCCCCGGCTCGGCCCGGCCGTCCGGCCGTCTTCCCGCCCGACCCCGCCGCTCCCGACCCGCTCGCGCTCGACCTCCTCGCCACCGAGGCGGCCGCCCGCGCCCACGCGTTCCTCACCACCGGGGTCGATCCGGTCGCCGCGCTCACCCCCTGGCAGGACGCGGTCCGCCTGGCCGCCGCGCACCCCGGTTCCGGCCTCACCGCCGCCACCCGCGCGCTCTACCGCGACCTGGCCCACGCGCTCGACCGCACCCCCACGGACCTCGCCCGCGCCGTCGCGGCCTGGCGGCAGGGCGGAGCCGAGGGCCTCGCGGTCCTGGAGGAGCCGTGGGACCCGCCGGCGGGACCGTTCGACCGGGCGCGGCCCGCGCTGCTCGCCTCCGGATTCCCCGCCCTCCGGCCCTGGCGGAACCGCCTCTCCGACCGGTCGCTCCAGCTCCGGCTCGGCCGGGACGGCCTCTGGTACGGATACGAGTCGGATCCCGGCCGCGAGGACTGGTGGCCGCGCGGCGACCCCGATCCCGACCCGGTCGGAGCCCTTTCCGCTCTCCTGGGGCACTGAAGTCCACACTCGAACGCTCCGCACTCGTTGGAGTGAAACCCTCCGGCGGTCGAATCCGGCAGGTACGTGTGCCGCGTTGATTCGGGTACGGGCACTTGCCCGTGCACACCTCCGGAAGGCAGGAAGCCATGAGGCAGATTCGCCGAAGTGGTCTGGCCACACTGTTGGTCACGGGCGGAGCGCTCGCCCTCTCGGCGGGCGCCGCGCACGCCGACGCCGGCGCCCAGGGCGCCGCGATCGGTTCGCCGGGCGTCGGTTCCGGCAACACGCTTCAGCTGCCGGTGCACGTGCCGGTCAACGTCTGCGGCAACACGGTCGACGTCGTCGGGCTGCTCAACCCGGCCTTCGGCAACGGCTGCGCCAACCTCTCCTCCGGGCCCGCCGGTCACGGCTCGGACGGGGACGGCCGCTCCCACGGCCACCCCCACTCCCACAAGGACGAGCCCGCCACCCCGCGCGGCGGGGAGCAGGCCGGCGGCGCCCACGGGGGCGGTTCCTCCAACGGCGGCGGCTCCACCGCCGAGAGCCACGCCCAGGGGTCGCCGGGCGTGCTCTCGGGGAACGGCCTCCAGCTGCCCGTCGACCTCCCCCTGAACGTCAGCGGGAACTCGGTCAACGTGGTCGGCGTCGGCAACCCGGTCTTCGGCAACACCGCGGTCAACGGCCCCTCGAAGCCGGCGCAGCCGATCGAGAAGCCGACGCCGCGCCCGCAGACCCCCGTGCGCAACATCCCGGCCCCGCAGACGCAGACCGTGACGCCCGCCCCGGCCCCCGCGCCGCAGGGCGGGACGGAGAGGGAAGCGCTGGCCACCACCGGTTCGGACGCCATCGGCTACGCCGCCCCGGCGAGCGTCGCCCTGCTCCTCGGCGGCGCCCTGCTGTACCGTCGCGCGCGCCGCGCCGCGGACCAGGTCTGAGGGACCGCGGCCCGGCGGCCGGACCGACGCGCGCCGGCGGCGGGCCGTCAGTCGCGCGCGTCCTCGCCGCCGCGCCAGGACCGGAGCACCGCCTCGATGGCGGGAGCGACCCTCGCCCGGGCCCGGTGCCGGGGCACCCCCTGCATCAGCAGGGTGTCGTACGGCGTGTCGACGTGCCGTACGGCGGCACGTACGGCGGCGGTCACCGCGCCGCGGTCGAGCGAGCGGCCGGCGGCGGTGCGCCCCACCCGTCCGCTGCCCTTCGCCGAGGCGTGGGCGGCGATCTCGTCGGCCCGGTCCGCCGGGCACGACGGGAAGAGCCGCAGGATCTCCGCCCGCAGGGCCTGGGTGACCCCGGCGTCGAGGACCGCGCGCCGCGCCGCGTCCCGGGCCCGCCGCCCGGCCCGTGCCTCCGCGTCCGCCAGGCAGGCCCGTTCGGCCCGGGCCAGCGCCGCCTCCTCGACCAGGAGGCCCCGGCGCTCGTACCGCGTACGGCGCCGGTTGTGCCGTACCACCACGGCCCAGAGTGTGCTGCCCTCGCGGGCCCGCCGGGTCAGGGCCGTGTCGCCCCGGGGCAGGAAGACCAGGTGTCCGAGGTCGGCGCAGTCCAGGCAGACCGGCGCGCCGAACTCCACGATCATCCGCTCCAGCGGCCCCCGGTGACACTCCGAGCAGCGGCGCCGCCGGAGCGGTTCCACGACGACCGGCGCGACGAGGTCCACGTCGGCCCCCGTCAGCGGACGCCGGGAGCGGCGGCGGCGACGAACAGGGCGAGTGCTTCCTTGGCCCGGTCGGAGTACCGGACGCGCTCCTCCTCGTCCACCGCCTCGTGCATGCAGTGGGTCTCCTGGAAGGCCGCCTCGGCCAGCCGCCGCGTCTCGGGGTCGTCGCACACCAGCTGGACGCGGAACAGGGCCTGCCGGGCGGCGGTGCGCTGCCGGTAGGAGGCGTGGCGGGACTCCTCCGCCCGTTCCGAGCCGGGTTCCCGGAACGCGCTGAACCAGCGGTCGTTCTGGCTGTGCCGGTAGTCGACCACCGCGCCGGCGAAGGCGCTGTAGGTCACGATCCTCTCCTGCCGGAGCTGTTCGGTCCGGGCGAGCACGGCCGCGCGCTCGGCGGCCCGTCCCTGGAACCAGTGCGTGAAGACGGCACCCAGCAGGGTTCCCGCCACGGCTATCAGCGCCGCATCCATGACCGGCCGCCCTCCCGTTCCCCTCGGCCTCCGAACCCCCCGATCATGACAGCAGGGGCGGGCGGGCGTCACCGTCCGGCGGGCTCCTGCCGGTACCCGCTCAGGAAGCGGCCGATGCGGCTGATCGCGGCGTCCAGGTCGTCGGCGTGCGGCAGGGTCAGGATGCGGAAGTGGTCCGGGCGCGGCCAGTTGAAGCCGGTGCCCTGCACCACCTGGATCTTCTCCCGGAGCAGCAGGTCGAGGACGAACTTCTCGTCGTCGTGGATCCTGTGCACGGCCGGGTCGAGGCGCGGGAAGGCGTACAGGGCCCCCTTCGGCTTCACGCAGGAGACGCCCGGGATCTCGTTGAGCTTCTCCCAGGCGCGGTCGCGCTGTTCGCGCAGCCTGCCGCCCGGGGCGGTCAGTTCGTCGATCGACTGGCGGCCGCCGAGCGCGGCCTGGATGGCGTACTGGGCGGGGGCGTTGGGGCAGAGCCGCATGGAGGCCAGCATGGTGAGGCCCTCCAGGTAGTTCCTGGCGTGCTGCTTCGGGCCCGTGACGACCAGCCAGCCGGAGCGGAAACCGGCCACCCGGTAGGTCTTGGAGAGCCCGCCGAAGGTGAGGACGACCAGGTCGTCGGCGAGGGAGGCGGCCGGGTGGTGGACGGCGTCGTCGTAGACGATCCGGTCGTAGATCTCGTCGGCGAGGACCATCAGGCCGTGGCGGCGGGCGAGGTCGAGGACGCCTTCGACGATCTCCTTCGGGTAGACCGCGCCGGTGGGGTTGTTGGGGTTGATGAGGACGACGGCCCGGGTGCGGTCGGTGATCTTCGAGGCCATGTCGTCCAGGTCCGGGTACCAGTCGGCCGACTCGTCGCAGAGGTAGTGCACGGCCCTGCCGCCCGCGAGGGTGGTGGCGGCCGTCCAGAGCGGGAAGTCGGGGGCGGGGATCAGGACCTCGTCGCCGTCCTCCAGGAGGGCCTGCACGGCCATGGAGACCAGCTCCGAGACGCCGTTGCCGAGGAAGACGTCGTCCACGTCCACCTCCGGCAGGCCCATGGCCTGGTAGCGCTGGGCCACCGCGCGGCGGGCGGAGAGGATGCCCCGGGAGTCGGTGTAGCCGTGGGCGCCGGGAAGCATCCGGATCATGTCCTGGACGATCTCCTCGGGCGCCTCGAAGCCGAAGAGCGCCGGGTTGCCCGTGTTGAGGCGCAGGACGCTGTGGCCCGCCTCCTCCAGGGCGTTGGCGTGCTCGATGACCGGGCCGCGGATCTCGTAGCAGACCCCGTTCAGCTTGCTCGACTGCCGGAACTCCATGTCCGACCTCCCAGATCCCGGAATGAGTGTTGCTTGGTTTTACCAAGTTCGAGCTTGGAAAGTCCAACAACTTGTCTAGACTGCGTCGCATGCCCCGTCAGCCACGCCGCCGCAGCTACGACCAGCACTGCGCCGCCGCGCGCGCCCTCGACCTCGTCGGCGACCGCTGGACCCTGCTCGTCGTCCGCGAACTCCTCGCCGGACCGCGCCGGTACACCGATCTCCACGCCGACCTGCCCGGCGTCAGCACGGACGTGCTGGCCGGCCGCCTCAAGGACATGGAGGCCACCGGGCTCGTCACCCGGCGCCGGCTGCCCCCGCCCGCCCCGGCCTCCGTGTACGAACTCACCCCGCGCGGCCGGGACCTGCTGCCCGTGCTCCGCGCCCTCGCCGCCTGGGGAGCGCCCGCACTGGGGGAGCCGGGACCCACCGACGCCGTACGCGCCCACTGGTACGCCGTCCCGCTCCTCGGTGTCCTCGCGGAGCTGGGCCCGGGGACGGTGCAGGTCACCCTGGACGAGGGGGAGTTCCACGTACGGGTCGGGGCCGGCGGTTCCGTCGCGTACGGGGACGGCGCGGCGGAAGCACCGGACGCCCGGCTGCGGACCGACGCGGCGACGTGCCGGGCGCTCGCGGCGGGGGAGCTGACGCTCGCCGCGGCGGTCGCCTCGGGGCGCGCGGCGCTCGCGGACGGGCGGGGGACCGACGCGACGGAGCCCCTCGTCACCGCGCGGGCCCTCGGGGACCGGCTCGCCGTGCCGCTGCGTGGGCCCGGTGACGACGGTCCGCCGCGTGTACGGGCAGAGTGAGGGGATGCGGTACGAGGCGATCACCTGGGACCGGCTGGCGGAGGCGCTCGCCGGGCACGTCGACGCGGGCGTCCCCGGCGACGGCGGCGAGTGGCTCAAGGTCGGCGTCGACGGGCCGCCCGCCGCTCCCGGCGCCGGACTCGCCGCCGCGCTGGCCGAGGCGCTGCGGGCGCGCGGACGCCCCGTCCACCTGGTGGGCACGGGCGGCTTCCTGCGGCCCGCCTCCCTCCGGTACGAGTACGGCAAACGGGACCCCGACGCGTACTACGGCGGGTGGACCGACACCGGGGCCCTGTGGCGGGAGGTCTTCGGCCCGCTGGAGCCCGGCGGCACCGGCCGGGTGCTGCCCGACCTGTGGGACCCGGTCACGGACCGGGCGACCCGCAGTCCGTACGTCACGCTGCCGCCCGGCGGGGTCCTCGTCCTGCACGGCCCCTTCCTGCTCGGTCACTGGTTCCCCTTCGACCTCACCGTCCACCTGCGGCTCTCGCCCGCCGCCCTCGCCCGGCGCGCCGAGGAGCCCTGGACCCTGCCCGCCTTCGCCCGGTACGAGACGGAGGTCGGTCCGGAGGAGACGGCGGACGTCGTCGTACGCGCCGACGACCCGCGCCATCCGGCCTGGACGGGACTCGGCCGGGAGGACGAGGGGTGACGGGCGACGGAGCCCGCGGGCTTCCGGGGCGAGACCTCCGGGGTCCGGTTTCCGTCCGAGGCCTCCGGGAGCGCGTTCAGCCGTCCGCCGTCCGGACCGGGGGCCTGCCGCCCACGACGGTGACCGCCTCCGCGCCCGCCCCGCACCCGGCTTCCGCCGCCTCCACCGGACCCGCGCCCGCGAGCCGGGCCGCCAGGAACGCGCCGGTGAACGCGTCGCCCGCGCCCGTCGAGTCCACCGGCCGCACCGGCGGCGCCGCCACCCGCGCGGTGACCGCCCCGCCCTCGGCGACCAGCGCGCCCACCGCCCCCAGGGTGACCACGACCAGCGGGAAGCGCCGGCTCAACTCCGCCGCCGCGCGCTCCGGATCGGCGCGTCCGGTGAGTACCCGGGCCTCGTCGGCGTTGGGCAGCAGCACCTCGGCGCCCTCCGCGGCCGTCAGGAACCGGTCCGCCCCCAGCGTCGTGAGGAACCCCGCCGAAGCCGGGTCCACGCTCACCGGGACTCCCGCCTCCCGCGCGTCCCGCAGCGCCCGGAGCACCGCCGCCCGGCTCGGCACGGCGAAGAACAGGTACCCCGAGAGGTGCAGTCGGGCCACCCCGTCGAGCAACCCCGGGGACCAGTCGCCGGGGGAGAGGCGCAGCGCGGCACCGCTGTCGGTGAGGAAGGTGCGCTCGGCCGAGGCGTCCACGAGCGCGACGACGGTGGCCGTCGCCGCCTCCGCGTCCGGGACGAGCAGGGGCCGTACGCCCGCCGCCCGCAGCGCCCGTGCGTGCCAGTCGGCCGCGTCCGTCCCCACCCGGCCGAGCAGCCGCACCTCGCCGTGGCCGGAACGCGCCGCCCAGCACGCCGCGTTGGCCCCGGCGCCGCCGGGAAGGGTCCGGATCTCCGCCGCGGTGTCCGTGGCGGGCGCGAGCGGGGTCCGGTGCCGGGCCACGACGTCCGTGACCACGTCCCCGACGACCAGCAGCGCGCCCCCGGGGCGGGTCACCGGCGGTCCGCGCCACGCGCTCCCGCGCCGCCCGGGCCTCCGGCGCCGGGTGTCTCCGCCCCGTACTCCTCACGGCCTCCTGAGCCCGCTCCGCACGACTCCGGACTTCCCGGCCCCGTCCCGTACGGCCCCGCCCCGCACGACTCCGCCCCGTACGCCGCCGCGATCCTCGCCGCGAGCCGTACGTTTCCCCGTATCGCCGCCAGGTTGGCCTCCAGGGACGCCCCCTCCGTGTGCTCCGTCAGGTGGGCGAGGAGGAACGGTGTCACCGCCTGGCCCGTGATCCTCTTCTCCTTCGCCGCCGCCAGCCCCTCCGCGAGCACCCGGTCGTGCAGCGCGGGGTCCAACTGCTCGCTCTCCGGAACCGGGTTGGCCACGACGAGCGCGGTCCGGAGGCCCTCCAGGCGGTCCTGGGCGCGCATCACCCCCGCCACCTCCTCCGGGGTCCGCAGGGTCCAGTCGACGGGCTCGCCCGAGGAGGAGAGGTAGAAGCCGGGGAAGTGCTCCGTGCCGTACCCGACGACCGTCACCCCCAGCGTCTCCAGGCGCTGGAGCGTCGCGGGCACGTCGAGGATCGACTTGACGCCCGCGCAGACGACGGTGGTGCCGACCCGGGCGAGCAGCCGCAGGTCGGCGGACTCGTCCTGCGTCTCCTCCCACGCACGGTGCACGCCGCCGAGGCCGCCGGTCGCGAACACCCGGATGCCCGCCGCGTCCGCGAGCCAGGCCGTCGCCGAGACCGTCGTGGCGCCGGTCGCGCCCGTCGCCAGGGCCGGGGCCAGGTCGCGGTGGCCCAGCTTCCGCACCGCCGGGTCCTCGGCGATCCGTATCAGCGAGGCGTCGTCCAGTCCCACCCGGGCCGTGCCGTCCACCACCGCGATCGTGGCGGGGACGGCGCCCGCGCCCCGCACCAGCTCCTCCAGTTCACGGGCCACCGCGAGGTTGCGCGGGCGCGGCAGGCCGTGGGAGACGAGCGTCGATTCCAGCGCGACGACGGGACGGCCCGCGTGGAGCGCCTCCCGTACCTCTTCGGACACGTGTGTGGACATGTTCCCTTCCTTGGCGCGGCCGACGGTCCCGCAAACCTCGGCGGCGATCTCTTGCCACGCTCCCGGCGCGGACCGCGGAATCCGTGACGGAGCGCTCCGGAGGGCCGCCGGGAACGGCCGCGGCGCCCGCCCGGTGCCGGCCGGAGGGCCGCCGCGAGCTGCGGCGACGCCTGCCGGGCGTCCGGCCGGTGCGGCGGTGCGGATCCAGTCGTCCCCGCCGGGTTCGGCATCGTGCCTGGTGGTAGCCGAACCGGAACCATGACTTCCATGCGGTCCCGACCCCGGAGGGCGCACCGGCCCCCGCTACAGTCACCGCCCATGACGACACACGAACCGCCCTCCTTCGCCGTGCACATCCCCGACGCGGAGCTCGAAGCGGAGCCGCTCGACCCCGCCCGGATCGTCTCCGGCACGCCCGAGGTGACGGGCAAGGTGCTGTGGGAGTCGGCGGACGGGAAGCAGATCCGCGGCATCTGGCAGATCACGCCCGGCGTCGTCACCGACACCGAGGCCGACGAACTGTTCGTGGTGGTCTCCGGGCGCGCGACCGTCGCCGTCGAGGGCGGCGGGACCCTGGAGGTCGGCCCCGGTGACGCCTGTGTGCTGCGCGAGGGCGACCGGACCACCTGGACCGTCCACGAGACCCTGCGCAAGGCGTACCACATCAGCCTCTGAGGCCGGGCGGGACCGCCGCGCGGGGCCACCGGCCGGGGGGCCGTCCCACCCGTCCGTGGACCCCGTCGAAAGGTCGTCCCGCCCGCCCGCGAAGCATGGCCGAAAACCCGCCCCCGCCCGCCCGCGGGCCGTGGCGGGACCTCGCCAGAAGTCTGGTAGGAAACCTTCCTGTCCGCTAGCATCCCGGTCGGCGGCCTGGCGCGGCGCCCCGCCCCCGGGGCGTGACGCGCTCAGCGAGAGCTCTGACCCGGCCGCCGGGCACCACCGCCGTGTGGCACTCCGCACCGCCACCCGGCCGGTCGTCCGTGCCGGTGGCACACGGCACGGGCGACCGGACGGTGGCACGCGGCACGTCCGTGGTGCTCCCCGCACCCGTGTCCAGCTCTCGCCACCCCCTCAGGTCAGGGAGCCCAGGTATGCGCCTGTACGCCTCCGCACCACCCCGCCGCACCACACAACGGTCCGCCTTCGTCCTCACCGCCGTCCTGATGCTCGTCGGCGGACTCCTCCTCGTCCTCCCCGACCGGGCCGGAGCCGCCGCCGACGCGGTGATCTCCCAGGGCCGGCCGGCCACCGCGTCCTCCGTCGAGGACAGCACCTTCGGCCCGGAGAAGGCGTTCGACGGCGTCTCCACCACCCGCTGGGCCAGCGCCGAGGGATCCGACCCCCAGTGGATCCGGGTCGACCTCGGCCCCTCGGCCACCGTCTCCCGCGTCAAACTCGTCTGGGAGGCCGCCTACGCCAAGGCGTACCGCGTCGAGATCTCCGCCGACGGCACCACCTGGACCCGCCTCGCCAACGAGACCGCGGGCAACGGCGGTACGGACGACTGGACCGGTCTCACCGGCACCGGCCGCTACCTCCGGGTCTACGGGACCGCCCGCGGCACCTCGTACGGCTACTCCCTCTACACGGTGGAGGTCTACGGCACCACCGGCACCACCACCCCGCCCACCGGGGCCTTCACGGTCGTCGCGGCCGGTGACATCGCCGCCCAGTGCACGGCCTCCAGCAGCTCCTGCGCCCACCCCAAGACCGCCGCGCTCGCCCAGCGGATCGCGCCGTCGTTCTACCTGACCATGGGCGACAGCCAGTACGACGACGCCCGGCTCTCGGACTTCCGCAACTACTACGACAAGACGTGGGGCGCCTTCAAGGCCCAGACCCGGCCCGTGCCCGGCAACCACGAGTCGTACGACCCGGCCGGCGCCTTCGCCGGCTACAAGTCGTACTTCGGCGCCATCGCCTACCCGCAGGGCAAGCCCTACTACAGCTACGACCAGGGCAACTGGCACTTCGTCGCCCTCGACTCCAACTCCTTCGACGACGCCGCGCAGATCCAGTGGCTCAAGGACGACCTCGCGCGGAACACCAAGGGCTGCGTCGCCGCCTACTTCCACCACCCGCTGTACTCCTCCGGCGGGCACGGCAACGACCCCGTCTCCAGGCCCGTGTGGCAGATCCTCTACGGGGCCAAGGCCGACCTGGTGCTCAACGGGCACGACCACCACTACGAGCGCTTCGCCCCGCAGGACCCCAACGGGAAGGCCACCGCGGACGGCATCGTCGAGATCGTCGGCGGCATGGGCGGCGCCGAACCCTACGACATCGAGACCGTCCAGCCGAACAGCCAGAAGCGGATCAGCGGCCAGTACGGCGTCCTGAAGCTGGACCTCACCGACACCACCTACACCTGGCAGTACGTCGGCACCGACAACCAGGTGAAGGACTCCGGCCCGACCTACACCTGCCACTGATGTACCTCGCGACCACAGGTCGCCGCGACGCGCCGTCCCGGCCCTCCGGGGCCCGGCGGCGCGTCTCCGGCACCGTCATCGCCCTGGGCGCGGTCAGCCTGGTCACCGACGTCTCCTCGGAGATGGTGACGGCCGTCCTGCCGCTCTACCTGATCCTCGGACTCGGCCTCTCCCCCCTCCAGTTCGGCCTGCTCGACGGGCTGTCCACCGGGGCCACCGCGCTCGTGCGGCTCCTCGGCGGCGCCACCGCCGACCGCGGCGGCCGCCACAAGCAGATCGCCGGAATCGGCTACGCCCTCTCTGCCTGCTCCCGGCTCGGCCTCCTCCTCGCGGGCGGCGCGGCCGGGTGGATCGCCACCTCGATCACCGCCGACCGGCTCGGCAAGGGCGTGCGCACCGCCCCCCGGGACGCGCTCATCACCCTGAACAGCGAACCCGAGGACCTGGGCCGCGCCTTCGGCACGCACCGCGCCATGGACACCGCCGGCGCCCTCCTGGGGCCCCTGGTCGCCGTCGCCCTGCTGTGGGCGACGGCCGAGGCGTACGAGGCGGTCTTCGCCGTCAGCTTCTGCGTCGGGGCGTTCGGCGTCCTGCTGTGGGTGCTCCTCGTCCCCGGCCGGCGGAGCGCACCCGGGTCCGGAGCCGTCCCGGAGACCGCGGGGGTGCCGGGTCCCCGGCGCGCGCGGGACGTGCGGGACACCGTCCCGGCGGCGCCCCCCGCGCGGAGCGGGTTCTTCGCCGCCCTCGGCTCGCCCGCGTACCGCCGGATCGTGCTCTGCGCCGGCCTCCTCGGCGCCGCCACCATCGGCGACGCCTTCCTCTACCTGCTGCTCCAGCAGCGCCTCGACCTCGACGCGACCTGGTTCCCCTTCCTGCCGCTCGGCGCCGCCGCCGTCTACCTGCTGCTCGCCGTCCCGGCCGGACGCCTCGCCGACCGCTTCGGGCGCCGCGGACCGCTCCTGTACGGCCACGGGGCCCTGCTCCTGGCCTACGGACTGCTCCTGGCCCCCGTGCCCGACACGGTGGCCCTGGCCGGGGTCCTCGGACTGCTCGGGATCTTCTACGCCGCCACCGACGGCGTCCTGATGGCCCTCACCGGGCCGTTCCTCGTCGAAGGCCGGCGGGCCGGCGGCCTCGCCCTCGTCCAGACCGTGCAGGCCCTCGCCCGCGTCGGCGCCGCCGTCGCGTTCGGCGCGGTCTGGACGGCGAGCGGACAGGAGACGGCGCTCGTGGCGGCGCTCGTCGCCCTCGCGGCCGCCCTGTGCTGTGCCGCCCGCCTGCTGCCCGGCTCCCCGGCCACCGCCCCCACGTCCCCCCGGAAGGACTGACCCATGAGCGCCCCGACCGACGGCCGCCCGTCCACGCGCGCGCGTGTGTGGATCATCGTGCTCGCCCTCGTCCTGCTCGGCGGCGGAGCCACCGCCTACACGCTGCGGGCGGCCTCCGGCCGGACCGGGGCCACCGGGGCCGCCGACCCCGGCTTCGTCCTCACCGGCGGCGCCGGAGCGCTCTACGCCCGGGACACCGCGAGCGGGCGCGTCGCGCGCGTGGCACCCTCCGCGGCCGGCGGCCGGGTGGTCGGCGGCCCGTCCTGCGACCGCTTCCACGCGGCCGGACCCACCGCGCTCTGCCTCCAGCGCCGGCCGGGCGTACCGGCCCGCTCGTACGTCATCGTGCTCGACCGGCAGCTGCGCGAGATCCGCCGCATCGCGCTGC
Organism: Streptomyces sp. NPDC001744; assembly: GCF_042892575.1. Classification (NCBI taxonomy): domain Bacteria; kingdom Bacillati; phylum Actinomycetota; class Actinomycetes; order Kitasatosporales; family Streptomycetaceae; genus Streptomyces; species Streptomyces sp. NPDC001744. The sequence goes on from NZ_JBIAUG010000006.1 coordinate 160,842, forward strand.
CCGGCATCCCCAGCCGCGCCCGCGTCTCCGCCTCGGGGAACATGCTCTCCTGGACGATGTTCGCGACCGGCGACTCGTACGCCCGCTCGTCCTTCTCCACCCGCACCTCGATCCTCGACCTGCGCACCGGCTACCTGGTGAAGAACATGGAGCTGATCCCGCTCACCCTCGGAGGGCGCCGCCACCACGCCCCCGACGTCAACTACTGGGGCGTCAGCTTCGCCGCCGACGACAACCGCTTCTACGCCACCGTCTCGACGAACGGCCGCACCCATCTCGTCGAGGGGGACATGAAGAGCTGGTCGGCCAAGGCCCTGCGGGAGAACGTCGAGTGCCCCTCGCTCTCCCCGGACGGCACCCGGATCGCCTTCAAGAAGCGGGTCTCCGACGGACCGGACGACCCGTGGCGGCTGTACGTGTACGACCTGCGCACCGGCCGCGAGCACGCCGTCGCGGAGCGGCGGGGCATCGACGACCAGGCGCTCTGGACGGACCCGCGGACCCTCGCGTACGGATACGGGGGAGCGGTCTGGTCCGTGCCGGCCGACGGGACGGGCGCTCCCCGGCAGCTGATCGGCGGAGCCTCGTCCCCGGCGGCACCGCGCTGACGGGGGAGGCGGACCGCTTCCGGTGCCGGGTCCGCCCCCGGTGGGCCGGGCTCGTCGGTCTGCCGGACCCGCCGGTCGCCCCTGGCCCGCGGGTGGTCCCGGACCTTCGCGCCGCTCCGGCCCGCCGGTGGTCTCATGCCTTCCGGAAGGTCCCCCGCAGGGCCAGCGCGGCCATCGGCAGCAGCAGGCACGCGGCGATCGCGTTCAGCGGGCCGTAGCCCGCCCGCGAGACGATCAGGCCGGCCGCCAGACCGCCCACCGCGGCGGCCGTGTTCATGACGAAGTCGGAGAGCCCCTGGACCGCGGCCCGCGCGGCCTGCGGGACCGAGTCCGTGAGGAGCGCCGAGCCGGACACCAGCCCCGCCGACCAGCCCAGGCCCAGGACGAAGAGGCCCAGGGCGATCCGGCCGTGGCTCGGTCCCGCCGTGCCCGCGACCAGCGCCGCCGTCCCGATGAGCCCGACCGCGAGCCCGATCACCGACAGTCGGCCCAGCCGGTCGGAGAGCCACCCCATCAGCGGCGAGAAGGCGTACATGCCCGCGATGTGCCCGCTGATGACGAGTCCGATCAGCCGGATGTCCGCGCCGTGGTGGGTGAGCGCCACCGGCGTCATCGACATGATCGACACCATGGCGGTGTGCGAGCCCGCGACGGTGACCAGGGCGAGGCGGGCCCGCGGGGACTCCCGCACCGCCCGCATCCCGGCCCGCAGGGAACGGCCCTCCGCCGCCTCGCCCGGTTCCGTTCCCGGCTCCGCGCCGGCCAGCGCGCGGGCGGTGAGGAGCGGGTCCGGCCGCAGCGCCAGGGCCACCACGGCCGCCGCGACCACGAAGACGCCGGCGGCCCAGACGAAGGGGCCCGCCGCGGCCGGCACGCCCAGGCCCGCGACGCTCCTCCCGGCGGGCGCGGCGATGTTCGGGCCGAGCACCGCCCCGACGGTGGTCGCCCACACCACCGTGGAGATGGCCCGGGCCCGGCGGTCCGGCTCGGCCAGGTCGGCGGCGGCGAACCGGGCCGCCAGGTTGGCCGAGGACCCCGCGCCGAAGCCCACGAGCCCGGTGAGCAGCAGGGCGAAGCTGTCGGTGACCGCACCGAGCACCACGACCCCGGCGCCCAGCGCCCCCAGCAGGTACGCGAGGACGAGTCCCGCCCGGCGTCCCCGTGCGGCCATCAGGGTCGCCAGCGGCATGGCGAGCAGCGCGGGGCCGGTCACCGTCGCCGTCGACGCCAGACCGGCCAGCGCTTCGGTGCCGCCGACCTCCGCGGCCAGGACGGCGGCGAGCGCGACCCCGATGGCGATGCCGAGGCCTCCGAGGATCTGGGTGGCGATCAGCACGGCTTGGACGCGCCGGCGCAGCGCGGGCAGTCCGGCGGCGGTGACGGGAGCGGGGACGGGGAGGGACGTACGGCCGGGCGGGACGGCGGCGGAGGCGTCAGGGGCGTCGGGGGTCTGGATCACTGACGAGAGTGTGCCAGCGGTCCCACCCGAAGGGAACGCCCGCGCGCGGCCCCCGACCGATCGGCGGGGCTCCCCCCCCGGCGCCCCGATCCCTCTCGCCCGTGAACTCCGCGTCCCCGGTCCTCCTCGCCCGGGAGCCCCGTGCCTTCGCCCCCGCCCCCCTCGCCCGGGAACCTCGCGCCTTCGCCCCCGGGCATTGCTCCCCGGCCCCCGTGCCCCTCCCTCAGAACAACGGCGCCGGCAGCACCCCCTCCAGCTCCAGCAGTCGCCGTTTGGCCTCCGGGCCGCCCCCGAAGCCGCCGAGCCCGCCGCCGCTCTCCACCACCCGGTGGCACGGCACCACCACCGGCAGGGGGTTGGAACCCATCGCCGCCCCCACCGCCTGTGCCGCGCCCGGCTGCCCCACGCGCCTCGCCAGCTCCCCGTACCCGACGACCGTGCCGTACGGGACGCCGGACGCCAGCTCGCGCAGCACCCGCCGGTTGAACCCGGACGTCAGGCTCCAGTCCAGGGGCGGGTCCAGCGCGGCCGGATCACCCGCGAAGTACCGGTCGAACCGGCGCACCGCCTCCGCGAGCGCCCCCGAGACGCGCTCCACCGGCCGCGCCCCGAACCGTTCCGCCAGCCGGTCGAGCATCCGTTCCCGCCGTGCCGCGTCGGCGTGGAACCCGACCCGCACGAGCCCCCGCCCGGTCGCGGCGAGCAGGAGCGGCCCGACGGGGCTTCCGACGACCGTCCACTCCACCGGGACGGCCCGCTCCCCGCCCGCCGGCCCCGCCGCCGGGACCGCCCCCGGCACCGCTTCGATGTCCATGCGCCCACGGTACGACCCGCCTCCGACAGTCGGTCGGCCCGCTCGGCCCGCTCGGCCCGGTCAGCCCGGTCGGCCCGGTCGGCCCGGTCGGCCCGGTCGGCCCGGTCGGCCCGGTCGGCCCGGTCGGCCCGGTCGGCCCGGTCGGCCCGGTCGGCCCGGTCCGGAGCGGCTCCCGGGGGTCGAGGACGCGCCACAGGAGCCCCCGGGCCGCCCCGGGGGCGGCCGGCCGTCACGGAGGCCCGCGGGCCCGTCCCGCTCCGGTCCCGCCGAAGGAAATTCCCCGGTCACATGGCCGCCGCGTCCCCGGCGCGCCATAATCACGCCCCGGTAGTACTAGCCGACGACACCGACTGTTTTCGGACGACGTCGCACCAGGGGTGGAGGGCACACGCTCATGCAGGGCACGGTCGACGGATTCAGCTACGGGCTCGTCACGCCGGTGGCCGCCTTTCTCATGGCGTGCCTGGGCGGCGCCCTCGGCCTGAGGTGCACGGTCAGATCCCTCCGCCGCCACGACGCCTTCAGGAGGGGCTGGCTCGTCCTCGGCGCCGTCTCGACGGGGACCGGCATCTGGACCATGCACTTCATCGCCATGACGGGCTTCTCGGTCCGGCAGGCACCGGTCGGCTACGACCGCCCCCTCACCTTCGCCAGCCTGGGCGTCGCCGTCCTCGTGGTCGGCATCGGCCTCCACATCGTCGGATGCCGGGGCGCGACCGTCCTCTCCCTGGTCACCGGCGGCACCGTCACGGGCCTCGGCATCGCCACCATGCACTACCTCGGCATGGCCGGAATGCGACTCCCCGGCCGGGTCGAGTACGACACGGCGACCGTTGCCCTCTCCGTGGTCATCGCCGTGGTGGCCGCCACCGGGGCCCTCTGGGCGGCCGTCTCCGTGCACGGCTTCCTGGCGGGGCTCGGCGCGAGCCTGGTGATGGGCGGAGCCGTCACCGGCATGCACTACACCGCCATGGCCGCCGTCACCGTCCACCTGCACGGCACCGGGGCCGCCGCGACCGCCGCCCCCTCGTCCCTCCTGCCGATGCTGATCGGCCCGGCGGTCTTCCTGGTCCTCGCCGCCGTCGTCCTCATGTTCGACCCGCTGCTCGTGACGGGCGGCCCCGAGGGGCGGCGGCTCCCGGACCGGGCCGTGCACCGCCCCGGCGTGCCCGCCCCGCGCCGCGTGCCGACCCACTACGGCGACCCCGCCGTCTGGACGGCCGGACCGCCGGGACGACGCCCCGGACGCCGCGCTTCCGTCCGCACCGCGCGCAGGGCCGCGGCCCGGACCGGACACCGCTCCCAGGACTGGTGACGCGCGCCCGGAGGCCGGACGGGAGGCCGATCACCGCCCGAGTGTCGGTGCCGGGTCGTACGGTGGTTGCATGCGGCCCGTTTCCAAGATCGAACGTACGGTGGCGCCCTTCGAGGTCGTCAGCTCCTACCAGCCCAGCGGCGACCAGCCGGCGGCCATCGCCGACCTCGAGCGGCGCATCCGCGCGGGCGAGAAGGACGTCGTGCTCCTCGGCGCCACCGGCACCGGCAAGTCGGCGACCACCGCCTGGATGATCGAGAAGCTCCAGCGCCCCACCCTGGTGATGGCGCCGAACAAGACGCTGGCCGCCCAGCTGGCCAACGAGTTCCGCGAGCTCCTTCCGAACAACGCCGTCGAGTACTTCGTCTCGTACTACGACTACTACCAGCCCGAGGCGTACGTCCCGCAGTCGGACACCTACATCGAGAAGGACTCCTCCATCAACGAGGAGGTGGAGCGGCTCCGCCACTCCGCGACGAACTCCCTGCTCACCCGCAGGGACGTCATCGTCGTCGCCTCCGTCTCGTGCATCTACGGCCTCGGCACGCCCCAGGAGTACGTGGACCGGATGGTCCCGCTCAAGGTCGGCGAGGAGATCGACCGGGACCGGCTCCTCCGCCGCTTCGTGGACATCCAGTACACCCGGAACGACCTGGCGTTCACCCGGGGCACCTTCCGGGTCCGGGGCGACACCATCGAGATCTTCCCGGTGTACGAGGAGCTCGCCGTCCGCATCGAGATGTTCGGCGACGAGATCGAGGCCCTCTCCACCCTCCACCCGCTCACCGGCGAGGTCATCAGCGAGGACGACCACCTGTACGTCTTCCCCGCCAGCCACTACGTCGCCGGCCCCGAGCGCATGGAGCGGGCGGTCAACGACATCGAACGGGAGCTGGAGGGCCGCCTCGCCGAGCTGGACAGGCAGGGCAAGCACCTGGAGTCCCAGCGCCTGCGCATGCGCACCACGTACGACATCGAGATGATGCGCCAGATCGGTTCCTGCTCCGGCATCGAGAACTACTCGATGCACTTCGACGGCCGCGAGCCGGGCTCCGCGCCCAACACCCTCCTCGACTACTTCCCCGAGGACTTCCTGCTCGTCATCGACGAGTCGCACGTCACCGTGCCGCAGATCGGCGCCATGTACGAGGGCGACGCCTCCCGCAAGCGGACCCTGGTGGACCACGGCTTCCGGCTCCCGTCCGCCCTCGACAACCGTCCGCTGAAGTGGGAGGAGTTCCAGGAGCGGATCGGCCAGACCGTCTACCTCTCCGCGACCCCCGGGGCGTACGAACTCTCGCGCGGCGACGGCTTCGTCGAGCAGATCATCCGCCCCACCGGCCTGGTCGACCCGGAGGTCGTCGTCAAGCCCACCGAGGGCCAGATCGACGACCTGGTCCACGAGATCCGGCTGCGCACCGAGCGTGACGAGCGGGTCCTCGTCACCACCCTCACCAAGAAGATGGCCGAGGACCTCACGGACTACTTCCTGGAGCTCGGCATCCAGGTGCGCTACCTGCACAGCGACGTCGACACCCTGCGCCGCATCGAGCTGCTGCGCGAGCTGCGCGCCGGCGAGTACGACGTCCTGGTCGGCATCAACCTCCTCCGTGAGGGCCTGGACCTCCCGGAGGTGTCCCTCGTCGCCATCCTCGACGCCGACAAGCAGGGCTTCCTGCGCTCCGGGACCTCCCTGATCCAGACCATCGGCCGTGCCGCCCGCAACGTCTCGGGCCAGGTCCACATGTACGCGGACCGGATCACCCCGGCGATGGAGCAGGCCATCGACGAGACCAACCGGCGCCGCGAGAAGCAGATCGCGTACAACACGGAGCACGGCATCGACCCGCAGCCGCTCCGCAAGAAGATCAACGACATCGTCGCGACCATCGCGCGCGAGGAGGTCGACACCGAGGAGCTGCTCGGCACCGGCTACCGCCAGGCCAAGGAGGGCAAGGGCGCCAAGGCCCCCGTCCCGGCGCTCGCCGCGCACGGCCCCAAGGGCAGGGGCAAGGCCGGCTCGACGGTCGAACTGGGGGACCGGCCCGCCACCGAGCTGGCCGCGATCATCGAGGAGATGACCGACCGGATGCGCGCCGCCGCCGCCGAGCTGCAGTTCGAGGTGGCGGCCCGGCTCCGCGACGAGGTGGGGGAGCTGAAGAAGGAACTGCGCCAGATGAAGGAGGCGGGACTCGCCTGACCGGAGGGGCGGCCCGGTGTGTTGCAAGACCGACACGAAACCGGACCGCCCCTCCGCGGTGCCGGTGACCCTGCGTAGGGTGCTGAACAACCGCGCGCGTCGGACAGCGGACGCGGGGGAACGCAACGAGAGGGGCAAGCGCGTGACCGTGAACATGACCAAGGGTCAGGCCATCAGCCTGGAGAAGAAGGGCGGGGGCAGCCTCACCCAGGTACGGATGGGCCTCGGCTGGCAGGCGGCGCCGCGTCGCGGTCTGTTCGGCTCGCGCACCCGTGAGATCGACCTGGACGCCTCGGCCGTCCTCTTCGCCGACAAGCAGCCGGTCGACGTGGTCTTCTTCCGGCACCTGGTCAGCGACGACGGCTCGGTCAAGCACACCGGCGACAACCTGGTGGGCGGTGCCGGACAGGGCGGCGACGACGAGGCGATCCTCGTGGACCTGGAGCGGGTGCCGGTCCACATCGACCAGATCGTCTTCACGGTGAACTCCTTCACCGGCCAGACGTTCCAGGAGGTGCAGAACGCCTTCTGCCGGATCGTCGACGAGACGAACGGGCAGGAGCTCGCGCGCTACACCCTCGACGGCGGCGGCAACTACACCGCGCAGATCATGGCGAAGGTGCACCGCTCCGGCTCCGGCTGGCAGATGACCGCCCTGGGCAACCCGGCCAACGGCCGCACCTTCCAGGACCTGATGCCGGCGATCCTGCCGCACCTGTAGACGGCCCGCGCACCCCGCACCCACAGCTCCCGGCGGCAGCGGTCGCCGGGAGCTGTCCCGCGTGAACCGCGCGGGAACCGCACGACCCGCCCGGCCCGCGGCCGGGGCGGGCGCGAACGATCCGTTGAACCACGCCGGGAAACTCCGCACCGGAGAACGCTGAGGGGACAGAGTCGATGACGGCCGAGCTGGTCCGGGGACAGAACCACCCCCTGCCCGACACCCGACTGGAGATCCTGGTGTCGGCCGGTCACCCGGTCCTCGCCGTGGCCACCCTCGGCGACGAGGAGGGCAGGATCCCCGGAGCGGAGTGGATCGCCCACCCTGGCGCGCCCTCGCTCCCCGGGGTCGACGTCCCCGGGGCGGCCGCCGCCGCCCACCGGATCGCCGTCGCCCTGGACGCGGTCCCCGGGACCGTCCACCGCGTCTCGGTCGTCCTGGCGCTGACCGGGCACGGCGCGGACCGCTTCGGAGCCGTCGCCGCCCCCTCCGTCGCCGTGAACGGTCCCGACGGCACCGGGATCGCCGGTTACACCGTCACCGGGCTCACCAGCGAGACCGCCGTCGTCGCCCTGGAGCTGTACCGCCGCCGGGACGCCTGGAAGGTCCGCGCCATGGGCCAGGGGTACGAGGGCGGTCTCGCCGCCCTCCTCGGCGACCAGGGCCTGGAGCGCCCCGCCGACGCGGCCGCGACGATCCTGGCGGCGGCCGTCACGGCTCCGGCCCCCTCGGCGACCGCCCCGCGGCCACGTGCCCCGGAGCCGGAGCGGGTGCTCCGCGCGACGCTCCCGGCCGACCAGGCCGTCCCGCCGCCCGCGCCCTCCTCCGCCCCGGACCCCGCGCCCCCGGCCGCCCCGCCCGTTCCGGCCCCGTCCGGCCCCGCCCCGGACGCGCGGGCGGCCGGCGGTCCCATCGACTACTCCCACCCCCGCCGCCGGCCCGCCGCCGCGCCGGAGCCGCCGCCGCAGGCCCCGCCCGTCCCGGTCGCCGGGGACGCCTCCGGCTGGTCCATGGACGAGCGCCTGTACAACCAGGTGTGGGGGATGTTCGAGGACCTGGCCCGTACCGCCGCCGCCTACCGCGGCGCCTGTGACTTCGCGGAGACCCGGCTCGACCGCGAGCTCGACCGGACGCTCTCCGACTACCGCTCCCGGACCGGGAGCGCGAACGACGCCGCCCGGGCCGCCGCCCGCGCCCGGCACGACGAACTCGTGGAGCGGGCCCGTGCGGTCCTGGACCGGGACCTCGCCCAGCTCGCGGCCGAGGCCGAGGTCGTCGAACCGGCCCTCCCGGTCGCCTACGCCCGCTGGGACAGCCCCGCCTGGCACGCCTACCGCGTTCCGGACGGGGAACCGATGGCCGTCCGTCTCGGCGACCTCCACCTGCCCGAGCGGACCGACCTGCGGATTCCCATGCTCGTCCGGCTCCCGCTGGAACGCGGACTGTGGGTGGACAGCGGCCGCGGCCACTCCGAGGCGGCCGGTCTCCTCGACGAGGCCGAACTGCGCCGGCTCGCCCTCGACAGCGCGGTCGCTCACGCGGCCCGGCTGCTCGCGGCGCACCCGGCGGGCGGCTTCGCCGTCCACGTCCTCGACGCCGCCGGGGCGGGCGCCGCGTCGCTCGCGCCGCTCGTGGAGTCGGGCGTCCTCGCCGCGCCGCCCGCCCGGGGCGCGGCCGGGGTCTCGGCGGTCCTGGAACAGCTCACCGAGCGGGTCGACCTGCTCCAGATGGCGCTGCGGGGCGGGATGCCCGACGCGCTGCCGCCCGGTCTGGACACGGCCCGGCACCTGCTGGTCGTGCACGACTTCCCGCACGGCTTCGACGACCGGGCGGTCACCCGGCTCCGGTACCTCGCCGACGAGGGCCCCTCGGTCGGCGTCCATCTGCTGGTCGTGGCGGACCGGGAGGACGCGGCCGCGTACGGGCCGCTGCTCGACCCGCTGTGGCGCTCGCTGCTGAGGCTGACGCCCGTCCCCGACGACCACCTCGCCGACCCGTGGGTGGGGCACGCCTGGTCGTACGAGCCGCCGGTCGTCCCGCCGGGCAGCGGGATCCTCCGGCAGGTCCTCGCCCAGGTGGCGGCCGGCCGTCATGGAAAGCGGCCCTGACCTGCGGTCTTGGTGGTCCTTTACCCTCCCCTTTACCTTTCCTTGGGTTTTCGGGTACCGTTCTTCGTGCGGAGGGGAGTACTCCCCAAGCGCGGCGTACCCGTCAATACGGACGGATCATCATCGATCCGATCCCGGGGCGTCGGCCCGGCGGCCCGTCCGCCGCCCGGGTGGAAGAGACCTCCGGCAGCGACGACGCTGATCAGTAGCCGTACGACGCCGGAGGCGCAATGGACGTTTCGACGACCCTGTGGGTCCTGACCATTCTCGGTCTGGGTGCCCTGATCGGAGCCGACTTCTTCATCGGGCGCAAGCCCCATGACGTGTCGGTCAAGGAAGCCGGTGTCTGGACCGTCGTCTGGATCGTGCTCGCCGCGCTCTTCGGCCTCGGGCTGCTGCTCTTCGGCAGCGGCCAGGCGGCCGGGGAGTTCTTCGCCGGCTACGTCACCGAGAAGTCGCTCAGCGTCGACAACCTCTTCGTCTTCGTCCTGATCATGGCGAAGTTCTCGGTCCCCTCGCACCTCCAGCAGCGCGTACTGCTCGTGGGCGTGCTGATCGCCCTGGTGCTCCGGGCGATCTTCATCGCGGCCGGCGCCGCGATCATCGCGAGCTTCTCCTGGGTCTTCTACCTCTTCGGCGCGTTCCTGATCTACACCGCCTGGAAGCTCATCCAGGAGGCGCGTTCCGACGAGGAGGAGGACGAGTTCGAGGAGAACCGCCTCCTCAAGAGCGTGGAGAAGAAGTTCGGCGTCGCCGACCGGTACCACGGCACCAAGCTCTTCATCCGTGCCAACGGCAAGCGGGTGCTGACCCCGCTGATGGTGGTCATGCTGGCCATCGGCACCACCGACATCCTCTTCGCCCTCGACTCCATCCCGGCGATCTTCGGTCTCACCCAGGACCCGTACATCGTCTTCACCGCCAACGCCTTCGCCCTCATGGGGCTGCGGCAGCTGTACTTCCTGATCGGCGGCCTGCTCAAGAAGCTGGTCCACCTCAGCTACGGCCTGTCGGTGATCCTCGGCTTCATCGGCGTCAAGCTGGTGCTGCACGCCCTGCACGAGTCCGGGGTCCACGTCCCGGAGATCTCCATCCCGGTCTCGCTCGCGGTCATCTGCGGTGTTCTGGTCATCACCACGATCACCAGCCTGATCGCCTCCAAGCGGCAGGCGGAGCGGGACGCGGCCGAGAGCGTGGCCGACGCCGACGGTGCCGAGAAGGACAGCATCGGCGCCTGACGCGGCATCCACGGCGGCGGCCGGCCCGGGACCCCCTCCCCGGCCGGCCGCCGCGCGTTTCCGGCGGACCCGTCAGGCGGGTGCGGCGGCCTCCTCGGCCCCGGCCCGCGACGGCAGCGTCTCCGGCAGCAGCGCGAAGCAGCCCAGACTGACGAGGGCCACCAGGGTCAGATAGGCCGCCACGCCCCACGGCGGGCCGGAACCGCCGGAGAGCGCGGTGGCGACGACCGGGGTCAGGGCGCCGCCCAGGACACCTCCGAGGTTGTAGCCGACGGCCGCGCCCGTGCAGCGCACCCGGGGTTCGTACAGCTCCGGGAGGTACGCGGCGACCACCGCGAACATCGTGATGAAGGCCAACAGCGCGCCCAGGAAGCCCAGGAACATCAGCACGGGCCGGGCGGAGTGCACCAAGGCCACCAGCGGGAACATCCAGAGGGCGCAGGCCGCGCACCCGGCCAGACAGAGCGTCCGCCGGCCCCAGCGGTCGGCGAGGAGCGCCACGAACGGGGTGGCCGCGCCCATGAGCGCCACCGCCGCCATGACGCAGCCGAGCATCGCCGCGCTGCTCACCCCGAGCCGTTCGGTGCCGTAGGCCAGGGACCAGGTGGAGACCGCGTAGAAGACGGCGTACCCGACCGCGAGGGCCCCCGCCGTCAGCAGCACGAGCCGCCCGTGCTCCCGGACGACCTCGACCAGCGGGGCGCCCGCCCGCCGCCCGGACGCGGACAGCTCCTCGAACTGCGGGGTCTCGGCCAGCGAGGAGCGCAGCAGCAGCCCGCCCGCCGCGAGCAGCCCCGCCGCCCAGAACGGCACCCGCCACCCCCAGGAACGGAACTCCGCGTCGCTCAGCCCGGTCGTGAGTGCCAGCATCACCCCGTTCGCCAGGAGGAAGCCGACCGCCGGGCCGATCTGCGGGAAGCTCGCCCACAGCGCGCGCCGGTGGGCGGGGGCGTGTTCGGCGGTGAGCAGCACCGCCCCGCCCCACTCGCCGCCCAGGCCGAGCCCCTGCAGGAAGCGGAGGACGAGCAGCAGCACGGGGGCGGCGATGCCGAGCGTGGCGTACGAGGGGACGCAGCCGACCGCGACCGTGGCGCAGCCGGTCAGGAGCAGCGAGGCGAAGAGGACCGGGCGTCTGCCGTACCGGTCGCCGACGTGGCCGAAGAGGACCGAGCCGAGCGGCCGGGCCACGAATCCGACGGCGAAGGTGCCGAAGGCCGCCAGGGTCCCGGCGAGCGGGGAGAAGGTGGGGAAGAAGAGCGGCCCCAGGACGAGGGCGGCGGCGGTCCCGTAGACGTAGAAGTCGAAGAACTCGACGGCGGTGCCGACGAGGGAGGCGCCGGCGAGCCGAACCATCGACGGAGGCGGCGGGGGAGACGGAGGCGAAGAGGGGCGCGACGGAGAGTGACGGCGGTGCATGCCGCAGCCCTACCCGGCGGTCACCCCGGCTACGGGGGCGTGCGGGAGCGCGCCGCTGTTCGGTCGCGCGCCCCGCGTCCGCCGGTGGATCACCAGCCGCGCTCGCGCCACTCCGGGAGACGGGGACGCTCGTCACCGAGCGTGGTGTCCCCGCCGTGGCCCGGATAGACCCAGGACTCGTCCGGGAGGACCGCGAAGAGCTTGGTCTCGACGTCGTGGAGCAGGCTCGCGAACGCCTTCGGGTCCTTGTGGGTGTTGCCCACGCCGCCGGGGAAGAGGCAGTCGCCGGTGAAGACGTGGGGATGGCCGTGCGGGTCGTCGTAGACGAGGACGATCGAGCCCGGGGTGTGCCCGACGAACCGGCGCGCGGTCAGTTCGACCCGGCCCACCCGCAGCGTGTCGCCGTCCTCGACGGGCACGTCGGTCGGGACCGGGATGCCCTCGGCGTCGTACGCGCCCGCGTAGGTGCGCGCGCCGGTCGCGGCGACCACCTCGGCCAGGGCCTGCCAGTGGTCGCCGTGCCGGTGGGTGGTGACGACGCCGGTGACGCCGTCGTCCCCGATCAGCGTGAGCAGGGTCCCGGCGTCGGCGGCCGCGTCGATCAGCAGCTGCTCGCCGGTCGCGCGGCAGCGCAGGAGGTACGCGTTGTTGTCCATCGGGCCGACCGCGACCTTCGAGATCATCAGGTCCGTCAGTTCGTGCACGTCCGCCGGGCCGCCGACCCTCACCGCTCCGCTGTACGTCATGCGCTCAGCCTATAGCGGGGGGAGGGAGGGGAGTCCGTCGCCGGAGAGCACGGTGAGGCGGGCGCCCTTGTCGCCGCGGCCGGACAGCCAGCCGAGCAGCTCGGGGCCGGTGCCCGCCAGGACCACGGGGGCGCCTTCGCCGCCACCGGTCCGCCAGGTGGTGGCGCCGGACGCGTCGTGGCCGAGGCGGAGCGTCACCGGGGGGACCTCCGGGCGGCCCGCCCAGCGGTCGGCCAGGAACGCGGTCTCCCGCAGGACGAACTCCTCCGGCAGGTCCTCCAGCTCGTAGCCGGCGCCCAGGTCGACGTGGTGCAGGTCCACCTCGGCCCAGCGGCGGAAGGGGACCCGGGCGGCGCTGTCGGTGACGCCGTTGCGCAGCTCGACCGTCCGGCCCCAGTCGGCGGGCTCCTCGCAGACGGCCCGCAGGCGGTCGGCGCTCTCGCGCACGTCGGCGAGCTGGACGTCGAGCGGCCGGCCGGCGTCGCGCTCGATGTCGGCGTCGCGGGTCGCGGCGTCCGGGTACATGGGACGCCCCCGGAGGACGTTCACCAGGGCGTCGGCGTTGCGGGCGACGTGCGCGAGGACGTGGCCGCGGGTCCAGCCGGGGAGCCGTGACGGCTCGGCCGTCGCGGCGTTGTCCCAGGAGGCGGCCGTGGCCAGGAGGCGGTCGGTCGCCTCACACAGGGAAACAAGATCACGCTCGTGGTCGATCATGGCGCCGACCTTAGCGAGCGCCCGCCGGGCCGGACCACTCGTTCGGGTGAAGAGGTCGGCGGAGCGCCAGAAATCGAATGTACGTGCTATAGGCTCGATGGAAGCATCCGTCCTCCTCGGTTGTTGGCATGTAGGCACATCCGCTCTCTCAAGAAAGGTGCGGACCGGCGTGGCCGACCGTCTCATCGTCCGTGGCGCTCGCGAGCACAACCTCAAGAACGTCTCCCTCGACCTCCCGCGTGACTCCCTCATCGTCTTCACCGGGCTGTCGGGGTCGGGCAAGTCCTCCCTCGCGTTCGACACGATCTTCGCCGAGGGGCAGCGCCGGTACGTCGAGTCGCTCTCCTCGTACGCCCGGCAGTTCCTCGGCCAGATGGACAAGCCGGACGTCGACTTCATCGAAGGTCTGTCGCCCGCCGTCTCCATCGACCAGAAGTCGACCTCGCGCAACCCGCGCTCGACGGTCGGCACCATCACGGAGGTCTACGACTACCTCCGCCTGCTTTTCGCGCGCATCGGCAAGCCGCACTGTCCCGAGTGCCGGCGCCCCATTTCGCGCCAGTCGCCGCAGGCCATCGTCGACAGGGTCCTGGAGCTCCCCGAGGGCAGCCGCTTCCAGGTGCTCTCCCCGCTCGTGCGCGAGCGCAAGGGCGAGTTCGTGGACCTCTTCGCCGACCTCCAGACCAAGGGCTACAGCCGCGCCCGGGTCGACGGCGCGACCGTGCAGCTCAGCGAGCCGCCGACGCTGAAGAAGCAGGAGAAGCACACCATCGAGGTGGTCGTCGACCGCCTCACGGTGAAGGACGGTGCCAAGCGCCGGCTCACCGACTCCGTCGAGACCGCGCTCGGCCTCTCCGGCGGCATGGTCGTGCTCGACTTCGTCGACCTCCCCGAGGACGACCCCGAGCGCGAGCGGATGTACTCGGAGCACCTCTACTGCCCGTACGACGACCTCTCCTTCGAGGAGCTGGAGCCGCGCTCCTTCTCCTTCAACTCGCCCTTCGGCGCCTGTCCCGACTGCACCGGCATCGGCACCCGCATGGAGGTCGACCCCGAGCTGGTCGTCCCCGACGAGGACAAGTCCCTCGACGAGGGCGCCATCCACCCCTGGTCGCACGGCCACACCAAGGAGTACTTCGGCCGGCTCATCGGCGGCCTCTCCCAGGCCCTCGGCTTCCGGACGGACATCCCCTACGCGGGACTGCCGCAGCGGGCCAAGAAGGCCCTGATGTACGGCCACAAGACCCAGGTCGAGGTCCGCTACCGGAACCGGTACGGGCGGGAGCGGGCGTACACCACGCCGGCCTTCGAGGGCGCCGTCCCCTTCGTCAAGCGGCGCCACACCGAGGCCGAGAGCGACTCCAGCCGCGAGCGCTTCGAGGGCTACATGCGCGAGGTGCCCTGCCCCACGTGCCGGGGCACCCGACTGAAGCCGATCGTCCTCGCGGTCACGGTCATGGACAAGTCCATCGCCGAGGTCTCGGCGATGTCCATCAGCGACTGCGCCGAGTTCCTGGCCCGCCTCACCCTCAACGACCGCGACAAGAAGATCGCCGAGCGGGTCCTCAAGGAGGTCAACGAGCGGCTGCGGTTCCTCGTGGACGTCGGCCTCGACTACCTCTCGCTCAACCGGGCCGCCGGCACGCTCTCCGGCGGCGAGGCGCAGCGCATCCGGCTCGCCACCCAGATCGGCTCCGGCCTGGTCGGCGTGCTGTACGTGCTGGACGAGCCCTCCATCGGCCTGCACCAGCGCGACAACCACCGGCTGATCGAGACCCTGGTGCGGCTCCGGGACATGGGCAACACGCTCATCGTGGTCGAGCACGACGAGGACACCATCAAGGTGGCGGACTGGGTCGTGGACATCGGCCCCGGCGCGGGCGAGCACGGCGGCAAGGTCGTCCACTCCGGTTCCCTGAAGGAGCTCCTCGACAACGAGGACTCGATGACCGGGCAGTACCTGTCCGGCCGCCGGGCGATCGCCACCCCGGACGTCCGCAGGCCGGTGGACCCCTCGCGCAGCCTCACCGTGCGCGGGGCCAAGGAGAACAACCTGCGGGACATCGACGTCTCCTTCCCGCTGGGCGTCCTCACCGCCGTCACCGGCGTCTCCGGTTCCGGCAAGTCGACCCTGGTCAACGACATCCTCTACACCCACCTGGCGCGCGAGCTGAACGGCGCCAAGTCGGTGCCCGGACGGCACACGCGCGTGGAGGGCGACGACCTCGTGGACAAGGTCGTGCACGTCGACCAGTCCCCGATCGGCCGCACCCCCCGGTCGAACCCGGCGACCTACACCGGTGTCTTCGACCACGTCCGCAGGCTCTTCGCCGAGACGATGGAGGCCAAGGTCCGGGGCTACCTGCCCGGCCGCTTCTCCTTCAACGTCAAGGGCGGCCGCTGCGAGAACTGCTCCGGCGACGGCACGATCAAGATCGAGATGAACTTCCTCCCGGACGTCTACGTCCCGTGCGAGGTCTGCCACGGCGACCGGTACAACCGGGAGACCCTGGAGGTCCACTACAAGGGCAAGTCCATCGCCGAGGTCCTGAACATGCCGATCGAGGAGGCCCTCGACTTCTTCGAGGCCGTCCCGACGATCGCCCGTCACCTGCGCACCCTCAACGAGGTCGGACTGGGCTACGTCCGCCTCGGCCAGTCGGCGCCGACGCTCTCCGGCGGTGAGGCGCAGCGCGTGAAGCTCGCCTCCGAGCTCCAGAAGCGTTCGACCGGCCGCACGGTCTACGTCCTGGACGAGCCGACCACCGGTCTGCACTTCGAGGACATCTCGAAGCTGATCAAGGTCCTCTCCGGCCTGGTCGACAAGGGCAACTCGGTGATCGTCATCGAGCACAACCTCGACGTCATCAAGACGGCGGACTGGGTCGTCGACATGGGCCCCGAAGGTGGCAGCGGCGGCGGCCTGGTGGTCGCCGAGGGCACTCCGGAGCAGGTCGCCTCGGTCCCGGCGAGCCACACCGGCAAGTTCCTCCGCGAGATCCTCGACGCCGACCGGGTCAGCGACGCGGGCGCGGCGGTGCCGGCGGCACGCGGGACGAAGAAGGCGGCGGCGAAGAGGACGGCGCCGAAGAAGGCGGCCGCCGAGGCCACCGCCACCGAGGCCGCGGCTCCCGCGAAGAGGACGGCCGTGAAGAAGGCGGCCGTGAAGAAGACGGCCGCCCCCAAGGCGGCCACGGCCAAGAAGGCGGCCCGCGGCTCCAAGGCCTGACGGCGGGGCGGGCGGGTTCCGCCGCGCCGGCGCCCCACGACGGAGCCCCCCGCCCGGAGGCGGGGGGCTCCGTCGTGCCCGGCCCTCCGCCCCGTGGCTCCATCGGTGTCGCGGGCGCCCGGGACCCGGGTGCCCGCGTACGGGACGGCCCGCCCGTGCCGCGGCCCTTCCCGGCCGCGCCACGGGCTCGCGCACGGCGCCCCGCGTTCCTCGGGGCTCGCGCACGGCGCCCCGCGTTCCTCGGGGCTTGCGCACGGCGCCCCGCCGTTCCCCGGGCCGCGCTCCGGTGCGCCCTGCCGTTCCCCGGGCCCGGCTCCGGTGCCCCCGCTGTTCCCCGGGCCCCGCCCCGGTGTGCCCCGCCCTTCCGCACCCCCGCGACGGCGGGGCCGCGTCCGCCGGTATCGTCGGTTCGGTCACCCCTGGGGTGTCTTGTCCCCGACCTCACCGTGGAGCGCCCATGTCCGGCCAGTCCAGCCGTCGCACCGTACTGAAAGGCGCCGCCCTCGCCGGTGCCGCCGGGCTGGGAGTCGCCGCCTGCTCCACCGAGTCCAAGCTCGGCCACGCCGAGGTGCCGACCCCGACCGCCCCGGTCTCCCTCGGCGCCCCGGACGAGGTGCCGGTCGGCGGCGCCAAGCTCTACCGCGAGCAGCGCCTCGTGGTGAGCTGCCCCGCCAAGGGCCGGTACAAGGCGTTCAGCGCCCAGTGCACCCACGCCGGCTGCGTCCTCGACAAGGTCGAGGGAAACGAGGGCAACTGCCCCTGCCACGGGAGCCGCTTCGACGTGACGACCGGCAAGGCGGTCCGGGGCCCGGCCACCGTCCCGCTCCCCGAGGTCCCCGTCCGGGTCGAGAACGGCACCCTGATCGCCGGCCCCGGGGCCTGACGGAGCCACCGCGGCCGCTCCCGGGCGCCGCCCCTCCCGGGCGCCGCCCCTCCCGGACGCCGCCCCTCCCGGACGCCGCCCCTCCCGGGCGGGCCGCCTCCCGGCACCCGCCCGCCCCCGGACACGAGACCCGTGTCCCCGGGCCCGGCCGCGCCCCCCACCGGTCCCGCTCCCGCCCCGGGAAGCGGCCCACCGGGCCGACGGGCGCGCCGCCGGGGTGTCGGTCCCCGCCAGTAGGGTGGGAAGCATGGCAGACCCCTCCAGCTACCGTCCCGAACCGGGTCAGATCCCCGACTCCCCGGGGGTCTACAAGTTCCGCGACGAGCACCGCCGGGTGATCTACGTCGGGAAGGCGAAGTCCCTGCGCCAGCGGCTGGCCAACTACTTCCAGCCGCTCACGAGCCTGCACCCGCGCACCGCCACCATGGTGACCACGGCCGCCTCCGTGGAGTGGACCGTCGTCTCCACCGAGGTCGAGGCGCTCCAGCTGGAGTACTCCTGGATCAAGGAGTTCGACCCCCGGTTCAACGTGAAGTACCGGGACGACAAGAGCTACCCGTACCTCGCGGTGACCATGAACGAGGAGTTCCCCCGCGTCCAGGTCATGCGCGGCCACAAGAAGAAGGGCGTGCGCTACTTCGGGCCGTACGCGCACGCGTGGGCGATCCGCGAGACCGTCGACCTCATGCTGCGGGTCTTCCCCGTCCGCACCTGCTCGGCCGGCGTCTTCCGGAACGCCGCCTCGGCCGGCCGGCCCTGCCTCCTCGGCTACATCGACAAGTGCTCGGCGCCCTGCGTCGGCCGGGTCACGCCCGAGGAGCACCGCGAACTGGCCGAGGAGTTCAGCGACTTCATGGCCGGCCGCACCGGTACGTACATCCGCCGCCTCGAGAAGCAGATGATGATCGCGGCCGAGGACATGGAGTACGAGAAGGCCGCCCGGCTCCGCGACGACGTGGGGGCCCTGCGCCGGGCCATGGAGAAGAACGCGGTCGTCCTCGCCGACGCCACCGACGCCGACCTCATCGCCCTCGCCGAGGACGAGCTGGAGGCCGCCGTCCAGATCTTCCACGTGCGCGGCGGACGCGTCCGGGGCCAGCGCGGCTGGGTCACCGACAAGGTCGAGGCCGTCGACACGGCCGGACTCGTCGAGCACGCCCTCCAGCAGCTGTACGGCGAGGAGACCGGCGAGGCGGTCCCCAAGGAGGTCCTGGTCCCGGCGCTCCCCGAGGACGCCGACGCCGTCTCCGCGTGGCTCTCCGGCCGCCGGGGCTCCCTCGTCTCGCTGCGCGTGCCGCAGCGCGGCGACAAGAGGTCCCTGATGGAGACCGTCGCCCGCAACGCCCAGCAGGCCCTCGTCCTGCACAAGACCAGGCGGGCCAGCGACCTCACCACCCGCTCCCGGGCCCTGGAGGAGATCGCCGGGGCCCTGGGCCTGGACTCGGCGCCGCTGCGGATCGAGTGCTTCGACATCTCCCACCTCCAGGGCGAGGACGTGGTGGCGTCCATGGTCGTCTTCGAGGACGGCCTGCCCCGCAAGAGCGAGTACCGCCGCTTCCAGATCAAGGGCTTCGAGGGGCAGGACGACGTCCGGTCCATGCACGAGGTGATCGGCCGCCGCTTCAGGCGCTACCTCGCCGAGAAGGAGCGCACGGGGGAGTGGGTCGACGGCGAGGTCCCGGCCGGGGACCCCGAGGACGACGGGCGGCCCAAGCGGTTCGCGTACCCGCCGCAGCTCGTCGTGGTCGACGGCGGGCAGCCCCAGGTGGCCGCCGCGCAGCGCGCCCTGGACGAGCTGGGCATCGACGACGTCGCGGTCTGCGGCCTCGCCAAGCGGCTGGAGGAGGTCTGGCTGCCCGGCGACGACGACCCGGTGGTGCTGCCCCGCTCCAGCGAGGGGCTCTACCTCCTCCAGCGGGTGCGCGACACCGCCCACGACTTCGCCATCCGCTACCAGCGCTCCAAGCGGAGCAAACGCATCCGTACGGGCCCCCTGGACGCCGTCCCCGGGCTCGGCGAGACCCGCAAGCAGGCGCTGATCAAGCACTTCGGCTCTGTCAAACGGCTCCGGCAGGCGACGATCGAGCAGATCTGCGAGGTTCCCGGCATGGGACGGAAGACCGCGGAGGCGGTCGTCGCGACCCTCGCCCGGACGGTCCCGGCCGCCCCCGCCGTCAACATGGCGACGGGCGAGATCCTGGAGGACGACGTGCCCTCCGCCGCGCTCCCCGGGGACGCGGCGGGGGCGACCATGGAGGACGACGGGCCCCCCGCCCCGCCCGCGCCCGCCGCGCACACGGCGGCAGGGGGGATCATGGAGGACGACGGGGACGGCGCGGCACGACCGCGCGCGAACGGCACCACGAGCACCACCGAGAAGACGGAGCAGGACACGTGAGTACGGGCACCATGGAGACCCCCGGCGGCAGCGGCGCCGAGGCGGCCATCCCCGAGCTGGTGATCATCTCCGGCATGTCCGGGGCCGGCCGGTCCACCGCCGCGAAGTGTCTGGAGGACCTGGGCTGGTTCGTGGTGGACAACCTGCCGCCCGCGCTGATCCCCACCATGGTGGAGCTCGGCGCCCGCTCCCAGGGCAACGTCGCCCGGATCGCGGTCGTCGTGGACGTCCGCGGCCGGCAGTTCTTCGACAACCTGCGCGAGTCCCTCGCCGACCTGGACGCCAAGCGGGTCACCCGCCGGATCGTCTTCCTGGAGTCCTCCGACGAGGCCCTGGTCCGGCGCTTCGAGTCGGTCCGCAGGCCGCACCCGCTCCAGGGCGACGGCCGCATCACCGACGGCATCGCCGCCGAGCGCGACCTGCTGCGCGAGCTGCGCGGCGACGCCGACCTGGTGATCGACACCTCCAGCCTCAACGTCCACGAGCTGCGCGCCAAGATGGACGCCCAGTTCGCCGGCGACGAGGAGCCCGAGCTCCGGGCCACCGTGATGTCCTTCGGCTTCAAGTACGGCCTGCCGGTCGACGCCGACCTCGTCGTGGACATGCGCTTCCTGCCGAACCCGCACTGGGTCCCGGAGCTGCGCCCCTTCACCGGCCTCAACGAGGAGGTGTCGAACTACGTCTACAACCAGCCCGGCGCCAAGGAGTTCCTGGACCGCTACACCGAGCTGCTCCAGCTGATCGCCGCGGGCTACCGCCGCGAGGGCAAGCGGTACGTGACGATCGCGGTCGGCTGTACGGGCGGCAAGCACCGCTCCGTGGCCACCGCCGAGCGCCTCGCCGCCCGCCTCGCCTCCGAAGGGGTCGAGACCGTCGTCGTGCACCGGGACATGGGGCGCGAGTGAAGCCGTACCGCCGGCGTGCCTCCACCCTCACGGTGCGGCGTACGCTCCGCAGACGCGGCGCCCAGCCGAAGGTCGTCGCGCTGGGCGGGGGCATGGGCCTCTCGGCCTCCCTCGCCGCCCTCCGCCGGATCACCGGCGACCTCACCGCCGTCGTCACCGTCGCCGACGACGGGGGCTCCAGCGGCCGGCTCCGGGAGGAGCTGGGCGTCCTGCCCCCCGGCGACCTGCGCAAGGCGCTCGCCGCGCTCTGCGGCGACGACGACTGGGGCCAGACCTGGGCCCGGGTGATCCAGCACCGCTTCCAGTCCAAGGGAGAGATCAACGGCCACGCCGTCGGCAACCTGCTGATCGTCGCCCTCTGGGAACAGCTCGGCGACCCCGTCCAGGCCCTGGACCTGGTCGGACTGCTGCTCGGTGCCCAGGGCCGGGTGCTCCCCATGTCCGCCGTGCCCCTGGAGCTCCAGGCCCTGGTCAGAGGCCATGACCCGGAGCGCCCGGACGACGTGGACACCGTGGCCGGCCAGGCCACCGTGGCGCTCACCCCCGGCGAGGTGCAGTCCGTGCACCTCGTGCCGAACGACCCGCCGGCCGTCCCCGAGGCGGTCGCCGCCGTCCTGGACGCCGACTGGGTCGTCCTGGGCCCCGGCTCCTGGTTCTCGTCGGTGATCCCGCACCTCCTGGTGCCCGAACTCCTCGACGCCCTGGCCGGGACCAAGGCCCGCAAGGTGCTCTCCCTGAACCTCGCGCCGCAGCCCGGAGAAACCGACGGCTTCTCCCCGCAGCGTCATTTGGAGGTTTTGGGGCGACACGCCCCTAAACTCGCCCTGGACGTGGTGCTGGCCGACGAGGCCGCCGTGCCCGACCGCGACTCCCTCGCCGACGCCGCCAAGCGGCTCGGCGCCGCGGTCGAGCTGGCGCCGGTGGCCGGGTCCGACGGCTCCGCGAAGCACGACCCGGAGCTGCTGGCCGCCGCGTACGACCGTATTTTTCGGATGCATGGAAGGATCGGCCCATGGCGATGACGGCAGCGGTGAAGGACGAGATCTCCCGGCTTCCCGTCACCCGGACCTGCTGCAGGAAGGCAGAGGTCTCGTCGATCCTGCGGTTCGCGGGCGGGCTGCACCTGGTGAGCGGCCGCATCGTGATCGAGGCGGAGCTGGACACGGCGATGGCGGCCCGCCGCCTGAAGCGGGACATCCTGGAGATCTTCGGACACAGTTCCGAACTGATCGTGATGGCCCCCGGCGGGCTGCGGCGCGGCTCGCGCTTCGTGGTGCGGGTGGTCGCCGGCGGCGACCAGCTGGCCCGCCAGACGGGCCTCGTGGACGGCCGGGGCCGCCCCATCCGGGGCCTCCCCCCGCAGGTGGTCTCCGGGGCCACCTGTGACGCGGAGGCCGCCTGGCGCGGCGCCTTCCTCGCCCACGGCTCGCTGACCGAGCCCGGCCGGTCCTCCTCCCTGGAGGTCACCTGCCCGGGGCCCGAGGCCGCCCTCGCCCTCGTCGGCGCCGCCCGCCGGCTCTCCATCGCGGCGAAGGCCCGCGAGGTGCGGGGAGTGGACCGGGTCGTCGTCCGCGACGGCGACGCGATCGGAGCCCTGCTCACCCGGCTCGGCGCGCACGAGTCGGTGCTCGCCTGGGAGGAGCGGCGGATGCGGCGCGAGGTCCGCGCCACCGCCAACCGCCTGGCCAACTTCGACGACGCCAACCTGCGCCGCTCGGCCCGTGCCGCGGTCGCCGCCGGGGCCCGGGTGCAGCGCGCCCTGGAGATCCTGGGCGAGGAGGTGCCCGAGCACCTCGCCGCCGCCGGCCGGCTCCGCATGGAGCACAAGCAGGCGTCCCTGGAGGAGCTGGGCGCGCTCGCCGACCCGCCGCTGACCAAGGACGCGGTGGCCGGCCGGATCCGCCGGCTGCTCGCCATGGCCGACAAGCGGGCCCAGGACCTGGGCATCCCCGGGACCGAGTCCAACCTGGCCGAGGAGCTGGACGACAGCCTGGTCGGCTGACCCGTACGGAATCCCCAACTCCGCGCTGCCGGTGCCTTTCTGAGGCACCGGCAGCTTTTTCGTGGCCCCGCGCGGCGGCCTTGACAGGCTCATGGTCGCCCATGAGCCTGGCGTCTGTTCACCCGCGAGACCGTTCCACCTTCGAGGCAGACGACACAAGGGGAGCTCATGAGACGCAGAGCGAGATCGATCCTCGCCGCGGCTTCACTGCTGATCGCCGGAGTGGCGGTGGCACCCGCCGCCGGGGCGCAGCCGAACGACCGGCACGGCGGTGACGCCCTCTCCGTGTGGCGTGCCGAGGTCACCCGGGAACAGGTCCCGCTCCTCCTCGAAGCCGGCGCCGACGCGCACGAACTGACCGAACAGGTGCCCGCGAAGGGCACCGCCGCGGTCGAGCTCTTCCTCACCGGCGCGCAGGCCGGGCAGCTGCGCGGCAAGGGCGTCGAACTCACCGAGCACCGGTTGCCGGCCGGGGCCGAGAAGCGGGTCGCCACCGCGGGCGACGGCGTCTTCCGCCCGTACGGCGGCCCCGGCGGCCTCAAGCAGGAGATCCTGGACACCGCCCGGACCCACCCCGGACTCACCAAGGTCGTCTCCATCGGCAAGACCCTCGGGGGCCAGGACATCCTCGCCCTCAAGGTGAGCAAGGGCGCCCGGCACACCGGAGACGGTTCGAAACCGGCCACGCTGTACATGTCCAACCAGCACGCGCGCGAGTGGATCACCCCCGAGATGACCCGGCGGCTGATGCACCTCTATCTCGACGGCTACGGCAAGGACGAGCGGATCACCCGGATCGTCGACTCCACCGAGCTGTGGTTCGTGCTCTCCGCCAACCCCGACGGCTACGACTACACGCACGCCGACCCCGCCAACCGGCAGTGGCGCAAGAACCTCCGCGACAACGACGGCGACGGCGCGATCGGCCCCGGCGACGGCGTCGACCTCAACCGCAACTTCGCCTACAAGTGGGGCTACGACAACGAGGGCTCGTCCCCCGACCCGGCCGACGAGACCTTCCGCGGCAAGGGCCCCATGTCGGAGCCCGAGACCAGGGCCCTCGACGCCTTCCAGAAGCGCGTCGGCTTCGCGTACGGCATCAACTACCACTCGGCCGCCCAGCTCCTGCTGTACGGCGTCGGCTGGCAGGTCGCCACCGGCACCCCCGACGACGTCGCCCTCAAGGCCCTCGCCGGCACCCCCGAGAACTCCGCCGTGCCCGGCTACCGGCCGCAGGTCTCCTCCGAGCTGTACATCACCAACGGCGAGGCGGACGGGCACGCCGCCAACGTCAACGGGATGCAGATGTTCACCCCGGAGATGTCGACCTGCGCCACCGCCTCCCGGCTCGACCCGAACGACGCCTGGAACCCGGCCGACTGCGCCTCCGTCTTCACCTTCCCGGACGACGAGAAGCTGATCCAGGCGGAGTTCGCCAAGAACGTGCCCTTCGCGCTCGCCGTCGCCGAGACCGCCGCCCACCCGGACCGGCCCGTCTCCCCGGTCGGCATCGAGGCCCCCGACTTCACGCCGAAGACCTTCACCACCTCCTACGCCCGCGGCGGGGAGCAGGAGGTCGCCGTCACCGCCCGCAAGTCGCTGCGCGGCAAGACCCTCGCGTACCGCGTCAACGGCGGCCGCGTCCGCACCGGGCAGCTCCGCGCCTGGAAGGGCGGCGAGACCTACGGCGGGGAGGACAACCTCTACTTCGACGAGTACCGGGGCGTGGTCGAGGGCGCCCGGCCCGGCGACTCGGTCCAGGTCTGGTTCACCGCCCGCACCCGCGAGGGCCGGGCCACCGCCTCCACCCCCTTCACGTACCGGGTGGCCGAGCGGCCCCGCGGTGACGTCCTCGTCCTCGCCGACGAGGGCGGCACCACCGCCGGGCGCCACGCCGCCGCGTACGTGAAGGCGCTCGCCGACAACGGCCGCCGGGCCGTCGTCTGGGACGCCGCCGCCCAGGGAGCCCCGGACGCCCTCGGTGTCCTCTCCCACTTCGGCGCCGTCGTCTGGTACACCGGCGCGGGCAGCCCCTCCGGCGCCGCCGAGCTCGCCGTCCGCTCCTACCTCAACGAGGGCGGCAAGCTGATCAACGCCGGCGAGAAGGCCGGCGGGCTCACCCGGGTCGGACCCGCCGAGACCAACGACTTCGCGCAGTACTACCTCGGCGCCTACCACCGCGCCGGCCTGAAGACCCCGCCCGCCTTCGCCGGCACCGGCGCCTTCGCGGGCGTCCGCGCCGGCCTCACCGGCACCGCCGACAACCCGCTGGACGACGCCGGCGCGTACACCGTCACCTCGGACACCCTGAAGCCGAAGGACTTCCCGCAGTTCGCGAGCAGCGCCTCCGCCGGCGACTACCCGGGCGTCCGCACCCCCTTCGAGCCCGCCGAGGGCACCTCCTTCGCCGCGCTCCGGCACGCCGACGACACCTGGGCCCGGCTCAGCAGGACCGTCGACCTCACCGGTGTCGGGGCGGACGCGAAGCCCCGCCTGGACTTCCAGGTCAGCCACGACACCGAACCCGGCTACGACAACCTCGTCGTCGAGGCCCACACCGTCGGCCAGGACGACTGGACGACCCTCCCCGACGCCAACGGCGGCACCTCCGCCGAACCGCCGGCCGACTGCGGCGAGGGCTACTACGTCCGGGGCCACCCCTTCCTCGCCCACTACCTCACCGTCGGCGAGGACGGCTGCGCCGCCACCGGCACCACCGGCTCGTGGAACGCCTTCACCGGCCCCTCCAACGGCTGGCGGCAGGCGTCCGTCGACCTGAGCGCCTGGGCGGGCAGGAAGGTCGAGCTCTCGATCTCGTACGTCTCCGACCCCGGTACGGGCGGGACGGGCGCCTTCGTCGACGACACCCGGCTCGTCACCGGTGCCACCACCGAGGCCGAGGGGTTCGAGACCTCCCTCGGCGCCTGGTCCACGCCGGGCGCCCCGGCCGGCAGCCCCGGCAACGGCGCCGACTGGACGCGCTCCGCCGCGCTCTTCCACTCGTGGGCGGCCGTCACCACCCGGGACACCGTCCTCCTCGGTTACGGCCTGGAGCACGTGTCCGGGGCGGCGGAACGGGCGCGGCTCGTCGGCCGCGCCCTGCGGGTCCTCCACCGCTGACACGCCGCGGCGGACACTCGCCATAATTGACGGAGAGTAGTCGGGACAAAAGACCCACGGCGGCCCTTACCTGTCGGTAGGTACGGGCCGCCGGCCCTTCTTCCTCACTATCCGGGCTCACCCGGATGCGCTCGATGTCACTCCCGGGGGTCCGGAGGGGTAGGGTCGTAGGTGGTCGGGGACATCCCAAAAACAAGAATCTCGCCGGCGTCGAACACACCGGCGTACCTAACGAGGAGATCGGTTCGTGACGATCCGCGTAGGCATCAACGGCTTTGGCCGCATCGGCCGGAACTACTTCCGCGCGCTCCTTGAGCAGGGTGCCGACATCGAGATCGTGGCTGTCAATGACCTGGGTGACACCGCGACCACGGCCCACCTGCTGAAGTACGACACCATCCTGGGACGCCTCAAGGCCGAGGTGACCCACACCGAGAACACCATCACCGTCGACGGCCACACCATCAAGGTGCTGTCCGAGCGGGACCCGGCCGACCTCCCCTGGGGTGAACTGGGCGTCGACGTCGTCATCGAGTCGACCGGCATCTTCACCAAGAAGGCCGACGCCGAGAAGCACATCGCCGGCGGCGCCAAGAAGGTCCTCATCTCGGCTCCGGCCAAGGACGAGGACATCACCATCGTCATGGGCGTCAACCAGGACAAGTACGACCCGGCGAACCACCACGTCATCTCCAACGCGTCCTGCACCACCAACTGCGTGGCGCCGATGGCCAAGGT
Organism: Streptomyces sp. NPDC001744; assembly: GCF_042892575.1. Lineage (NCBI taxonomy): Bacteria > Bacillati > Actinomycetota > Actinomycetes > Kitasatosporales > Streptomycetaceae > Streptomyces > Streptomyces sp. NPDC001744. The sequence goes on from NZ_JBIAUG010000006.1 coordinate 187,456, forward strand.
CCTCGACGAGAACTTCGGCATCGTCAGGGGCCTGATGACCACGGTCCACGCGTACACCAACGACCAGCGCATCCTGGACTTCCCGCACAAGGACCTGCGCCGCGCCCGTGCCGCCGCGGAGAACATCATCCCGACCACGACCGGTGCCGCGAAGGCCACCGCCCTGGTCCTCCCGCAGCTCAAGGGCAAGCTCGACGGCATCGCGATGCGCGTCCCGGTCCCCACCGGCTCCGCCACCGACCTGGTCGTCACCCTGGACCGCGAGGTCACCCGGGACGAGGTCAACGCCGCGTTCAAGAAGGCCGCCGAGGACGGCGACCTCAAGGGCTTCCTGTTCTACACCGAGGACCCGATCGTCTCCTCCGACATCGTGGGCGACCCGGCGTCCTGCACCTTCGACGCCTCCCTGACCATGGTCCAGGACGGCAAGTCGGTCAAGATCCTCGGCTGGTACGACAACGAGTGGGGCTACTCCAACCGTCTCGTCGACCTCACCGTCTTCGTCGGCGGCCGGCTCTAAGCTTCAGGGCGGGCCTCCGATGTGAGCAGGGCTCGGGCAGCGCAACGACGCGCTGCGCGAGCCCTGTTCGTGTGCTCCACCGCGTACCAAGGAGTCAGGTAACAGATGAAGACGATCGACGAGCTCCTCCACGAGGGCGTCGAAGGCAAGCGGGTGTTCGTCCGCGCCGACCTCAACGTGCCGCTCGACGGCACCGCCATCACCGACGACGGACGCATCCGCGCCGTCGTCCCCACCGTCAGGGCGCTCGCGGACGCCGGTGCCCGGGTCGTGGTCGCCTCGCACCTGGGCCGCCCCAAGGGCGAGCCCGACCCGGCGTTCTCCCTCGCGCCGGCCGCCGCGCGCCTCGGTGAACTGCTCGGCACCGACGTGGCGTTCGCGACCGACACGGTCGGCGACTCCGCCGCCGCGACCGTCGCGGGCCTGGAGAACGGCCGGGTCGCCGTCCTGGAGAACCTCCGCTTCAACCCCGGAGAGACCTCCAAGGACGACGCCGAGCGCGGCGCCTTCGCCGACCGGCTCGCCGCCCTCGCCGACCTGTACGTCGGCGACGGCTTCGGCGCCGTGCACCGCAAGCACGCCTCGGTCTACGACCTCCCGGCCCGCCTCCCGCACGCCGCCGGCTACCTCATCGCCACCGAGGTCGGCGTCCTGAAGAAGCTGACCGACGACGTCAGGCGCCCGTACACCGTCGTCCTCGGCGGCGCCAAGGTCTCCGACAAGCTCGCCGTCATCGACGAGCTGCTCGGCAAGGCCGACCGCCTCCTGATCGGCGGCGGCATGGCGTACACCTTCCTCAGGGCCAAGGGGTACGAGGTCGGCATCTCCCTCCTCCAGGAGGACCAGATCCCGGTCGTCACCGAGTACATGGAGCGCGCCGAGAAGAACGGCGTCGAGCTGGTCCTCCCGGTCGACGTGCTGGTCTCCACGGAGTTCCCCGACCTCAAGACCAAGGCGCCGGCCGAGTACGAGACGGTCGACGCCGACAAGATCCCCGCGGACAAGGAGGGCCTCGACATCGGCCCCCGGACCCGCGAGCTGTTCGCCTCGAAGATCACCGACGCGGAGACCGTCTTCTGGAACGGCCCCGTCGGCGTCGCCGAGCACCCCGACTACGCGAAGGGCACCGGCGCGGTCGCGCAGGCGCTCATCGACAGCAAGGGCTTCACCGTGGTCGGCGGCGGCGACTCCGCCGCGGCCGTCCGCAACCTGGGCTTCGACGAGACGAAGTTCGGCCACATTTCGACCGGCGGCGGCGCCTCCCTCGAATACCTCGAGGGCAAGACGCTTCCCGGCCTCGCCGCACTGGAGGACTGAACACCCGTGAGCACCCGCACCCCGCTGATGGCGGGCAACTGGAAGATGAACCTCAACCACCTCGAGGCCATCGCCCACGTCCAGAAGCTCGCCTTCGCCCTGACCGACAAGGACTACGACGCCGTCGAGGTCGCCGTCCTGGTCCCCTTCACCGACCTGCGGTCCGTCCAGACCCTGGTCGACGGCGACAAGCTGAAGATCAAGTACGGCGCCCAGGACATCTCGGCCCACGACTCCGGCGCCTACACCGGCGAGGTCTCGGGCCTGATGCTGTCCAAGCTGAAGTGCTCCTACGTGGCGGTCGGCCACTCCGAGCGCCGCCAGTACCACGCCGAGGACGACGAGGTCTGCAACGCCAAGGTGAAGGCCGCCTTCCGGCACGGCGTGACCCCGATCCTCTGCGTCGGCGAGGGCCTGGAGGTCCGCAGGGCCGGACAGCAGGTCGAGCACACCCTCGCCCAGCTCGACGGCGGCCTGAAGGACGTCCCCGCCGAGCAGGCCGAGACGATCGTGATCGCGTACGAGCCGGTGTGGGCCATCGGCACAGGCGAGGTCGCCACCCCCGAGGACGCGCAGGAGGTCTGCGGCGCGATCCGCGGCCGGCTCGCCGAGCTGTACTCCCAGGAGCTGGCCGACAAGGTCCGCATCCAGTACGGCGGCTCGGTCAAGTCGGGCAACGTCGCCGCCATCATGGCGCAGCCGGACGTCGACGGCGCCCTGGTGGGCGGCGCGGCGCTGGACGACGCGGAGTTCGTCAGGATCGTTCGCTTCCGCGACCAGTGAGTATGCGGTAGCGGAGTTACGTCGTACCCTTGCGGGGGTCGGGCAGGCGCCCGGCCCCCGTCCGTATAAGTCCGAGGAAGTTGGTCCAGCCGTGGTTATGGGGTTCTCGATCGCCCTGATCGTCTTCAGCGCGCTGCTGATGCTGCTCGTGCTGATGCACAAGGGGAAGGGTGGCGGCCTCTCCGACATGTTCGGTGGCGGCATGCAGTCCTCCGTCGGCGGCTCCTCGGTCGCCGAGCGCAACCTGGACCGGATCACCGTCGTGGTCGGTCTGCTCTGGTTCGCCTGCATTGTGGTGCTCGGTCTGCTGATGAAGCTGGACGGGTGACTCCAACCACTGGACGCGCGTTGGGCCTTACGTAGACTGGGGCATCTTCGAGCACCATCACGCAGGGAGTTACGACCGTGGCAAGTGGCAACGCGATCCGGGGAAGCCGGGTCGGAGCGGGGCCGATGGGCGAGGCCGAGCGGGGCGAGTCGGCGCCGCGCCTCCGCATCTCCTTCTGGTGCTCGAACGGGCACGAGACACAGCCGAGCTTCGCCAGCGACGCACAGGTCCCGGAGACCTGGGACTGCCCGCGCTGCGGCTTCCCGGCCGGCCAGGACCGGGACAACCCGCCGGACCCGCCGCGCACGGAGCCGTACAAGACCCATCTCGCGTACGTGCGCGAACGGCGCAGCGACGCGGACGGCGAGGCGATCCTCGCCGAGGCCCTCGCCAAACTGCGCGGCGAGATCTGAACGGCGTGACGGTGTGACGGAAGGGCCTTGTCCGCGAACTCGGTTCGCGGACAAGGCCCTTCCGCCGTTCCCGCCCCCTTCCGGACCGCCGTTGTCAGTGGCGTCCCCTACTGTCGGCCGGACGGGGAAGCACCGGGCCGAGGGGGGGTCATGGCAGCGACGACGGCGGTGGGCGACAGGGCCGCGCCCACCTGGCGGGGCGGCTTCGGGCGCCTGTGGACGGCCGCCGTCGTCTCCCGCTTCGGCGACTCCCTGCGCACCGCCGCGCTCCCCCTCCTCGCCGTCTCCCTCACCGACGACCCCCTCCTCATCGCCTCCGTCACCGCCTGCGGCTTCCTGCCCTGGCTGCTCTTCGGGCTCGTCGGCGGAGCCGTCGCCGATCGGGTGGACCAGCGGCGGGCCATGTGGACCGTCGACCTCGTCCGCGCCGGACTCATGGCCGCCTTCGCCGCCGCCGTCGCGCTGGGCCACGCCGGCATCGCCCTGCTGCTCGTCCTCGCCTTCGCCCTCACCACCCTGCAGACCCTCTTCGACAACGCGGCCACCGCCCTGCTCCCCGCCCTCGTCCCCGCCTGCGCCCTGGCCGGGGCCAACGCGCGCCTGACGACCGGTCAGCAGCTCGCGGGGGGCCTCCTCGCCGCGCCCCTGGTGCCCCTCCTGCTCCTCGCCGGCCCCGCCGTGCCGTACGCGGCCGACGCCGCCACCTACGTCCTGGCCGCGCTCCTCATCGCCTCGCTGCGGACCGCCCCGCCCGCCCGGCCGCCCCGCCCGGCAGGGTCCACCCTGCGGACCGAGACGGCCGAGGGGATCGCCGTCCTGCGCGCGGACCGGACCCTGCGGTGGCTCTGCGCCGCCACCACCCTCTGCAACACCGGGATGGGCGCCCTCATCGCCACCCTCGTCGTCCACGTCACCGACGGCCTGCGCGCCGGACAGACGGGCTACGCGGCGACGGTCACCGCCTACGCGGCCGGCGGCGTCGCGGGCGGCTTCCTCGCCCGGCGGATCGGCGCCCGGACCGGGCGGACGCGCGCGGTGCTCCTCGCCGGGACGGTCCAGACCGGCTGCCTGGTCCTGATGGGGACGGTGCCCCTCCTGGCGGTGTCCGCCGGGGCCATGGCGGTGTTCGGCTTCATGGGGACCGTGTGGAACGTCCAGCAGACCACCCTCATGCAGGAGAGGACCCCGGAGGGGCTGCTCGGCCGGGTCGCCGCGGCCTTCCGCACCCTCGCCGTCGCGGGCGCGCCGCTCGGCGCCCTCCTCGGCGGCGCCGCGGCCGCCGGCTGGGGACCGCACGCGCCCGTCCTCGTCGCGGCGGCGCTGTTCGCGCTCGCCGTCGCGTCGTTGACGCCTCTGATCAATTAGGTTGGAAGGGCAGCGGGGCAGACACGTACGAGAAGAAGTGGGCGATGTCCGAGATGAAGAACGAAGGCCGTACCAGGCTCAACCGGCTGCCCGAGTGGGCGGCCCTCGGCAAGCACCGTGAGCAGCTGGGCGAACCCCGTCTGCGCGACCTGTTCGCCGCCGACCCGACGCGCGGCACCGACCTCACCCTGCGGGTCGGCGACCTCTACCTGGACTATTCCAAGCACCTCGTCACCGGCGAGACGCTGACCCTGCTGCGGGAGCTGGCGGCCGCCACCGGCGTGGCCGAGCTGCGCGACGCCATGTTCCGCGGCGAGAAGATCAACACCACCGAGGACCGCGCGGTCCTCCACACCGCGCTGCGCGCCCCCCGCGACGCCGTGATCGAGGTCGACGGGGAGAACGTCGTCCCCGCCGTCCACGCCGTCCTCGACCGGATGGGCGCCTTCTCCGACAAGATCCACTCGGGGGAGTGGACCGGTTACACCGGCAAGCCGATCAAGAACATCGTGAACATCGGCATCGGCGGCTCCGACCTCGGCCCCGCCATGGCCTACGAGGCCCTGCGCGCCTACACGCAGCGGGACCTGACGTTCCGTTTCGTCTCCAACGTCGACGGCGCCGACCTGCACGAGGCCGTCCACGACCTCGACCCCGCCGAGACGCTGTTCATCGTCGCCTCGAAGACCTTCACCACCATCGAGACGATCACCAACGCCACCTCCGCCCGCGACTGGCTCCTCACCGGCCTCCGGGCCGGCCAGAGCGCCGTCGCCAAGCACTTCGTGGCCCTCTCGACCAACGCCGGCAAGGTCGAGGAGTTCGGCATCGACACCGCGAACATGTTCGAGTTCTGGGACTGGGTCGGCGGCCGCTACTCCTTCGACTCCGCCATCGGCCTCTCCGTGATGATCGCCATCGGCCCGGAGCGCTTCCGCCAGATGCTCGACGGCTTCCACCTCGTCGACGAGCACTTCCGCACCGCCCCGCCCGAGGAGAACGCCCCGCTCCTCCTCGGCCTCCTCGGCGTCTGGTACGGCGACTTCTTCGACGCCCAGTCGCACGCCGTCCTGCCGTACTCGCACTACCTGTCGAAGTTCACCGCCTACCTCCAGCAGCTCGACATGGAGTCCAACGGCAAGTCGGTGGACCGCGAGGGCGACCGGGTCGACTGGCAGACCGGACCCGTGGTCTGGGGCACCCCCGGGACCAACGGCCAGCACGCGTACTACCAGCTGATCCACCAGGGGACCAAGCTGATCCCGGCCGACTTCATCGGCTTCGCCCGCCCCGTGGACGACCTGGCGCCCGGCCTCGCCGCCCAGCACGACCTGCTCATGGCGAACTTCTTCGCCCAGACCCAGGCGCTCGCCTTCGGCAAGACGCCCGAGGAGGTCCGGGCCGAGGGCGTCCCCGAGGAGCTGGTCCCGCACAAGACCTTCCGGGGCGACCACCCCACCACCACGATCCTCGCCGACGCGCTCACCCCGTCCGTCCTCGGACAGCTGATCGCGCTCTACGAGCACAAGGTCTTCGTCCAGGGCGCGATCTGGAACATCGACTCCTTCGACCAGTGGGGCGTCGAGCTGGGCAAGGTCCTCGCCAAGCGGATCGAACCGGTCCTGACGGGAGACGGAGAGACCGGAGCGGCCGGAGGGCTCGACAGCTCGACCGCCGGACTGGTCGCCGCCTACCGCTCGGTGCGCGGCCGGTAACGACGCGAGGGGGAGAGCACGGTACGGGGCCGGCCTTTCACCGCCCGGGCCGTACCGGGCCTCCCCGCGTCCTTCCCGGCACCGGCGGACGCGCCGGAGGCCCGGCCCACCGGGGGGTGGGCCGGGCCTCCGGGACGTACGGTCAGGCCGTGGCCGACGGGTACAGGCTCCGCGGCAGCTCCGAGGCCGCCGCCGCGTCGAGCAGCCACAGCGTGCGCGACCGGCCGCGGGCGCCGGCCGCCGGGGCCTGCACCTCGCCCGCGCCGGACAGCGCGATCGCCGCGGCCTTCGCCTTGTCCTCGCCGGCCGCGAGCAGCCAGACCTCGGCCGCCGACCGGATCGCCGGAAGCGTCAGCGAGATCCGCAGCGGCGGCGGCTTCGGCGCGCCGTGCACCCCGACCACCGTCCGCTCCGTCTCGCGCACCGCGGGCAGCTCCGGGAAGAGCGAGGCCACGTGCGTGTCCGGGCCGACGCCCAGCATCAGCACGTCGAAGGCCGGCACCTGCCCGCCGGGGCCCGCCGCAGCGGCCAGCTCCTCCGCGTAGGCGGCCGCGGCGGTGTCGACGTCGTCGTACGGTCCGTCCGAGGCCGGCATGGCGTGCACCCGCGCGGGGTCCAGCGGCACCCGGTCGAGCAGGGCCTCACGGGCCTGGGTGACGTTCCGCTCGGGGTCGCCCCCGGGCAGGAAGCGCTCGTCGCCCCACCACAGGTCGAGGCGCGACCAGTCGATCGCGTCCCGGGCGGGCGCCGCGCCCAGCGCCGACAGCAGGCCGTTGCCGTTGCGTCCGCCGGTCAGCACCACCGAGGCGGAGCCGCGGGTGGCCTGGGCGTCCACGATCCGGGTGATCAGCCGGGCCGCGGCGGCCTGCGCCATCAGCTCCTTGTCGCGGTGGACGACCAGCTCGGGGGTGCTCACTTGTTCGCCGCCTTCTTGGCCGGGGCCTTCTTCGCGGCGGGAGCGGGAGCGGCGGGAGCCGAGGGAGCGGCCCCGGCCTCCTCGGCACCGGTCCCGGCGTCCGCGGTCTTCCCGTCCGGTGCGGGCGCGGTGACGGCCGCCCGCTCGTCGAGCCGTCCCACACCGAACCGGAGCGCCGCGGCGTAGGTGTCGTCCGGGTCGAGCCGGCGCAGCTCCTCCGCGATCAGCTCGGCCGTGTCGCGGCGCTTGAGCGCCACCCCGCGGTCGGGCTGCCCCTGGATGCAGAGCGTCGCGAGCGAGCCGTCCGGCCGGTCGAGCACGATCGGCCCGGAGGTGGTCTCCAGGCGTACGGAGGTGAGCCCCGGGCCCGCCGACTTCGTGCGGCGCACCGGCACCTTCAGCCGGTCCGCCACCCACATCGCCAGCAGTTCGACGCTCGGGTTGAACTCCTCGCCCTCCACCTCGGCGGAGGTGACCTCGCACGCCACCTGGTCGAGCGCGGCGGCGAGCATCGAACGCCACGGGGTGATCCGGGTCCACGACAGGTCCGTGTCGCCCGGGGTGTACGACTCCGCCAGCGCCGTCAGCGCCTCGACGGGCTGCACGGCGGCGTAGGTGTCGGTCACCCGGCGTTGGGCGAGCGCGCCCAGCGGGTCCTTCGCCGGGTTGCTCGGCGCGTCCACCGGCCACCAGACGACCACGGGCGCGTCGGGGAGGAGCAGCGGCAGCACCACCGACTGGGCGTGGTCGACGACCTCGCCGTACAGCCGGAGCACCACCGTCTCGCCGGTGGTGGCGTCGGCGCCGAGGCGGACCTCGGCGTCGAGCCGCGCCGTGGCGCGGTCCCGCGGCGAGCGCGAGACCCTCTTGATGACGACGAGGGTCCGCGAGGGGTGCTCGCGGGACGCCTCGTTGGCCGCCTTGAGCGCGTCGTAGGCGTTCTCCTCGTCGGTGACGATGACGAGGGTGAGCACCATGCCGACGGCCGGCGCCCCGATCGCCCGCCGCCCGAGCACCAGCGCCTTGTTGATCTTGGAGGACGTGGTGTCCGTCAGGTCGGTCTTCATGGCCGGCGCCAGCTCCTGCCGTCTCGTGCGAGCATCTCGTCCGCCTCGACCGGGCCCCAGGTCCCGGCCTGGTACTGCGCGGGCGTGCCGTGCTCGTCCCAGAACCTCTCGATCGGGTCGAGGATCTTCCAGGACAGCTCGACCTCCTCGACCCTCGGGAAGAGGTTCGAGTCGCCGAGCAGGACATCGAGGATGAGCCGCTCGTACGCCTCCGGGCTGGACTCCGTGAAGGACTCGCCGTACGCGAAGTCCATCGACACGTCCCGGATCTCCATCTGGGTGCCGGGCACCTTGGAGCCGAACCGCACCGTCACGCCCTCGTCCGGCTGGACCCGGATGACGATGGCGTTGCGCCCGAGCTCCTCGGTCGCCGTGTGGTCGAAGGGGGAGTGCGGGGCGCGCTGGAAGACGACCGCGATCTCGGTGACGCGGCGGCCCAGGCGCTTGCCGGTGCGCAGGTAGAAGGGGACGCCCGCCCAGCGGCGGTTGTCGATCTCCAGCTTCACGGCCGCGTAGGTGTCGGTCTTCGACTTCGGGTCGATGCCGTCTTCCTGGAGGTAGCCGACGGCCTTCTCGCCGCCCTGCCACCCGGCCGCGTACTGGCCGCGGACCGTGGTCGCCGCCAGGTCCCCGGGCAGCTTCACCGCGCCGAGGACCTTGGTCTTCTCGGCGGCCAGCGCGTCGGCGTCGAAGGAGGCGGGCTCCTCCATCGCGGTCAGCGCGAGCAGCTGGAGCAGGTGGTTCTGGATGACGTCACGGGCGGCGCCGATGCCGTCGTAGTAGCCGGCGCGGCCGCCGATGCCGATGTCCTCGGCCATGGTGATCTGCACGTGGTCGACGTACGACCGGTTCCAGATCGGCTCGAAGAGGGTGTTGGCGAAGCGGAGCGCCAGGATGTTCTGGACGGTCTCCTTGCCGAGGTAGTGGTCGATCCGGAAGACCTCGTGCGGCGGGAAGACCTCGTGGACGACCTCGTTGAGCTCCTTGGCGGAGGCCAGGTCGTGCCCGAAGGGCTTCTCGATGACCGCGCGGCGCCAGGAACCGTTCTTCTGGTCGGCGAGCCCGTGCTTCTTGAGCTGCTGGACGACCTTGGGGAAGAACTTCGGCGGGACCGACAGGTAGAAGGCGAAGTTGCCGCCGGTTCCCTGGGCCTTGTCCAGCTCCTCGACGGTGGTCTTCAGCTGCTCGAACGCCTCGTCGTCGTCGAAGTCGCCCTGGACGAACCGCATCCCCTGGATCAGCTGCTGCCATACCTCCTCGCGGAACGGGGTGCGCGAGTGCTGCTTGACGGCCTCGTAGACCTCCTGGGCGAAGTCCTCGTCCTGCCACTCGCGCCGGGCGAAGCCGACGAGCGAGAAGCCCGGCGGCAGCAGGCCGCGGTTGGCCAGGTCGTAGACGGCAGGCATCAGCTTCTTACGGGACAAATCGCCCGTGACGCCGAAGATCACCAGACCCGACGGCCCCGCGATGCGCGGGAGCCGTCGGTCTGCGGCGTCACGGAGCGGGTTGGCTCCGTGGACTGCGCTCAAAGTGCTTACGCCTCCGAAGGTGCGAGGCGCTTCAGCTCCGCCTCGGTGGACTTGAGCAGGTCGTTCCAGGCCGCCTCGAACTTCTGGACGCCCTCGTCCTCCAGGAGCTGGACGACCTCGTCGTAGCCGATGCCCAGCTTCGCCACGGCCTCCAGGACCTCGCGGGACGCGTCGTACGTGCCGCGGATCGTGTCGCCGGTGACCTCGCCGTGGTCGGCGGTGGCCTCCAGGGTGGCCTCCGGCATGGTGTTGACCGTGCCGGGGGCGACCAGGTCCACCACGTACAGGGTGTCCTTGTACGCCGGGTCCTTGACGCCGGTCGAGGCCCACAGCGGGCGCTGCTTGTTGGCGTGCGCCTTGTCGAGGGCCTCCCAGCGCTCGCCGGAGAAGACCTCCTCGTACGCCTCGTAGGCCAGACGGGCGTTGGCCAGGGCGGCCTTGCCCTTGAGCGCCTTGGCCTCGTCGGTGCCGATGCCGTCCAGGCGCTTGTCGACCTCCGTGTCCACGCGGGAGACGAAGAAGGAGGCCACCGAGTGGATCTCGGAGAGGTCCAGGCCGCGCTCGCGGGCCTTCTCCAGACCCGCCAGGTAGGCGTCCATGACCAGGCGGTAGCGCTCCAGGGAGAAGATCAGCGTGACGTTGACGCTGATGCCGAGGCCGATGACCTCGGTGATCGCCGGCAGGCCCGCCTCGGTGGCCGGGATCTTGATCAGCGCGTTGGGCCGGTCGACCAGCCAGGCGAGCTGCTTGGCCTCGGCGACGGTGGCCTTGGTGTCGTGGGCCAGCCGGGGGTCCACCTCGATGGAGACCCGGCCGTCCTGGCCGTCCGTCGCGTCGAAGACCGGGCGCAGGATGTCGGCGGCGTCCCGGACGTCCGCCGTCGTGATCATGCGGATGGCCTCCTCGACGGTCACCCGGCGGGCGGCGAGGTCGGAGAGCTGCTGGTCGTAGCCGTGGCCCTCGGAGATGGCCTTCTGGAAGATGGACGGGTTGGTGGTGACCCCGACCACGTGGCTCTGGTCGATCAGCTCGGCCAGGTTGCCGGAGGTGATCCGCTGGCGCGAGAGGTCGTCCAGCCAGATCGCGACGCCTTCGTCGGAGAGGCGCTTGAGAGCGTCTGTCATGGGAATTGCATCTCCACTAAGTCGTACGTATTCGGTGTCAGCGCGCGGCGGCGTCGATCGATTCCCGGGCGGCGGCGACGATCGCCTCGGGCGTGAACCCGAACTCGCGGAAGAGGACCTTCGCGTCCGCCGAGGCGCCGAAGTGCTCCAGGGAGACGATCCGGCCGGCGTCACCGACGTACTTGTGCCAGGTCAGGCCGATGCCGGCCTCGACCGCGACCCGGGCGCGGACCGACGGCGGCAGGACGGAGTCCCGGTACGCCGGGTCCTGCTCCTCGAACCACTCCACGGACGGCATCGACACCACCCGGGTGGGCGTACCGGCGGCCTGGAGCTGCTCGCGGGCCTCGACGGCCAGGTGCACCTCGGAACCGGTCGCGATCAGGACCACCTCGGGCTCCGTGCTCTGCCCGGAGGGTCCCTCGGCGTCGAACAGCACGTAGCCGCCCTTGACCGTGTCCTCGTTCGGCGCGTACGTCGGCACGCCCTGGCGGGTGAGCGCCAGACCGTGCGGGGCGCCCTTGCCGAAGACCTTGGTGTGGCGCTGCATGATCTCGCGCCACGCCAGGGCGGTCTCGTTGGCGTCGGCCGGACGGACCAGGTTCAGACCCGGGATCGCGCGCAGCGAGGCCAGGTGCTCCACCGGCTGGTGCGTCGGGCCGTCCTCGCCCAGACCGATCGAGTCGTGGGTCCAGACGTACGTCACGGGCAGGTGCATCAGGGCCGACAGGCGCACCGCGTTGCGCATGTAGTCGGAGAACACCAGGAAGGTGCCGCCGTAGATCCGCGTGTTGCCGTGCAGCGCGATGCCGTTCATCTCGGCGGCCATCGAGTGCTCGCGGATGCCGAAGTGGATCGTGCGGCCGTACGGGTCGGCCTCCGGCAGCGGGTTGCCCGCGGGCAGGAACGACGAGTCCTTGTCGATCGTCGTGTTGTTCGAGCCGGCCAGGTCGGCCGAGCCGCCCCACAGCTCGGGGATGACCGCGCCGAGCGCCTTGAGCACCTGGCCCGAGGCGGCGCGGGTGGCGACGCCCTTGCCCGGCTCGAAGACCGGCAGCTTCTCCGTCCAGCCCTTGGGCAGCTCGTTCGACTCGATGCGGTCGAACTCCGCCGCCCGCTCCGGGTTGGCCGTACGCCACGCGGCGAAGGACTTCTCCCAGGCGGCGCGGGCCTCGCGGCCCCGGTCGCCGAGCGCGCGGGTGTGCGCGATGACCTCGTCGGAGACCTCGAAGGTCTTCTCCGGGTCGAAGCCCAGGACGCGCTTGGTGGCCGCGACCTCGTCGTCGCCGAGCGCCGAGCCGTGCGCGGCCTCGGTGTTCTGCGCGTTCGGGGCGGGCCAGGCGATGATCGAACGCATCGCGATGAACGACGGGCGCTCGGTCTCGGCCTCGGCCGCGCGGATCGCCGCGTACAGCGCGACCGGGTCCAGGTCGCCGTTCTCCTGCGGCTCGACGCGCTGCACGTGCCAGCCGTACGCCTCGTACCGCTTCGTCGTCTCCTCGGAGACGGCCGTCTCGGTGTCGCCCTCGATCGAGATGTGGTTGTCGTCCCACAGCAGGATCAGGTTGCCGAGCTTCTGGTGGCCGGCGAGCGAGGACGCCTCCGCGGAGATGCCCTCCTGGAGGCAGCCGTCGCCGGCGATCGCGTAGATGTGGTGGTCGAACGGGGAGGTGCCGGCCGGCGCCTCCGGGTCGAAGAGACCGCGCTCGAAGCGGGCGGCCATCGCCATGCCCACGGCGTTGGCGACACCCTGGCCCAGCGGGCCGGTGGTCGTCTCCACGCCGGCGGTGTGGCCGTACTCCGGGTGGCCGGGGGTCTTCGAGCCCCAGGTCCGGAACGCCTTGAGGTCGTCCAGTTCGAGACCGAAGCCACCCAGGTACAGCTGGGTGTAGAGGGTCAGGGACGAGTGGCCGGCGGAGAGCACGAAGCGGTCGCGCCCGACCCACGAGGGGTCGGCCGGGTCGTGGCGCATCACCTTCTGGAAGAGGGTGTACGCGACGGGCGCCAGGCTCATCGCCGTACCGGGATGGCCGTTGCCGACCTTCTGTACGGCGTCCGCTGCCAGGACGCGGGCGGTGTCAACGGCCCGCTGGTCCAAATCGGTCCACTCGAGGTCTGTGGTGGTCGGCTTAGTGCTCACCCTGGGTCAGGGCTCCTCTCCACATGTCTGAAGCCGGTGACGGAGGGTGTACCGGCGGTGTCGAGCCTACCCCCGCCGGACGGCCCTCCCCCCTTGCTCGTGCCCCTCAAATGAGCGGATACGACAAGACTGCCGGTGGCCGTGCGACTTCGCCTCCCGAGGGCCGTCCGTCCCTCGGACATACCCCTTCAACACGACCCCACCCCCGCGAAGATCGGCGTCTGGGCAACGTCTACAGTGGCGTGGTACGCGCAAGCCCCGCCCCGTCCCATGCGGAGGGGCTTGCTGGGAAATTCTCTGTCAGGGGTGTGCGTGACGGCCGTCGAGTCCCGACCCGCAGGGGTCGTCTTGACTCCCAGCCCGGGGGGCCATCGGCCGTTCGGGGCCCGCGTCAAGGCGTTCGTGGCGCTGACCAAGCCGCGAATCATCGAGCTGCTGCTCATCACCACCGTTCCGGTGATGTTCCTCGCCGAGCAGGGCGTGCCGAACCTCTGGCTGGTGCTCGCCACCTGCTTCGGCGGCTACCTCTCGGCGGGCGGCGCGAACGCGCTGAACATGTACATCGACCGCGACATCGACGCCCTGATGGACCGCACGTCCCAGCGTCCCCTGGTCACCGGAATGGTCTCGCCGCGCGAGGGCCTGGTCTTCGGCCTCACCCTCGCGGTGGTCTCCACCCTCTGGTTCGGGCTGCTCGTCAACTGGCTCTCCGCCTGGCTGTCGCTCGGCGCGCTGCTCTTCTACGTCGTCGTCTACACGATGATCCTCAAGCGGCGGACCGCGCAGAACATCGTCTGGGGCGGCATCGCCGGCTGCATGCCGGTGCTCATCGGCTGGTCGTCGGTCACGAACTCGATGTCCTGGGCCGCGGTCGTCCTCTTCCTGGTCATCTTCTTCTGGACGCCGCCGCACTACTGGCCGCTGTCGATGAAGGTCAAGGACGACTACGCGCGCGTGGGCGTGCCCATGCTCCCGGTGATCGCCTCCAACAAGGTCGTCGCCAAGCAGATCGTGCTCTACAGCTGGGTCATGGTCGGCGTCTCGCTGCTGCTCACCCCGATGGGCTACACGGGCTGGTTCTACACCGCCGTGGCGCTGCTCACCGGCGGCTGGTGGCTCTGGGAGGCGCACGGGCTGCTGAACCGGGCCAAGGACGGCGCCACGGGCGGCAAGCTCAAGGAGATGCGCCTCTTCCACTGGTCCATCACCTACGTGTCGCTGCTCTTCGTGGCCGTCGCGGTGGACCCCTTCCTCCGCTAGCGCCTCCGGCGGGCGTCCGAAACGCGCTCATATGATCGACTGAAAACGGCCGGGCCGCGGGGGGAAAACCACGCGGCCCGGCCGTCGCCAGTAGATCTACCCGTCGGTAGCATCCCTGTCATGGCAGACACGAAGGCAGACACGAAGAAGGACGAGCGCAGGGCGGCCCGGCTCGCACGGCAGATCCAGGCGTTCTCCAAGGAGCACGGCGGCTCCGAGGGGCACCTGGAGCACATCGGCCAGGCGGGCACCCGGATCGTCCTCGTCGGCGCGGACGGCCTCTGGGGCGACCTGGTGGCCCCGACCCACCCGGTCGCGCGCCAGGCCGCCGAGAAGGCCGGCCTCACCCTCCACGAGGAGTTCGACGGCGAGTTCGCCGCCAAGGTCGTCACGGGCCCGTACGAGTGGTCCCGGATGGCCGGCATCCAGATCGGCGGCCCCTCCGACCGCTGAGCCGGCGGCGGGCGCGTACGCGCGAAGGGCCCACCGGCTCGCGGGGAACCGGTGGGCCCTTCGTGCGGTACGGGCGGGGCCGGGCGGATCAGGCCCTCGCGAGCTCCGGGTCCGTCCGGGCCGGGGCCTCCGGGGCGTCCGACGGGCGCTCGCGCATGCTCAGGGCGAGCCGCAGGACCGCGATCCACATCAGCGAGGAGCCGAGCATGTGGGCGCCGACCAGGAGCTCCGGGACCCCCGTGAAGTACTGGACGTAGCCGATCGCGCCCTGCGCGAGCAGCACGACCAGCAGGTCGCGGGCGCGGGCCCGGGTGTCGTCCGGGGCGTCCACCACGCGCAGCACCAGCCACATGGCCAGGGCGAGGGCGCAGACGATCCAGGCGGAGACGGCGTGGACGTGCGCGGCGTTCGTCCAGTCCCAGGGCATGCGCGGCACGTCGCTGCTGTCGCCGGCGTGCTTGCCGGAGCCGGTCACCGTCGTGCCGAGCGCGATCAGCAGGCCCGAGACGACCGTGAGCGCCCGGGACAGCCCGCGGACCGGGCGCGGCACGCGCGGGCGGGGGGCGCCGTCGCCCTCGCCGGTCCGGTGCCAGGTGATCACGGCGACCGTGAGCAGGGCGTTCGCGGCGAGGAAGTGGCCGGCGACCGTCCACGGGTTGAGGCCCATCCACACCGTGATGCCGCCGAGGACGGCGTTGCTCATCACGATCCAGAACTGGGCCCAGGCGAGCCGGGTGAGGCCGCGCCGCCGGGGCTTGGCCGCGCGCGCGGCGACGATGGTCCAGCCGACGGCCGCCGACAGGACGTACGTCAGCATCCGGTTGCCGAACTCGATGGCGCCGTGGAGGCCCTGCTCGGGCGTGGCGAAGAGGCTGTCGTCCGTGCACTTGGGCCAGGTGTCGCAGCCGAGACCGGAACCGGTCAGCCTGACCGCGCCACCGGTGACGATGATGAGCACGCTCATCACGACGGCGGAGAGCGCGGCGCGCCGGAGCGTCCGGGGGGACGGGGTCCAGCGCCGGGCGATGGAGGCGAGGGGGGTCAGCACGCGCCCTATCGTAGGACGGCGCTTGTGCGCGCTTTCACGAGGGGGGCGTATGCGGCCGAACGGAACCTCTCGGTTACTCCCATCGGAAGAACCGCGCCGCCGCGCCGAGGCCGAGGACGGCCCAGACCGCGAGGGTCAGCGCGTCGCCCCAGGGGAAGGCCGCGCCGTCCTGCAGGACGCTCCGCAGGCCGTCGGAGAGGGCGGAGATCGGGAGCAGCTCCAGCACCGTCCGGGCCGCGTCCGGGAACTTCTCCAGCGGCACGATCACCCCGCCGCCGACCAGGAGCAGCAGGAAGACCAGGTTGGCGGCGGCCAGGGTGGCCTCGGCCTTCAGGGTGCCGGCCATCAGCAGGCCGAGGCCGGAGAAGGCGGCCGTGCCGAGGACCAGGAGCAGCAGGACCGGGAACGGGTTCCCGTGCGGGGACCAGCCCAGCGCCAGCGCGATCGCCGTCAGGAGCGCGACCTGGAGGACCTCGGTGACGAGGACGGAGAGCGTCTTGGCGGTCATCAGGGCCCAGCGGGGGAGCGGGGAGGCCCCCAGGCGCTTGAGCACCCCGTACCGGCGCTCGAAGCCGGTCGCGATGGCCTGGCCGGTGAAGGCGGTGGACATCACGGCGAGGGCGAGGACGCCGGGGGTGAGGAAGTCGACGGCCCTCCCGGCGCCGGTGTCGATGATGTCGACCGTGGAGAACAGCACCAGGAGCAGCGAGGGGATGACGACCGTCAGGAGGAGCTGCTCGCCGTTGCGCAGCAGCATCCTGGTCTCCAGGGCGGTCTGCGCGGCGATCATCCGCCCGACGGGCGCCGCCCCGGGCCTCGGGGCGTAGGTGCCCGTACCGGGGGCGCGGGTGTCCGTGCTCATGACCTCAGCTCCTTGCCGGTGAGCTCCAGGAAGACGTCTTCCAGGGTGTGGCGTTCGACGGAGATCCCGCCGGGCATGACGCCGTGCTGGGCGCACCAGCTGGTCACCGTGGCGAGCAGCTGCGGGTCGATGTCGCCGGTGACGCGGTACGTGCCCGGAAGGGTCTCCGCCGCGGCCGTGCCGTCCGGCAGCGCCTTGAGCAGGGAGCCCAGGTCGAGGTGGGGGCGGCCGGTGAAGCGCAGGGTGTTCTCGGCCCCGCCCCGGCACAGCTCCTCGGGGCTGCCCTGGGCGGCGATCCGGCCCGCGTCCACGATGGCGACGTCGTCGGCCAGCTCCTCGGCCTCCTGCATGAAGTGTGTGGTGAGGACGGTGGTCACCCCGTCGGCGCGCAGCTCGCGGACCAGCTCCCAGGTGGCCCGGCGGGCCTGCGGGTCGAGCCCCGCGGTGGGTTCGTCGAGGAAGACCAGCTCCGGGCGGCCGACGACGGCCATGGCGAGCGCGAGGCGCTGCTGCTGGCCCCCGGAGAGGCGCCGGTAGGAGGTGCGGCCGCAGGAGCCGAGGCCGAGGCGCTCGATCAGGGCGTCCACGTCCAGCGGGTGGGCGTGCAGCTTCGCCATGTGGCGGAGCATCTCGTCGGCGCGGGCGCCGGAGTAGACGCCACCCGACTGGAGCATGACGCCGATCCGGGGGCGCAGGGCGGACGCGTCGGCGACCGGGTCGAGGCCGAGGACCCGGACGGTGCCGGCGTCGGCCCCGCGGTAGCCCTCGCAGATCTCGACCGTGGTGGTCTTGCCGGCCCCGTTGGGACCGAGGACGGCGGTGACGGTGCCCGCCCGCACGTCCAGGTCGAGGCCGTCGACGGCGGTCTTGGACCCGTATCGTTTGACCAGGCCACGGACCTGGACGACGGACTCGCTCGTTCTGGACTCACCGCGCATGCCGGGAAGTCTAGAGAGCGTCCGGGGGGCCTCCGGTCCCGGGGCCCGGGGAGCGGCCGGATTCATCCCACGAATGATCGTTTTCGCAGGTCAGGTAAGCCTTACCTGAGTGACGCACGGCACCGCCGCCGCCGCCCGGCCCGGCTTGTCACCGCCCGATTAATTACGCAACAATGGTGTTGTGAAAAACGTTGGCGCGGCTCCCGTGGAGGAACTCGCGACCCGGGAGCGTTCGACTCGCAACCGGGTGGCGCGGTCGATCCTGGACCACGGACCGTCGACCGTCTCCGACCTGGCCGACCGGCTCGGCCTCACCCAGGCCGCGGTCCGCCGCCACCTCGACTCGCTGGTCGCGGAGAACGTCGTCGAGGCCCGCGAGAAGCGCGTCTACGGCGCCCGCGGCCGCGGCCGCCCCGCGAAGGTCTTCGCGCTCACCGACTGCGGCCGGGACGCCTTCGACCAGTCGTACGACTCGCTCGCCGTCGAGGCGCTCCGGTGGATCGAACGCAACGCCGGAGGAGAGGCGGCCGTCGCCGCCTTCGCCCGGGACCGGATCGAGAGCCAGGGGAGCGCGTACCGCGAGGCCGTCGAGGCGGCCGAGCCCGCGCGGCGGACCGAGGCGCTCGCCAGGGCCCTCACGGCGGACGGGTACGCTGCCACCGCGCGGAACGCGCCGGTCGGCGAGCAGCTCTGCCAGCACCACTGCCCGGTCGCCCACGTCGCCGAGCAGTACCCCCAGCTGTGCGAGGCGGAGACGGAGTTCTTCTCCCGTCTCCTGGGAACGCACGTCCAGCGTCTGGCCACCATCGCCCATGGTGACGGCGTCTGCACCACGTTCATCCCGCACGGCGCCCCACAGACCACCGCATCATCCGACAGCACGGCCGGGAGGAACCCCGCATGACCACCGAGATCAGCCACCCCGAGCTTGAGGGCCTGGGTCGGTACGAGTACGGCTGGGCCGACTCCGACGCCGCCGGTGCCACCGCCAAGCGCGGTCTGAACGAAGACGTCGTCCGCGACATCTCCGCGAAGAAGAACGAGCCCGAGTGGATGCTGAAGCTGCGTCTCAAGGGTCTGCGCCTCTTCGGCAAGAAGCCCATGCCGACCTGGGGCTCCGACCTCTCCGGCATCGACTTCGACAACATCAAGTACTTCGTCCGGTCCACCGAGAAGCAGGCCGAGTCCTGGGAGGACCTGCCGGAGGACATCAAGAACACGTACGACAAGCTCGGCATCCCCGAGGCCGAGAAGCAGCGCCTCGTCGCCGGCGTCGCCGCCCAGTACGAGTCCGAGGTCGTCTACCACCAGATCCGCGAGGACCTGGAGGAGCAGGGCGTGATCTTCGTCGACACCGACACCGCGCTGAAGGAGCACGAGGAACTCTTCAAGGAGTACTTCGGCACCGTCATCCCGGTCGGCGACAACAAGTTCGCCTCCCTGAACACGGCCGTGTGGTCCGGCGGCTCCTTCATCTACGTGCCGAAGGGCGTGCACGTCGAGATCCCGCTCCAGGCGTACTTCCGCATCAACACGGAGAACATGGGCCAGTTCGAGCGGACGCTGATCGTCGTGGACGAGGACGCCTACGTCCACTACGTCGAGGGCTGCACCGCCCCGATCTACTCCTCGGACTCGCTGCACAGCGCCGTCGTGGAGATCATCGTCAAGAAGGGCGGCCGCTGCCGCTACACGACCATCCAGAACTGGTCGAACAACGTCTACAACCTGGTGACCAAGCGCGCCGTCGCCTACGAGGGCGCCACCATGGAGTGGGTCGACGGCAACATCGGCTCCAAGGTCACCATGAAGTACCCGGCCGTCTACCTCATGGGCGAGCACGCCAGGGGCGAGACCCTGTCCATCGCCTTCGCGGGCGAGGGCCAGCACCAGGACGCGGGCGCCAAGATGGTCCACATGGCCCCGAACACCTCCTCCAACATCGTCTCCAAGTCGGTGGCGCGGGGCGGCGGCCGCACCTCCTACCGCGGTCTCATCGAGATCGGCGAGGGCGCTCCGGGCTCCAAGTCCAACGTGCTCTGCGACGCGCTGCTGGTGGACACCATCTCCCGCTCGGACACGTACCCCTACGTGGACGTGCGCGAGGACGACGTCTCCATGGGCCACGAGGCCACCGTCTCCAAGGTCTCCGAGGACCAGCTCTTCTACCTGATGAGCCGCGGCCTCACGGAGTTCGAGGCCATGGCGATGATCGTCCGCGGCTTCGTCGAGCCCATCGCCAAGGAGCTGCCCATGGAGTACGCCCTGGAGCTCAACCGGCTGATCGAGCTGCAGATGGAGGGCGCGGTCGGCTGACGCCGCCCCGCCGTCCCGTACCGCCCCGTTCTTACGCAGGAAGAGAGCAACACGACAGCCATGGCTGAGGCTCAGAACATCCCGGCAGGTTCGACCACTGCCGGCTCGATCGCGGTGGCCGCCGAGTCCACCGTCGCCACGCGCATGAGCGCGCCCCCCTCCTTCGACGTCGCGGACTTCCCCGTCCCGCACGGCCGCGAGGAGGAGTGGCGGTTCACCCCGCTGGAGCGCCTGCGCGGTCTGCACGACGGCACCGCCGTCGCGACCGGTGAGGGCGTCAAGGTCGACATCGAGGCCCCCGAGGGCGTCACCGTGGAGACCGTCGGCCGTGACGACGAGCGCCTCGGCCGGGCCGGCAGGCCCGTCGACCGGGTCGCCGCCCAGGCGTACTCCTCGTTCGAGAAGGCGTCGGTCGTCACCGTCGCCAAGGACACCGTCCTGACCGAGCCGATCCGCGTCGCCGTCCACGGCAACGGCGGGGTCGCCTTCGGCCACCAGGTGATCGAGCTCGGGGCCTTCGCCGAGGCCGTCGTGGTCATCGACCACACCGGCGACGCCGTCCTCGCCGCCAACGTCGACTACGTCCTCGGCGACGGCGCCAAGCTCACGGTCGTCTCCGTCCAGGACTGGGACGAGAACGCCGTCCACGTCGCCCAGCACAACGCCCTCGTCGGCCGCGACGCCTCCTTCAAGTCGGTCGTCGTCACCTTCGGCGGCGACGTCGTCCGCCTCCACCCGCGCGTGGCGTACGCGGCCCCCGGCGGCGAGGCCGAGCTGTTCGGCCTGTACTTCACCGACGCGGGCCAGCACCAGGAGCACCGCCTCCTGGTGGACCACAACACCCCGCACTGCAAGTCCAACGTGGCCTACAAGGGCGCGCTCCAGGGCCAGGACGCGCACGCCGTCTGGATCGGCGACGTGCTCATCCGGGCCGCCGCCGAGGGCACCGACACGTACGAGCTGAACCGGAACCTGGTCCTCACGGACGGCGCCCGGGTCGACTCCGTGCCGAACCTGGAGATCGAGACCGGCGAGATCGCCGGCGCCGGCCACGCCTCGGCCACCGGCCGCTTCGACGACGAGCAGCTCTTCTACCTGATGGCCCGCGGCATCCCGGAGATCGAGGCCCGCCGCCTCGTCGTCCGCGGCTTCTTCGCCGAACTGGTCCAGCAGATCGGCCTGCCCGACGTCCAGGAGCGCCTGCTCGCCAAGATCGAGGCCGAGCTGGAGGCGTCCGTCTGATGGCCTTCGTCCGAGTCTGCGCACTGGGCGAGCTGGAGGCCGACACCCCGAAGCGGGTCGAGGTCGACGGCACCCCGGTGTCGGTCGTGCGCACCGAGGGCGAGGTGTTCGCGATCAACGACATCTGCTCGCACGCGAACGTCTCCCTCTCGGAGGGCGAGGTCGAGGACTGCGCCATCGAGTGCTGGCTGCACGGCTCCAGCTTCGACCTGCGCACCGGCAAGCCCTCCGGCCTTCCCGCGACGCGTCCCGTCCCCGTTTACCCCGTAAAGATCGAAGGGGACGATGTGCTCGTCTCCGTCACCCAGGAGTCCTGAGTCACCCATGGCTACGCTTGAAATCCACGACCTGCACGTCTCCGTCGAGGCGGAGAACGGCCCCCGCGAGATCCTCAAGGGCGTCGACCTGACCATCAAGCAGGGCGAGACCCACGCCGTCATGGGCCCCAACGGCTCCGGCAAGTCCACCCTGGCGTACTCGCTGGCCGGCCACCCGAAGTACACCGTCACCGGCGGCACCGTCACCCTCGACGGCGAGGACGTCCTGGAGATGTCGGTCGACGAGCGCGCCCGCGCTGGCGTCTTCCTGGCCATGCAGTACCCGGTCGAGGTCCCCGGCGTCTCGGTCTCCAACTTCCTGCGCACCTCCGCCACCGCCGTCCGCGGCGAGGCCCCCAAGCTGCGCACCTGGGTGAAGGAGGTCAAGTCCGCGATGGAGCAGCTCCAGATGGATCCGGCCTTCGCCGAGCGCAACGTCAACGAGGGCTTCTCCGGCGGCGAGAAGAAGCGCCACGAGATCCTCCAGCTGGAGCTCCTCAAGCCGAAGATCGCGATCCTCGACGAGACCGACTCCGGCCTCGACGTCGACGCCCTGCGCATCGTCTCCGAGGGCGTCAACCGCGTCCGCGAGACCGGTGAGGTCGGCACCCTGCTGATCACCCACTACACGCGCATCCTGCGCTACATCAAGCCCGACTTCGTGCACGTGTTCGCGAACGGCCGCATCGCCGAGTCCGGCGGCGCCGAGCTCGCCGACCAGCTGGAGAACGAGGGCTACGACAAGTACGTGAAGGGTGGCGCGTCCGCGTGACTTCTGCCCATCAGGGGCTCTCCGGCCTCCTCGACACCGAGGCGATCCGCAAGGACTTCCCGCTCCTGGACCGCGTGGTCCACGACGGCAAGAAGATCGTGTACCTCGACTCCGCGGCGACCTCGCAGAAGCCGCGCCAGGTCCTCGACGCGCTCAACCAGTACTACGAGCGCCACAACGCCAACGTCCACCGCGGCGTCTACACGGTGGCCGAGGAGGCGACGGCGCTCTACGAAGGCGCCCGCGACAAGGTGGCGGCCTTCATCAACGCGCCGAGCCGTGACGAGGTGATCTTCACCAAGAACGCCTCCGAGTCGCTCAACCTCGTGGCCAACATGCTGGGCTGGGCCGACGAGCCCTACCGCGTGGACCACGAGACCGAGATCGCCATCACGGAGATGGAGCACCACTCCAACATCGTGCCGTGGCAGCTGCTCTCGCAGCGCACGGGCGCGAAGCTGAAGTGGTTCGGCCTCACCGACGACGGCCGTCTCGACCTCTCGAACATCGAGGAGGTCATCACCGAGAAGACCAAGATCGTCTCGTTCACCCTGGTGTCGAACCTGCTCGGTACGCACAACCCGGTCGAGACGATCATCCGCCGCGCCCAGCAGGTCGGCGCGCTGGTCTGCATCGACGCCTCCCAGGCGGCCCCGCACATGGTCCTGGACGTGCAGGCGCTCCAGGCCGACTTCGTGGCCTTCACCGGCCACAAGATGTGCGGCCCGACCGGCATCGGCGTGCTGTGGGGACGGCAGGAACTCCTGGAGGACCTGCCGCCCTTCCTCGGCGGCGGCGAGATGATCGAGACCGTCTCGATGCACTCCTCGACGTACGCGCCCGCCCCGCACAAGTTCGAGGCGGGCACGCCCCCGATCGCGCAGGCCGTCGGCCTCGGCGCGGCCGTGGACTACCTGTCCGCGATCGGCATGGAGAACATCGCGCGCCACGAGCACGCGATCACCGAGTACGCCGTCCGGCGCCTCCAGGAGGTCCCGGACCTGCGGATCATCGGCCCCACCACGGCCGAGGGCCGCGGCGCGGCGATCTCCTTCACGCTCGGCGACATCCACCCGCACGACGTGGGCCAGGTCCTCGACGAGGAGGGCATCGCGGTCCGGGTCGGCCACCACTGCGCGCGGCCGGTCTGCCTCCGCTACGGAGTTCCCGCGACCACGCGGGCGTCGTTCTATCTGTACTCCACTCCGGCCGAGGTCGACGCCCTGGTCGACGGGCTGGAGCACGTACGGAACTTCTTCGGCTAGGGGACGGGCTCGTGAAGCTGGATTCGATGTACCAGGACGTCATCCTGGACCACTACAAGCACCCGCACGGGCGCGGTCTGCGGGACGGCGACGCCGAGGTGCACCACGTGAACCCCACGTGCGGCGACGAGATCACGCTCCGCGTGAAGTACGACGGCTCGCGCGTCGAGGACGTGTCGTACGAGGGCCAGGGCTGCTCCATCAGCCAGGCGTCGGCCTCCGTCCTCAACGAGCTGCTCGTCGGCAAGGAGCTGGACGAGGCGCGGAAGATCCAGGGCACCTTCCTGGAGCTGATGCAGTCCAAGGGCCAGCTCGAGCCGGACGACGCGATGGAGGAGGTCCTGGAGGACGCGGTCGCGTTCGCCGGGGTCTCCAAGTACCCGGCCCGTGTGAAGTGCGCGCTGCTCAGCTGGATGGCGTGGAAGGACGCGACCGCCCAGGCTCTGGGGGACGACGACGAGGCAGTGAGGAAGTCTGCATGACCGAGAACGCCGGGGCCACCATGAAGCCGGCCTCCGAGGAAGAAGTCCGCGAGGCGCTGTACGACGTCGTCGACCCCGAACTGGGCATCGACGTCGTCAACCTGGGCCTGATCTACGGCATCCACATCGACGACTCCAACGTCGCGACGCTGGACATGACCCTGACGTCGGCGGCCTGCCCGCTGACCGACGTGATCGAGGACCAGGCGAAGTCCGCCACGGACGGCATCGTCAGCGAGCTGAAGATCAACTGGGTCTGGATGCCGCCGTGGGGCCCGGACAAGATCACGGACGACGGGCGCGAGCAGCTCCGCGCGCTCGGCTTCAACGTCTGAGCGGTCCCCTCGTACGAACGGCCGTGCTCCCCGTCCGCCGGGGAGCACGGCCGTTCGCGCGTACCACCTCGCCGTCGACGCGGCGGCCGCTCACGGGCCGAAGTGCGGCACCCCCGCGGCCCGGGCCAGCTCCGGGGCCAGGTTCTCCTTGCGGATGCGCTGGTCCACGTAGAGCAGGGAGGTGACCAGCGGCGGGAAGACGGAGACGAGTGCCTGGCCGACCAGCTGCCCCAGGAGCAGGAGGACGAAGAGGACGACGAAGGTGGCGATCACCGACGCCGGGCTGTCGGTGGAGGGGTCGAAACCCATCATGGGCACCATCATGAGGAACGAGAGCCCCTGCTGGATCGCCCCGTTCACCACGGCGGCCATGACGGCGGCGAGGAGCGTGCAGCCGAACACGCGCCACCAGGAGTCGCGGACCAGGAGCGAGGAGCGGCGCAGCGAGGCGACCGCGCCCTGACCCTCCATCACCACCGCCGCCTGGGACAGGCAGAACTTCACCCAGAGCCAGACCGTGAGCGGCGCGGTGACCAGCGCGCCCAGCAGCCCCAGGACCGGCAGGATCAGCACGTCGGTGGGGGACGTCCCGTCGCGCGCGGCCGTGATCAGCCCCGCCATCATGCCGGCGAAGCCCCCGAAGAAGCAGAGGGCCGGGAGCAGGGCCGCCAGGCCCGACAGGAACACCGAGCCGAGGACGGCCGGCAGCCGGGTCCAGGACCGGCGCCAGACCGCGCCGAAGGTGGTGGACCGGCCCAGGACCGCCTCCTGGACCACGGCGGGACAGGCTGCCGCGACCAAGCCGTTCGTACAGAACATGACAATCAGGGCGAAGAGCCAGACGCAGGCGAAGGCGATCAGGAGCGGGCGGATGTCCTCCCAGTCCGGCTCCTGTCCGGCGGGCAGGTCGAACACCCGGGGAAGGTGGTCGCCGACGGCCGCGTACGCGACGCCGAGCGCCGCCCCGAAGAGCAGCAGCGCGATGCCGTAGGCGGCGCCCGTCACGCCGAGCAGCTGCCGCCAGTGGCGTCCGAAGGTGGCGAAGGCGCCGCTCAGGACCGCGCCGAAGTCCAGCGGCGCCAGGGGTATCACGCCGGGCTTCGGCGGTGGCGGAGGCGGTGGCGGGTAGGCGTGGCCGCCGTAACCGTAACCGTGGGGATGCGGAGGAGTCGTCATGCGGCACACGGTATCCGGTGGTGTTGTGTACGGTCGTACACATGGGTTACGGACTGCTGGCGGGCGCCATCGCGGCGGAGATCCTCGCCACCACCTCGATGAAGTACAGCGACGGGTTCACCCGGCTCTGGCCCTCGCTCGTCACCGGAGTGGGCTACCTGGTCGCCTTCGCGCTCCTGGCGCAGGCCCTCAGGACGCTCCAGGTCGGCACCGCGTACGCCATCTGGTCCGGGGTCGGCACCGCCGCCGTCGCCACCATCGGCGTCCTCTTCCTCGGCGAGACGCTCGGCCCCGCCAAGATCGCCGGAGTCGTCCTCATCGTCGCCGGGGTCGCCGTCCTCCACCTCGGCGGCGCCCACTGATGGCCCGTGCCCGCCGCCACGACCCCGGGCGCCGCGAACGCATCGTGGACGCGGCCCTCCGGGTCGTCGGACGGGCCGGCATCGCCGGGCTGAGCCACCGGGCGGTGGCCGCCGAGGCGGACGTGCCGCTCGGCTCCACCACCTACCACTTCGCCTCCCTCGACGAGCTCCTCGTCGCGGCCCTGCGCCGGGCCGGCGAGGGCTTCGGCCGGGCGGTCCGCGAGAGCCCCGCCCTCGCGGACCCGGACGCCGACCTCGCCACCGCGCTCGCCCGGCTCCTGGGGGAGTGGCTGGAGGCCGACCCCGCCGGCGCGGAGCTGGAGTACGAGCTCTACCTCGCCGCCCTCCGCCGCCCCGCCCTGCGCCCGGTCGTCGCCGAGTGGACCGGTGCCGTCGCCGCCGCCCTGGCCCGCCGCACCGACCCCGCGACCGCCCGCGCCCTGGTCGCCCTCATGGACGGCGTCTGCCTGCGCGTCCTCCTCACCGGCGACGCGTACGAGGAGGGGGAGACACGCGCGATGCTGGGGCGGGTGCTGCGCCCCGGAACCCCGGACGGGGCCCCGGACGGAGCGCCGTGACCCGTTCGGTCGTGACCCCCCCCGGCCCTGACCCGCCCGGAACGCGGAGCGTTCTCGCGGGGCCGGTCCGGACCGGTGGAGTGCCCTCCGGGGCCGGTCCGGACCACCGCTCCTCCCCTCCGGAGCCGGTCCGGGCCGCCGACGCGCCCGCCCGGCACCCGAGACCGGTTGGCCCGGGCGGGGGCCCGCCGGTTAGGTTTTCCGTCATGACCACTGCTCCTCGCACCACCGGCGCCGTCGCCGCCGGCCTCGCCACCGTCGCCGGCGACGGCACCGTCCTCGACACCTGGTTCCCCGCCCCCGAGCTGACCGGGGCGCCCGGCCCCGCCGGCACCGAACGGCTCTCCCCCGACGAGGCCGTGAACGCCCTCGGGGCGGGCGCCGCCAAGGCCCTCGGCGTGGACGCCCGCCGCGGCGTCGAGGTGGTCGCCGTCCGCACCGTCATCGCCTCGCTCGACGAGAAGCCGCTCGACGCCCATGACGCGTACCTGCGCCTGCACCTCCTCAGCCACCGGCTCGTCAAGCCGCACGGCCAGAACCTGGACGGCCTCTTCGGCCTCCTCGCCAACGTCGCCTGGACCTCGCTCGGCCCGGTCGCCGTGGACGACGTCGAGAAGGTCCGCCTCAACGCGCGCGCCGAGGGCCTGCACCTCCAGGTGACCTCGATCGACAAGTTCCCCCGCATGACCGACTACGTCGCGCCCGCCGGGGTCCGCATCGCCGACGCCGACCGCGTCCGCCTCGGCGCCCACCTCGCCGCCGGCACCACCGTCATGCACGAGGGCTTCGTCAACTTCAACGCCGGCACCCTCGGCACCTCGATGGTCGAGGGCCGGATCTCCGCCGGCGTCGTCGTCGGCGACGGTTCCGACATCGGCGGCGGCGCCTCCACCATGGGCACCCTCTCCGGCGGCGGCAACGTCGTCATCTCGATCGGCGAGCGCTGCCTGATCGGCGCCGAGGCGGGCGTCGGCATCGCGCTGGGCGACGAGTGCGTGGTCGAGGCCGGTCTGTACGTCACCGCCGGCACCCGGATCACCCTGCCCGACGGCCAGATCGTGAAGGCCCGCGAGCTCTCCGGCGCCTCGAACATCCTCTTCCGCCGCAACTCGGTGACCGGCGCCGTCGAGGCCCGCCCGAACAACGCGGTCTGGGGCGGACTCAACGAGGTCCTGCACAGCCACAACTGAGCCGCCGACAGGACGGCACCGGCCGCCCCGCCCCGTCCTCAGACGGCCGGCAGGGCGGTCAGCCGCTTTCCGTGGAGGGCCGCGAGGCGCTTGCCCGAGGCCACCACGTACCACTGCTCGACCGAGCCCGTACCGTCGTTGTACGTCCAGCGGTGCTTCCCGTCGCGGGCGTCGAAGGCGACGATCCCGCCCTTGTCGTCGAGTTCCGTCGCCCCGTAGAGGGTGTCTCCCACCATGGCGAACTGCCAGGGGATCGCGACGTCGAGCAGCTTCTCGTTGCGCCAGCGTTCCCTGCCCGTCGAGGGGTCCACCGCGCGCAGGACGTGCGCGGAGTCGGAGACGTGGAGCACGCCGTCCAGGACGGCGGGGCCGTGGAAACGGGTGAACTCCTCGGAGGCGAGCGACCAGCGTTCCCGTCCGTCCGCCAGCGCGAAGGCGCGGAGGCGCTGCCCGTCGGCGACGATCACCAGGTCCTGGTGGACGGCGAGCCGCTCGCTGTTGGAACGGCCGATCTTCTTCGTCCACACCTGACGGCCCGTGGCCGCGTCACGGACCGTCAGGTTCTCCCGGTAGTCGGTGTAGGCGAGGTACCGGCCCGCGAGCGTGGCGGTGATGCCGTGCTCCTGGGTGCCCGTGTCGCGCCGCTCCTGCCACACCACCTTGCCGGAGGCGATGTCGAGGGCCGCGATCACGTTGTTCCTGACGCTGAAGTCCTTCTCCAGGACGCCGGCGAGGACGTACACCCGGTGCTCGTCGGTGGCGAGGGTGCGCGGGTGGGCGTACTTCTCGCCGCCGAGCCTGCTGCGCCAGGTCTCCTCGCCGGTCGCCGGGTCGAGACCGACCACGTCCCCGTCGTACTGGGCGCTGGCCAGGTAGAGGGTGCCGCCACTGACGAGCAGGGGCGCGCCCGGCGTGGCCACCTCCTTCCGCGACCAGACCTCCTCGCCGGTGGTGAGCGAACGGCCCACCAGCGGGTCGCCGGAGACCAGGACCACGTCGCCGGCGACGGCGAGCGCGCCCTTCGCGCCGAACGCCCCGGACGCCGCGGGGGCCTGCCACAGCGGGCGCGGGGCGGTGCCCGGCGGCGGGGTGGTGAAGGCGCTGCCGGGGGTGGCGGACGCGCCCTTCCCGGGAGCGGTGGCGCCGGGGACGGGCTCCTCCGCCGGGCCGCAGCCCCACGCGCCCGCGCCGAGCGCCGCCAGGCCGAGGCCGCTCCCGGCCAGACGGAGCACGCGTCTGCGGGACGGTCCGTTCTTCCCGGCGTCCACCGGCCCCGTCGTGCTTCCTCCGCGTATCGGCATCCGTCGGCTCCCCGTCGTTCGTTCCGTTCCACTGCCGGGCGGCGCCCGGAGCGGGCCCAGGCTAACCACGGTTCCGCGCCCTTCCGGGGGCCGGGACGCAACGGGGACAGTGCCGTGAAGCTCCTGTCACACGGTGACGGGGACGGTGACGCCCGGGTCCGGCCGGAGCAGCTCCTCGTACAGCGCGCGCAGCCCGTCGGCGTCCTCCCGGCCGGCGGGCAGCAGCGGTTCCCGCACCGGGCCGCCGAGGAGCGCCTTGACGGTCACCGTGCCCGGCAGGCCGGACGCCGTCATCCGCTCGGCGAGCGGCAGCAGCCGGGCGTGGAGGCGGGCGGCCCCGGCGGTGTCGCCCGCGTCGAAGGCGTCGAGCACCGCGCGCGCGTGACGGGGCACCACGTTCGCCACCGTGCTCACGTAACCGGCGCCTCCCACCGCGTACAGCGGCAGGTTCAGCTCCTCGCAGCCCGAGTAGTACGCGAGCCCGGTCTCCGCGATCAGCCGCGCCGAACCGAGCAGGTCGCAGGAGCAGTCCTTCACCGCGACGATCCGCGGGTGCGCGGCGAGCCGCCGCATCGTCGCGGGCTCGACGCGGACGCCGGTGCGGCCGGGGATGTCGTACACCATCACCGGCAGGCCGGTCGCGTCCGCGACCTTCAGGAAGTGCGCCTCGACGGCCGCCTGCGGGGGACGGCTGTAGTACGGGGCGACGACGAGCAGCCCGTCCGCCCCCGCCTCCTCGGCCGCGCGGGCCAGCGCGGCGCTGTGCCGGGTGTCGGCGGTGCCCACGCCCGCGAGGACCGAGGGCCCGGGCCCGACGGCCTCCCGGACGGCGCGTACGAGCGCGGTCTTCTCGGCGTCGGTGGTGGTCGGGGACTCGCCCGTGGTCCCGTTGAGGACCAGTCCGTCGCAGCCCTCCGCCACGAGCCGGGCGGCGAGCGCGCCCGGCTCGTGGCGGGGTCGAGCGCGCCGGAGGAGGCGAACGGGGTGACCATCGCGCAGAGCGCGCGGCCGAAGGGCGGGGCGGGGGAGGGCGTGGTGGTCATGCCGGAAGTCTGGGCGCGACGGACGGTGAAGGTCCACTTAGATCTCCTTGTCCCGAAGAGCAAGGAGCGCTGAAGGGTCCTGGGTGGGACCCTTTCCGCCGCGGTCCCTTGACCTCAACCATGGTCGAGGCGGAACGGTGGAGCCGTCCGGACGACCCGGAGTCCCAGGAACAGGAGACCACCCCCATGAAGGCCGTCGCGCACCCGCACGCCCGTCCCGACCTCTACCGTCCCGGCGTCGGCGCCGTTCTCGTCAGCACCTGGCGGGTCGGCACCCCCGCACGGCAGCGGGCCGCCGTCGAAGCCGTCCGCGCGGTCTGGGAGCGCCGGGAGTGGCCCGATCCGGGACTGCTCTCGTACACCGTCCACACCGGCGCCGACGGGGACACGCTGCTCCACTACTCGCAGTGGACCGACGAGGCGGTCTACGAGGACTTCGTCCGCACCCACCGCGACGACCGGAACGCCGAGATCGACGCGGCCGTGCCCGGCGTCGAACGGGTGGTCCTGCACCGCTACGCGCCGCCCCGTCCGGTCGCCGCCCCCGGAACCGCGGACGGGCCGCCCGGGGCGCTCTCGGTCGTCGAGGCCGACTTCGGGGGACCGGGCGCCGGGCGCCGTGAGGGTCCGGAGGAGGTCGTGGACGCCGTCCTGGCCGGCGACCCGGCGACCCGGCTCGCGCCCGGCAGGATCGGCACGCACGTCCACCGGTCCACGGACGGCACCCGCGTCCTCGTCCTCACCGAGTGGGAGAGCGAGCGGGCCCTCGCCGGCTGGCGGGCGGAGTACGCCCCGCCCGGCGGAGCCCGGAGGCCGGCGCGCGAACTCCCCGGGCTCACCGGCGTCCGGGTGCGGTGGTACACGCCCGCGCTGAGCCTCGGCGCGGGCACGTGATCCGCCGGCGCCTCCCGGGGGACGCGGCCTCCCGGGAGGCGCCGGTCTCCTTCGAGGGTGTTACGGGCGGAAGCGCAGCACCTGCGGGTCGTGGTCGCTGTTCTGGTCCGCGAACTCCGCGTTGATGTGGACGCTGTCGTACGCGAAGTGGTGCACGCCCGGGCTGGTCAGGATCTGGTCGAGGACCTGGCTGTTGCCCTGGTACACGTACGAGTAGCGCTCCTCGCGCGGCAGCGACTTCACGGCCGGGTACAGCGCGCCGCCGTCCGTCAGCGCCTTCGTCGTGCCGGAGAACTCGAAGTCGTTGATGTCGCCGACCACCAGCACGTCGGCCTGCTTCTCGACCGCGAGGAGCTGCTTCACGAAGCCGTTGACGGCCTGGGCCTGGAGCAGGCGCTTGGCCTCGGAGGAACGGTTCGGCGGCTGGTGGTGCGAGACGATCGACTCGTCTCCGCCCTTCGAGCCGAAGTGGTTCGCGATCACGAAGACCGTACGGCCCCGGAAGACGAACTCGCCCGCGAGCGGCTTGCGGCTGTCCTGCCAGGCGGCGTTCGCCGGGTCGATCCGGCCGGGGGAGAGGGTCAGCTCGGCGCGGCCCTTGCGGCCGGTGACGCCGGTCGCGGTGGTGGCGTCGCCGCCCGGACGGTCCGTGAAGGAGACCCGCTCCGGGTTGAAGAGGAAGACCTGACGGATGTTGCCGCCGGGCTCGCCGCCGTCCTTGTCGTCCTCCGGGTCGATCGAACGCCAGTCGTACGCCGGACCGCCGGCCGCCACGATCGCGTCGGTGAACTTCTTCACCGTCACGTCGGCGGCGACCGTGCCGTCCTTCTTGGCGCCGTTGTTGTCCTGGATCTCCTCCAGGGCGATGACGTCCGGCGAGGCGAGGTTCGTCACGACCGCCTTCGCGAGCGCGTCGAACTTCTCCTGCGGGTCGGTCGGGTCCAGGTTCTCGACGTTGTACGTCGCCACGGCCAGCTCGTTCTTGTGCTGCCTGTCCGTGGTCTCGCGCTCCAGGCCCCGGTCCACGACCGTGCCGAGGGTACGGGCCGTCAGGGTGTAGCCGCCGTACTGGTTGAAGTCGAGCGGACCCTCGGTGGCGCCGGTGAGCACGTCGCCGACGTCGGCCCTGGGGAACGGCTGCTGGGCGAGCGGGACCAGCGACTGGACCTGGATCCGGCCGGTGTTCTGGTCCTCGTAGGAGCCGTAGACCGTGCCGCCGCGCCGGTTGGCGTTCTCCCACGGCTTCACCGTGACCCACAGCTCGGCGTGCGGGTCGGTGGCGCCGACCACCCGCGAGGAGTCGATCCGGACGTTGGTGCCCTCCAGGGACTCGTAGTAGTCCAGGGCGTACGTCCGGGGCTCCAGCGTCAGGCCGTTGATCGAGCCGCCCGCGGCCGGGTCGCCCTCCGGCGCGTACGCGTCGGGGACGGACGAGGACGAGATCGTCACCGGGGCCGGCACCGGGTTGCCCCGCGAGACGACGGTGACGACGGGCTTGGAGAGCTGCGTCAGCGACTGGTTGCCGGAGGACAGGCCGCCGGGAACGTACTCGGTGACCGTGCCCTTCACGCTGACCGCGTCGCCGACGGCGACGGTCGGGACGGAACCGGTGAAGACGAAGAGGCCCTCACTGGTGGCCGGGTCCGCGTCGGGGGTGGGGTCCTGGATCCAGAAGCCGCGCGAGCCGTAGGTGCGGACGCCCGTGACGATGCCCGTGACCCCGGTGACCTGCTGTCCGGCGAGGGGCGAGACGCGGGTCGTGCCCTGGATGTCGTGGACGCGGACGCCGGCGCCGTCCTCGGCGGACGCGCTCGCCGAACCGGCGAGCAGCCCGGCGGCCAGGGCGGCGGACACGACGGCGGCGACGGCCGCGGATCTCGGTATGGAGGAAGACATCGGGGACTCCGGGGGTGCTGGGAGGAACGGCAGGTGCATCTACGCGCGTCAATCTCTTGGCAGAGCACCCCCCTTGTCAAGGGCCGACGGGTGTACGGGGACCGACGGGTCCGTGAACCGGCGGACGGCCTCCCGGATGCGTCTACGCTGGGACGGCTCCGCGAGGTCTTCACCTCCCCGAGCCCTTTGACCCGCTCGCCCCGTACGCGCCGAGGAGACCCACCAGATGTCAGCGGAGCACCCCACCCTTCCCCCCGTTCGGCTGCGTGCGGACGCGGAGCTGGCGCGGGACGCCCTGGCCGCCCCCCTCCTCGCCGACGCGGCGAGGCTCGCCCGCTGGGCGGGGCCCGGCACCCGGGTGGACGCGGGCGGCGACCTGCTCGACGAGCAGCTCCCGGCGGCGGTCGGGGCCCTGGGCCTCGACGCGGACGAGGAGGGCGCGTTCCGCGCGGGCGACGCCTGGCGGCTCGCGGTCGACACCGGCCTCGTGGAGATCGAGGACGGCGAGGGCGAGGACGCCCCCGGAACGGCCGCGCCCGGCGAGAACCTGGCGCTCCTCACCGGCGGTTCGCCCCGGGACGTCCTCGCGCTCTGGCTGGACGGCTTCGAGGCGGTGTTCGTGGAGGCCGTCGCCCCCGTCCTGGACGACTTCGACGACCTCGTCGGGGAGGACGGCGAGATCGACATCGACGCCCTCGACTGGGACCCCGAGGCCGAGGCCGAGTTCCTGGAGGGCGTGCTCGGCAACCTCTACCTGCTGACGGTCAGCGAGGGCGGGGCCGGCGAGGGACCGGTGCCGCTGCCCGCCCTCGCCGCCTCGATGGTCGTCCCCGACGACATGGGCGAGCCCACCGACGACGTGCTGGAGCAGGTCTCGGACGCGATGATGCGGCTGGACGAGCAGTTCCGGCTCCTGGAGCCGATCGGGCTCGTGGAGTACCAGCCCCTGGACGAGGCCCTGATGGCCGAGGAGGGCGAGGAGTCCGCGCCGCCCGTGGACGACGAGGACGTCACCCGGTACGGCATGGTCCGGCTCACCCCGCTCGGCCTGTACGGCATCCGGGCCCGGATGCTGGAGGCCGGCGTCGACGCGCCCGCCGTCGGCGACCTGGCGGACAAGGGCGCCGACGCGCTCCTCGACGGGATCGCCGGCTACCCCGAGGCCGCGGCGCGGGAGGAGACCGCCGCCTGGCTGGCCGGCCGGGACGCGGTCGGCGCGGCCCGGGAGCTGCTGCACGCGGCCCGGGGCTCCGACGCGGGCTCCCCGCTCCGCCGCCTCCACTGCCAGCAGACGCTCTCCCTGGTGGGCCCGGAGGCGGAGCCCGCGGTGCGGGAGGTCCTGGACGACGCGGAACTCGGCGGCCTGGCGCGGGTCTGGCTCGCGGAGCGGGGCGCGGCCGACGTGCCCGCGCCGCCGGAGTCGATGATCTTCTGGCTGGCGATCGACACCATCGCGGCCCAGCTCGAAGCGGAGGGCGACCTGGAGGAGCTCCAGGAGCTGATCGAGGGCCTCACCGGGCGGCACGGCGGCTTCTTCGAGGCCGCCTGGCGGGTGGAGCACCCGGCGACGGCGGAGGTCCTGGAGGCGATGGGCCGTCTGCACCGGGACAAGGCCACGGCGAAGGAGGCCCGCAAGGCCGCCTTCAAGGCCCGCTCGCGGGCCGGTTCCTGACGGACCCGGGGCTTCCCCCGGCGGCTCCGGGGCTTCCGGCGGTTTTCCGCGCCCCTCGCCCGTTTCCGGGCGTTTCCCGCCGCTCCGGGCCGCTCCGGGCCGCTCCGGGCCGCTGTCGGCCGTTCCCGGCGGGACGGGTGCCGGGTGGCCGGGGGACGGATGCCCGCCGGTGTTCCCGTGGTGTTCAGACGCCGTTCGCGCGGACCCGCGAGGGTGACCAGCGAGATCCGGCCACCACAGGGAGAACCCATCACCATGCCGCTCAACCGCAGAGAGTTCGCCAAGCAGTCCGCCGCCACC
This sequence comes from Streptomyces sp. NPDC001744, assembly GCF_042892575.1. NCBI lineage: Bacteria > Bacillati > Actinomycetota > Actinomycetes > Kitasatosporales > Streptomycetaceae > Streptomyces > Streptomyces sp. NPDC001744. Next base: position 222,375 of record NZ_JBIAUG010000006.1, read on the forward strand.
GGTGCGGGGCTCGCCCTCACCGGTGTCGTCGGGGCTCTCGCCACCGCCCCCGAGGCGCTCGCGTCCGACGAGCCGGAGGCGTACGGAACCGGCCATGGACACGGTCGCGACCACGATCGCGGTCACGGGCACGCCCTCGGGTACGGGCCGCTGGTCGCGGACCCGAAGGGGGTGCTCGCGCTGCCGGCCGGCTTCTCGTACCGCGTCGTCACCCACAGCGGGGTGACCCGCCTGGAGTCGGGCGAGTTCACGCCCTCCAACCACGACGGCACCGCCGCCTTCGCCGGTCCGCGCGGCACCACGTACCTGGTCAACAACCACGAGCTGAAGGGTCCCCGCGCCAAGTGGGAGCACCCGGTCCCGCTCACCGAGGGCCTCGTCTACGACCCGGCCGCGGCCGGTGGCTGCACGGTCGTGGAGGTGCACCGCGACGGCACCGTGGCCGAGTGGGTCGGCCTCGCCGGCACCTCCACCAACTGCGCGGGCGGCCGCACCGAGTGGGGCACCTGGCTGACCGGCGAGGAGAACTCCGACCTCGCCGGCGTCAACGGCATGACCAGGGACCACGGGTACGTCTTCGAGGTCGATCCGCGCGACCGCCGGGCCAACCGCGCCCCGAAGCCGGTCAAGGCGTTCGGCCGGTACGACCACGAGGCCGTCGTCATCGACCCCCGGCACGGCCACGCCTACCTCACCGAGGACGCCTCCAACCCCAACGGGCTCCTCTTCCGCTGGGTGCCGCCGAAGGGCTTCGAGCACGGGCGCGGGAAGCTCCGCACCCTCGCCGACGACGCCGGTGTGCTCCAGGCCGCCAAGTGCGTCGACTCCTCCGGCCGCTTCGTCGACGACCTCTCCCGCGCCACCCGGATCGGCACCGTCTACGGCGTGGACTGGGTCGACGTCCCCGACCGCGACGCCCGCACCACCCCCGTCCGCAAGCAGTTCGCCGCCGGGCAGGTCACCCGCGGCCGCAAGCTGGAGGGCATGTGGTGGGCCGACGGCGGCGCCTACGTCGTCTCCTCCTTCGCGCGCGCCGAGAGCCCCGGCGCCGCGCACGACGGCCAGGTCTGGTTCTACGACCCGAAGCGCCGCACCCTCACCCTCAAGGTGCTGTTCGGCGTGAACGCGAACCCCGACGAGGACGGCGCCTTCGACGGCCCCGACAACATCACCGTCTCCCCGTACGGCGGGCTCGTCATCGCGGAGGACGGCGAGGGGGTCCAGCACCTCTTCGGCGCCACCGACTCCGGCCGTACGTACCCGATCGCCCGCAACGACCTCAACGACAGCGAGTTCACCGGCGTCGTCTTCTCGCCGGACGGCGACACGCTGTTCGCCAACATCCAGACCCCCGGCATCATGGTCGCGATCACCGGCCCCTGGCGCCGCCAGCCCCGCCGCTGAACCCGGCGCCACGGCCCGGCACCCGACGTGCCGGGCCGTGGACGCGCCGCGGTCCGCGGGCCGGCCGTCAGAGTGCCTGGGCGGCCGGCTTCACCATGCCCCGGACGGTCCGCGACTTCACGAACTCGCCCATCGCCGTCATCTCCCACTCGCCGGAGAACTGCCTGATCAGCTTCGCCATCATCACGCCGGTCTGGGGTTCGGCGGTGGTCAGGTCGAAGCGGACCAGCTCCTCGCCGGTCGCCGCGTCGAGCAGCCGGCAGTACGCCTTGGCGACCTCGGTGAACTTCTGGCCGGAGAAGGAGTTCACCGTGAAGACGAGACCGGTGACCTCGGCCGGCAGCCGGCCCAGGTCGACGGTGATCACCTCGTCGTCGCCCGCGCCCTCGCCGGTGAGGTTGTCGCCGGAGTGCTTGACCGAGCCGTTCAGGATGGCCAGCTTGCCGAAGTAGCAGCTGTCCAGGTGGTTGCGCTGCGGGCCGTACGCGATGACGGAGGCGTCCAGGTCGATGTCCTTGCCCCGGTAGGCGGGCTCCCAACCGAGGCCCATTTTGACCTGGGAGAGCAGCGGACGGCCGCCCTTGACCAGGGACACCGTCTGGTTCTTCTGGAGACTGACCCGGCCCTTGTCGAGGTTGATCTTGCCGGTGGGCGCGGGCGCGGGGGCGACGGGCGGCGCGGACGGGGCCGGGGGCGCGAGCCGGGGGTCCACCGGGGCGGCCGGCGGCGCGGGCGGGACGGGCGGCGCGACGGGAGCCGGGGCGGCGGGCGCGGCGACCGCCGGCTCCTCGTCCACCGAGACGCCGAAGTCGGTCGCGATGCCGGCGAGCCCGTTCGCGTAGCCCTGGCCCACGGCGCGGGCCTTCCACGCGCCGTTGCGCAGGTAGATCTCGACGACCACGAGGGCCGTCTCCGTGGACAGCCGGGGCGGGGTGAAGGTGGCGAGCACGCCGCCGTCCGCGTCGCGGATCGTCGCCGTGGGTTCGATGCCCTGGAAGGTCTGGCCCGCGGCGTCCGGGCTCGCCGTGACGACGATCCTCTCGACACCGGCCGGCAGCGCGCCGGTGTCGACCAGGATCGCGTCGGGCGCGGTCCCGCCGCCGGAGCGGTAGGTGACACCGGGGCCGGCGGGCTGGTTGTAGAAGATGAAGTCGTCGTCCGAGCGGACCTTGCCGTTGGCGCCGAGCAGCAGGCCCGAGACGTCGAGCCGCACCGGGGCGGCGACGTCCACCGCCACGCGCGCGGCGGTGAGAGGGATGTTCGAGCCGGGGGTCATAGCGGTCATGCCAGGGGTAACGATCAGGGCCCCTTTGCCGTTCCCTTACCTTCGCCGGGTTCGGCCACACCGGTGACGGGGGCGCTCTCCGGCCCCCGTCCGCCGCCGAAGCGGTACGGGCCGGTCCGGCGGGCCGTGACCGGCCGGGCGCCGCCCGGCCCCACCCCGGCATGTGCCTATCCTTTCGATCATGGGTGCGGTGGGGGCCGGGGGTGCGGTGGACGCGGTGGCGACGACGGGGCCGGCGGGACGGGTGGGACCGGCGGGCGGGAGTTCGTTCCGGACGGAGGACGTGGACGCGGCGCGCGAGGAGCTCGGCGTGCGGTACTACGAGAACCGCATGGACCTCGTCGAACGGGGGTCGCGCCCCTTCGCGGCGCGGTTCGACACCGTCGCCCTCGGGCCGCTGGTCATCGGTGACCTCAGTTGCGGGGCCGACGTCCGGATGAGCTTCGGGGAGCTGGGCGCCTATCACCTGAACGCCCCCCTGAGCGGCACGATGGAGGTGCGCCAGGGCGGCGGGCCGCCGCTCGTCGCCACGGCCGCCGAGGCGCTGCTGCTCGACCCGGCCGGGGACACCGTCCTGGACCGCTGGAGCGGCGACTGCCGGACCCTGGCGGTGAAGATCGGGGCGGCCGCGCTCCGCGACCGCCTCGAACAGCTGCTGGGCCGGCCGCCGCGCGGTCCGTTCGCCCTCGGGCCCCGGCTGGACATCACGCGGGGGCCCGGCCTGAGCTGGGTGCGCTTCGCCCGGCGGGTCGCGTGCGAGGCGCTCGCCGGGGAGGGGCTCGCCCACCACGAACTGGTGGCCGCGCCCCTCCAGGAGGCGCTGCTCAACGGGCTGCTCCTGGCCGCCGAGCACCCCTGGCGCGACGCGCTGGCCCACCCCGGGGAGGCCCGGCGCCCGGCGCCGGTCAAGCGGGTGATGGACGCGGTGCGGGAGCGCCCGGAGCACCCCTTCACGACCACCGAGCTCGCCGCCCTGGCCCGGGTGAGCGTGCGCCGCCTCCAGGAGTCCTTCCGGGAGTACGTGGGGACGTCCCCGATGGCGTACGTGCGGGAGGTCCGGCTCGACCGGGTCCGCGAGGAGCTGCGGGCCGCCGTCCCGGAGGAGGTGAGCGTGAGCGAGGTGGCCTGGCGCTGGGGCTTCGGCCACCAGGGCAGGTTCGCGGCGCGCTACCGGGAGAGGTTCGGCGAGCCGCCGTCCCGGACCCTGAGGGCGGGCCGCTGACCGGGGCTCCCCGGACGGCCCGCCGGCCGGGGCCCTGAGGGCGGGGTCGCCGATCGGGACCCTGCGACCGGGTCCGCCCGGTCCGCCGCGCGTTCCGGACAGGCGCCGCGTTCCGCGGCTCGCGGCGGTCACCGGCCGGGCCCTACGGTGGGCGGGTCCGGTCCGCAGGCGCGCACCGTGACCCGGGCCCCGGCCGGCTCCCCCGTATCAGTCCGGCCGGGTCCTGCGTATCCCCGCCGTCAGCGGGACGGGGGCGGCGGGTCCCCGCAGAAGCGGCCGCCCAGGTAGAGGGCGTCGGGACTGTCCTCGGGCAAGGGGCCCTGCTCCGCGAGGAGTTCCGCCGCGAAGACCTCCGCGTCGTCCTGCGGCGCGTAGCCGAGCGCCCGGGCCGTGGAGAGGTCCCATCGCAGACGGGTGTTGGCGGAGGAGCCGTACGCCACGGTGTGGCCGACGGACCCGGCGGTGAGCGAGGCGTGCAGGAGCCGGGCGCAGTCGCCGGGGCTGAGCCACAGCGAGAGCATCCGCACCGTGGTGGGCGCGGGGTAGCAGGAGCCGATGCGCAGGGAGACGGTCTCGACGCCGTGCCGGTCCCAGTAGAGCTGGGCCAGGTCCTCGCCGAAGCACTTGGAGAGTCCGTAGAAGGTGTCGGGCCGGTGCGGGACGTCGGCGGGGAGGAGCGGTTCTCCCTCGCGCGGAAGCGGGGTGAAGCCGACCGCGTGGTTGCTGGAGGCGAAGACCACGCGCCGGACGCCCTCCTCGCGGACGGCCTCGTAGAGGTGGTGGAGCCCGGTGACGTTGGCGGCCACGATCCTGTCGAAGTCGGACTCCAGGGAGATGCCCGCGAGGTGCACGACCGCGTCGACCCCCCGCACCGCCTCGCGCAGCGCCGCCCGGTCCGCGAGGTCCGCGACGATCGCGTCCGGCGCCCCGGGGACGGGGACGGCGTCCAGGAGGCGGAGTTCGTGGCCGTACGGGGGCAGCAGCTCCCGCATCAGGGTGCCGATGCCCCCGGCGGCGCCGGTGAGCAGGACGGTGCGGGGTGCGGTCATGGAACGGCTCCTCCATCGGGACGTGCGGGACGTGCGGGGCGTGCGGGTCCGGCGGGACGGCGGTCCGGGCCGGCCTGCCCGTGCGGTGCGGTGCGGGCGGGTCCGTCCGGGCGGCCGGATCCGGTCGGTTCGTTCATCTGTCCTGCATTCACAACCGTGGACACGCTAAGGAGCCGTCGGAGGAGCGTCAAGAAGGGGTGTGACGCCGTGTCGGACGCCTTGACCGGCGCCTCGGCGCTGGCCTAGCGTGCGGGGCAGTCTCGTTCAAGGATGTGGACGAGATTCATGAACATGCACACCGCTCATGACCGTGCACGACGGACTTCGCTGGGAGCGCCCGTGACCACCGCCCCGCTCGCCACCCGCCTCGACGGCCTGCTGTTCTTCCCCGTCACCGCCTTCGCGCCGGACGGCTCCCCCGACCTCGCCGCCTTCCGCGCGCACGTCCGCGCCGGGATCGACGCGGGCGCCGGGGCCGTGTTCGCCTGCTGCGGCACCGGCGAGTTCCACGCCCTCGCCCCCGAGGAGTTCCGGGACTGCGTCGCCGCCGCCGTGGAGGAGGCCGCCGGCCGCGTCCCCGTCGTCGCCGGCACCGGCTACGGCACCGCCCTCGCGATCCACCACGCCCGCCTCGCGGAGGAGGCCGGCGCGGACGGCCTCCTCGCCCTGCCCCCGTACCTCGTCGTCGCCGACCAGGCCGGACTGCTCCGCCACTACACCGAACTGGCCGCCGCCACCGCGCTCGACGTCATCGTCTACCAGCGCGACAACGCGGTCCTCACCCCCGACACCGCCGTCGCCCTCGCCCGCACCGACGGGATCATCGGCCTCAAGGACGGGCTCGGCGACCTCGGCCTGATGCAGCGGATCGTCAGCGCCGTCCGCGCCGAAGGTCTCGACCTGCTCTACTTCAACGGCCTGCCGACCGCCGAACTCACCGCCGCCGCCTACCGGGGCATCGGCGTCACCCTCTACTCCTCCGCCGCCTTCTGCTTCGCCCCCGACATCGCCCTCGCCCACCACCGCGCCCTCGCCGCCGGCGACGACGCCACCACGGACCTGCTCGTCGACGTCTTCTTCCGGCCGCTCGTCGAACTCCGTTCCCTGGGACGGGGATACGCCGTCTCGCTCGTCAAGGCGGCGGTCCGCGCGGGAGGCCAGGACGTGGGCGAGGTGCGACCGCCGCTGAGCGAGCCCGACCCCGCGCACGTCGGGGAACTGCTCCGGCTGGTCGACCGGGCCCGCGCCCTCCTGAAGGAGGCCGGGGCGTGAGCACGGGCCTGCGGGCGGGCGCCTTCGTCTATCCCTGGGACGTCGACGGCGACCCCGCCGCGCCCGGCCTCCTCGCGGACCTGGGGCTCGCCCGGGTGACGCTCGCCGCCGCCTACCACTCCGTACGGGCCCCGACCCCCCGGCACCCGGCCCACCGGATCGTCACCGCCGGGCACGCCGCCGTGCTCTACCCGCCGGACCCGGACCGCTGGGCGGGCCGCGCGCTCCGCCCGTACCCGGCGGGGGAGTGGGCCCCCGGCGACGCCTACGGACGCGCCGCCGGGGCCCTGGCCGCCGCCGGTCTGGAGGTGCACAGCTGGGTCGTCCTCGCGCACAACTCCCGCCTCGGCGCCGAACACCCGGAGACCTCCGTCGTCAACGCCTACGGGGACCGCTACCCCTGGGCCCCCTGCGTCGCCCGTTCCGACGTCCGCGACCTCCTCGTCGGCCTGGCCGCCGAGGCCGCCGTGCGCCCCGGCGCCGCCGGCACCGAACTGGAGTCCTGCGGCTGGTACGGCCTCGCCCACCTGCACGCCCACGACAAGACCGGCGGCGCGCTCCCGGGGGAGCGCGCGGAACTCCTGATGTCCCTCTGCTTCTGCCCCGTCTGCCGGGAGGGGTACGGGGCCCGGGGGGCCGACCCCGGCGAACTGGCCGCCGCGGTGCGCGCCGCCCTGGAGCCCGTCTGGGCCGGGACCGGCCCGGCGGGCGGGCTCGGCCGCCTGGAGGCCCCCGCCCTGGCCTGGCGCGCCGGGACCGCCCGCGCCTTCCAGGAGGCCGCCGTGGCCGCCGTGCGGGCCGCCGCCCCGCCCGGCTTCCGCGTCCTGCTGCACGCCGACCCCGACCCGTACCGCTGCGGCGCCGACACCGGCACGGACCCCGCCCACGTCCTGGGCCACGCGGACGGCGTCGTCGCCCGCCCGCCGAAGGTGGCCGCCTTCGCGGCCCACGCCCGCCCCGGCACCGTCCTCGCCGCCAACCTCCCCGTCGTCACCGGCCTGGGCGGCGACCCCGGGCGCCTGGCCCGCGACGCGGACCGGGCGCGCGCGGCGGGCGCGACCGAACTGCGGCTCTACCACGCCGGTCTGGCCTCGGACGAGGACCTGGCGGCGGTCCGCAGGGCGCTGCGGGGCACCGGTCCGGACGGTGCGCCACCGGCGCCGTGACCGGCCGGACGGGCAGGGCCCCGGGGAGGTCCGGAGGGACGCGCCGGGGCGCGCGGCGGCTCGGCGGCGCGGCCGCCCGGCCGCCGCCCGGACGCGCCGCCGGAAGGCCCTCACCAGGCCAGGTCCTCCAGCGCGTCCAGGTCCGGCATCACCGCCGCCGGACCGGCGTCGTCCGTGCTCACCCGCAGTTCGGCCCAGATCGTCTTGCCGCGCCGGCCGTACCGCGTGCCCCAGCGCTCCGCGTACCGCGCGACCAGGTACAGGCCCCGCCCGCCCTCGTCCGTCGCCGTCGCGTGCCGCAGATGCGGCGAGGTGCTGCTGCCGTCCGAGACCTCGCAGATCAGCGCCCGGTCGTGGAGCAGCCGTACGCGCACCGGGTCGGCGCCGTACCGCACCGCGTTCGTGAGCAGTTCGCTGAGGACCAGCTCCGCCGTGAACGCCGCCTCCTCCAGCCCCCACTCCACCAGCTTCGCCGCCGCCGCGTTCCGCACCGGGGACACCGCCGACGGGTCCCGCGCCACCTCCCACTCCGCGATCCGCTCCCGGTCGAGCCGGCGGGTCCGCGCCACCAGGAGCGCGATGTCGTCGCGCGGCGACGACGAGAGGAGCGCCGTCAGGACGTCCGCGCAGGTCTGTTCCGGGCTCCGGTCCCGGTGGGCGAGCGCGGACCGGAGCAGCCCGTGCCCCGTGTCGAAGTCCCGCCCGCCGTCCTCCAGGAGCCCGTCGGTGAAGAGCACCAGCCTGCTCCCCTCCGGCAGCGGCAGCTCCGTCGTGGCGAACGGCGTCTCGCCCAGACCGAGCCCGAGCGGCAGCCCCGGCGACAGCCCGGGGAACTCCACCCGCCCGTCCGGGGCCACGAGGGCGGGCCCGGGGTGGCCCGCGCTCGCCATCGTGCACAGCCCCGACGCCGGGTCGTAGATCGCGTACAGACAGGTCGCGCCGGTGATCCCCTCCTCGCGCCGCCGCCCCTCACCGTCCGTCCCCTCCCCCTCCTCCCGGGCGTCGATCTGCCCCGTCAACTCGTCCAGGCGGGCCAGCAGTTCGTCCGGCGGCACGTCCAGGGTCGAGAAGTTGTGCACCGCCGTGCGCAGCCGCCCCATGGTGGCCGCCGCGTGCAGCCCGTGCCCCACCACGTCGCCCACCACCAGCGCCACCCGCGCGCCCGGCAGCGGGATCACGTCGAACCAGTCGCCGCCCACCCCGGCCTCCGCCGGGAGGTAGCGGTACGCGACCTCCACCGCGCTCTGCTCCGGCAGCGCCCGGGGCAGCAGGCTCCGCTGGAGCGACACCGCCATCGCGTGCTCCCGGGTGAACCGGCGCGCGTTGTCGATCGCGACCGCCGCCCGCGCCGCCAGCTCCTCCGCGAACGACAGGTCCTCCTCCCCGAACGGCTCCGCCGTGTCCGCCCGCCAGAAGTTCGCCATCCCCAGGACCACCCCCCGGGCCAGCAGCGGCACCGTGAGCAGCGAGTGCATCCCGTACGCCAGGGCCCGCGCGGCCCCCTCCGGGTCCTGCGCCCGCCAGCGCTCCGCCGCCGCCAGCTCCGGCTGCACCACCGCGTGCCCGGTGTCCAGGGCCGTCGTCATCGGGGTGCCGGGCGCGTCGAAGAGGATGGTGTCCCCGACCGGCTGGAGCGGCTGGTCCGACCGCACCCCGCTCAGCGCCGTCCGCCGCATCCCGGCAGTCGCGGCCACCGCCTCCGCCGCCTCGGGGGGCTCCTCCCCGCGCAGCACCGGCTCCAGGAGCTCCACCGTGGCGAAGTCCGCGAACCGGGGCACCGCCACCTCCGCCAGCTCCTCCGCCGTCCGTACGACCTCCAGCGTCGTCCCGATCCGGACCCCCGCCTCGTACAGCAGCTGGAGCCGGCCCCGGGCCACCGCCGCCCGGCCGGACAGCGCGGCCAGCTCGGTGGTGTCCCGCATCGTCATCACACAGCCGGCCCCGCCCGCCCCGGGGAGGGTGGGCCGCACGCTCACCGCGAGGAGCCGGTCGCCCGCCCGGTGCACCTCGTCGGTCGCCGTCCGCCCCGACTCCAGGAGTTCGACCGTGCGCGGCGCGAGACCCAGCTCCGACACGTGCCGCCGCTCGGCCTCCGGGCCGAGCCCGAGGAGCCGGCGCGCCTCGTCGTTGGCGAGCAGCAGCCGGTGGTCGGCGTCCACGATCAGGACCCCTTCCCGCACGGCGTGCAGCACCGCCTCGTGGTGCTCCTTCATCCGGGTCATCTCGGCCGGCCCGAGCCCGTGCGTCTGCCGCCGCAGCCGCCGGCTCACCAGCGCGGCCCCGCCCACGGCCACCACGAGGGCGCCGCCCGCCGCGCCCGCGAGCAGCGGCAGCCGGTCCCCCGCGGAGTGCGCGATGTTCCCCACCTCGATGCCGCTGGTCACCAGGCCGACGACACGGCCCCGGCCGTCCACCACGGGGACCACGGCCCGCGCCGCGTCGTTCGGCGCGCCCTCGAACAGCTCCGTGTACGACGCGCCGCGCACCGCCCGCGAGAGGTCGCCGGACGCCTTGCGGCCGATCAGCTCCGGCCGCGCGTCGGTGTACCGCACCCCGCCGGGGCTCAGGACCGAGACGAAGTCCACGCCCGCCGCCCGCCGGGTCGCCTCCGCCCGGCCCTGCAGCTCCGCCGTCGGATCGGACGACGTGAGGGCGGCTGCGGTGCCCGGGGCGTGCGCGAACGCCTCCGCGACCGCGAGCGAGCGCGCCCGGGCGTTCTGTTCGGCGTCCCGCCGCTCCTGCTGGAACATCACGGCGGCCGCCATCACGATCACCAGGAGCGCGATCAGCGCCTCCAGGGCGAACACCTGCCCGGCGACGCTCCGCAGCCCCGTGCCGCGCGTCTTCCCCCGCTCCCGGCGGGGACCGGTGCCGGAACCGTCCCGCCGCCCCCGCGCGGTCATCCCGTGCTCCGGGCGACCAGGAGCGCCACGTCGTCCGGCGCGCCCGGCCGCCGCAGCGCCCGCAGCAACTGGTCGCAGGTCTCCTCCAGGGGGCCGCGCGCCTCGTCGAGCAGGCCCACGAGCAGCGCGAGCCGGTCGTCGATCGCCTCGTCCCGGGTCTCGATCAGGCCGTCCGTGAAGAGCACCAGCCGGTCCCCGGGCCGGAACGGCACCCGGGCCGTGCGGAAGCTGCCGCCGCCCACCCCCAGCGGCACCCCCGTCGAGAGCCGCACCAACTCGGCGGGACCGTCCGCCGGGACCCGCACGGGCGGCAGGTGGCCCGCGTTCGCGATCCGGCACCGGCCCCGCACCGGGTCGTGCACGGCGAAGAGACAGGTCGCGATGTAGTGCTCCAGGCCCGCGGTGATGCGGTCCAGGTGCCGCAGGACCTGCGCGGGGGACAGGTCGAGGTCCGCGAACGCGCAGGTGGCCGTCCGCAGCCGGCCCATCGTGGCCGCCGCGTCGATCCCGCTGCCCATCACGTCCCCCACGACGAGCGCCGTCTTGTCGTCGGGCAGCGGGATCACGTCGTACCAGTCGCCGCCGACCTCGCTCGACGCCTGCGCCGGCTGGTAACGGGCCGCCACCTCCAGGCCCGCCCGCTCCGGCGGCACGCCCGGCAGCAGGCTGCGCTGGAGCGTCACCGCCGAGTTCCGCACGCTCTGGTACCACCGGGCGTTGTCGATGCTCACCGCCGCCCGCGCCGCCAGCTCCGTCGCCAGGAGCACGTCGTCCCCGTCGAACGGCAGCGGGTTGCGGTCCCGCTTGAGGTCCAGCGCGCCGAGGACCTCGCCGCGCGCGATCAGCGGCACCGCCAGGTACGAGTGGACCCCGGCCGCGGCCAGCATCTCCGCCGCCTCCGGGCTCCGTGCGATCCGGTCCAGGTCGTCCGGGCCGGCCCGCCCCACCAGGACCGGCAGGCCGGTGTGCACGCACCGGGTGACCAGCCGGTCCGCCCCGTACATCGCGACCTCCCCGGGCGGGTCGGCGGCCGGCAGCGCCTCCGTCGGGCCCGCCGCCTTCACCGCGAGCGCGCGGAACAGCTCGGGCCCCCGCTCCGGCGCGCCGGGCCTGCGCAGCGCCAGGACGGAGTCGAGGACGTCGACGGCGGCGACGTCCGCCAGCTCCGGCACGACCACCGACGCCAGCTCGTCGGCCGTCCGCTCCACCTCCAGGGTGGTGCCGACCCGGGCCGACGCCTCCGCGACGAGCGCGAGCCGCCGGCGCGCCCGGTCCGCCTCCGCGTCCGCCCGGTGCCGCTCGGTCACGTCGGTCACCGACGCCGCCACGCCCAGGATCCGGCGCTCGCCGCCTTCCAGGCGGTAGAGGGAGACCGACCAGACGTGGTCGCGGTCCGGGTCGGCCGGGGTCCGGCCCGTGAGGGAGAGGTCGAACAGCGGAGTGCCCGACGCCAGGACCGTGCGCATCGCCTCCTCCAGGGCCGGCGCGTCGAGCCCCGGCAGCACGTCGGAGAAGCGCCGTCCGGAGTGCAGCGCGGCGGCGATGCCGTTGATCCGCTCCAGGGCCGGGTTCACCAGGACGAAGCGCAGCTCGGTGTCGAGGACGGCGAGACCCGTGGGGGACTGGGAGACCAGCCGGTCGGAGAGGGCCAGCTCGGCCTCGGCCCGCTCGACGGCGGAGCGGTCGGCGGCGATCCCCAGGGCGTACAGGCCGCCCAGGTCGTCGGTGAGCCGCATGTTGCGGAACTCCACCGGCCGGACGGTGCCGTCCTTGTGCCGCACGGGAAAGGTGCCGGACCAGGACGCGCCGCCGGCCAGCACCTCGGCGAAGAGGCGCACCGCCTCCTCCCGGTGCTCCTCGTCCACGATCAGCCGGGCCACGTACCGGCCCAGGGCCTCGTCGGCGCCGAAACCGAACAGGGACTCCGCCTGCGGGCTCCACAGCACGATCCGGCCGCGCGCGTCCACGACGACGGCGGCCACTCCGAGCACGTCGAGCAGCCCCTCGCCGTCCAGGGGCACTCCGACCCGCCCCGCCGTCCCAGGGAAGGAACCGGCCGTCACCCTGCCCTCCTCCCGCCGCGCCCGTGCTTTCCTCCATGCTCCCCGCCCCCGGGCCGCCCCGCACCGCGAGCGGTGGGGCGCGGGGCGGACGACGGGGCGCGGCGGCGCGGTCCCCGCCGCCGGTCAGGCCGCCCCCTTCCGCCCCTCGTACCGCAGCGCGGCCCCCGTCACGACCGCGCCCAGTCCCTCCCACAGCCCCACGCCCAGGAAGCCCGACGGGGCGCGGCCGGTGACGACGGCGAGGGTGAAGACCGCGCAGGTGAGGAGGCGGAAGGGGACCGTCCAGCGGAAGAAGGGCTTCCAGTCCGCGAGCGCGGCCAGGACGTAGTAGACGCCCATGTTGAGCGCCGCCATCGAGGAGGCCGTCAGGAAGACCGGGGTGTGGTCGCCGTCCGCCCGCCCGCCGTCGGGCACCGGTTCGAAGCCCATGACCGTGAGCAGGACGTCCGGGGCGACCAGGCCCACCGCGCCGAGCGCGGCGGCCAGCACGCCGAAGACCGCCATGGTCCAGCCGGACAGGGAACGGGGCAGGCGCACGGTGGTCCTCCGCGGGATCGGGGCTCGGTTCGAAAACGCGCTCGGATGCGAGCGTGCCCCTGCATACCGTGAGAAGGGGGGCCTCGGCCAATCGGGCACCGGACCAACGGCCCCTCCGTACCCGCCACTTCGTCTCCCGGCGCGGCGCTCCGGGCTCCGCGCGCCCCTCCGTTCCCTCCTGCGCGTGCCTCCGCCTCCGCCGCGCGGGGGAGACGGCCCTCCGCCCCGTACGCGCTCCTCCCGTACGCGCTCCGCTCCCTTCCCGGGAGCCGGGCGGCCGGGGTACCGGTCCGTGGCCGCCGGTCCTGATTTCCCCTGTCCCGGGGCCCGTTGCCGCCCTAGGGTGGCGATCATGAACGAGACCGCGCCCTTCGCCCCGATCCTGACCCGCGCCGCCGACGCGGAGACCACCGCCGACCCGAGCAGCGTGATGACGCTGTTCGCCGACTCCGACGCCACCGGCGGCGGGCTCACCAGCTACCGCTCCTCGTTCGCGAAGGGGGCGGTCGGTGCCCCGGCGCATTTCCACACCCGGGCCTCGGAGATGTTCTTCGTGCTCGGCGGCTCCCTCCAGGTCCTCGTCGGCGAGGAGCTGACCGTCCTGGAGGAGGGGGACTTCCTCCTGGTCCCGCCGCACACCCCGCACGCCTTCGCCGCGGCGCCCGGCGCCGCGGCCGACGTGCTCTTCGTCTTCACGCCCGGCATGGCCCGCTTCGACTACCTGCGTCTTCTCGGCCGGGTCATGCGGGGCGAGGCGAGCCCCGAGGAGATCAAGGCGTCCTCGGAGCGGTACGACAACCACTACGTCGACAGCCCGGTCTGGCGGGCGGCCCTGGCCGAGCGCTGAGGTCCCCTCGGCCCCGGCTCCGGCTCCGGCCCCGGCCCCGGAACCGGCTTCCGGCGGCCTTCCGGGCCGGCCGCCCCGGGGCCCGGGGCGGCACCGCGGCGGGCCCCGGCCCGGCGGTCAGAGGCGCCGGGTCGCCAGGGCCAGCCGGTCCCGCGCGTCCAGGAGCGCGTCCCCGATCGAGCGCTCGTGGGCCGGGGTGAGCCGCGCCACCGGCACCGAGCAGCTGATCGCGTCCCGCGCCGGGGTCCGGTAGGGGATCGCGACCCCGAAGCAGCGCAGCCCCAGCGTGTTCTCCTCGCGGTCCACCGCGAAGCCCCGCTCGCGGACGGCGCCCAGCTCCTCGATCAGCTCCTCGCGGTCGGTGACCGTGTGTTCGGTCAGCGCCGGAAGGGTTTCCGGGAGCAGCTTGCGCACCTCCTCGTCCGTGTGGGTGGCGAGCAGGGCCTTGCCGAGGGACGTCGAGTGCGCGGGCAGCCGCCGTCCGACCCGGGTGAACGGCCGCAGGTAGTGCTGGGACGGGCGGGTCGCCAGGTAGACCACGCTGGTGCCGTCGAGCCGTGCCAGGTGGATGGTCTCGGTGGTCTCGTCCGCGAGCCGGTCCAGGACGGGCCGGGAGGCGGCCACCACCTCGTCGCCGTCGATGTACGAGGTGCCGACGAGCAGCGCCCGCACCCCGATGCCGTACCGGGTGCCGGTCGCGTCCGTCTCCACCCAGCCCAGCTCGACCAGGGTGCGCAGCAGCATGTACAGACTGGACTTGGGGTACCCGACGGCCTCCTGGACGGTGGCCAGCGCGTGCATGCCGGGACGCCCGGCGAAGTACTCCAGCAGCTCCACGGTCCGCACCGCGGACTTCACCTGCGCCCCGCCCGCGTCGGCAGTCGCCATGACCTTCCGCCCTTCTTCTCTCGCCCGGTCCCGGCCCCCGTCCGCCGTCCGGCGGTCGCACCGGCCGGACGACGCCCTTGTGGAGACGGGCGGACCGTCCCTAGAGTCCCGGAGACGCGTTCATCCACGGGAACGGCGTTCAGAATAGCGAACAGGGGTGTGGCGGTGGCGGAACCAGTGTGGAGTGTGGACCCCCGGACGGGGAAGCCGCGCGAGCGGGTGGCGGCGGAGGCCACGGCGGAGGAGGTCGACCGGGCCGTCCGGGCCGCGCACGGCAGCCGCGAGGCCCTCGCCGACCGCGCCGTACGGGCCGCCTTCCTCCGCGCCGCGGCCGGCCTCCTGGAGGAGGCGCGGGACCGGGTGATCGAGACCGCCGACGCCGAGACGGCCCTCGGGACCACCCGCCTCAGCGGCGAACTCGCGCGCACCACCGCCCAGTTGCGGTCGTTCGCCGACGTCGTGGACGAAGGGTCCTTCCTCGACGTCCGGATCGACCTCCCCGACCCCGGGGCGGTCCCGCCCCGGCCCGACCTGCGCCGCTGGAAGGTCCCGCTCGGCGTCGTCGCCGTCTACGCCGCCGGCAACTTCCCGCTCGCCTTCTCCGTCCCCGGCGGCGACACCGCGAGCGCCCTCGCGGCCGGCTGCCCCGTGGTGGTCAAGGCCCACCCCGGCCACCCCGCCACCTCCGCGCTCTGCGCCTCCCTGCTGCGCCGGGCCGCCGCCGGGGCCGGCCTCCCCGAGGACGTCGTGGTCCTCGTCCACGGCTTCGACGCGGGCGTCGCGCTGATCCGCCACCCGCTCGTCGCGGCGGCGGGCTTCACCGGATCGGTACGCGGCGGACGGGCGCTCTTCGACGCGGCCGCCGCCCGGCCCGTGCCCATCCCCTTCCACGGGGAACTCGGCTCCCTCAACCCGGTCGTGATCACCCCCGCCGCCGCCGAGGAGCGGGCCAAGGAGATCGGCGCCGGACTCGCCGGGTCCACCACCCTGGGCGCGGGCCAGTTCTGCACCAAGCCCGGCCTCGTCCTGGCCCCCCGGGGCGAGGTGGGCGACCGCTTCCTCGACGCCCTCGCCGAGGGCGTCGCCGCGACCGGACCGGCCGTGATGCTCGACCACCGGATACGGGACGCCTACGTGGCCGGGGTCGCGGAACGCGCCGCGCTCGCCGGGGTCGCCGCCCCCGTCGTCCCCGGCGCCCGCGACGGGCACGCCGTCGGCGCCGGCGTCCTCACCGTCGACGCCGCGCGGCTCACCGGGGACGGCCACCGCCTCCTCCTGGAGGAGTGCTTCGGCCCGGTCACCGTCGTCGCCCGCTACACGGACCGGGAGGAGGCCGCCGCCGTCCTGGGCCTGCTGCCGGGCAACCTCACGGCCACCCTGCACACCACCGGGACGGACGGGGACCCCGACCCCGACGCCGCCCCGCTGCTCGCCGCGCTCGTCCCGCTGGCCGGCCGCGTCCTCGTCAACGGCTGGCCCACCGGCGTCGCCGTCGCCGCCGCCCAGCACCACGGCGGCCCCTACCCGGCCACCACCTCCACCGCCACCTCGGTCGGCGCGACCGCGATCGAGCGCTGGCTGCGCCCGGTCACCTACCAGTCGACCCCCGGCCACCTCCTCCCGCCGGAACTCCGCGACGGCAACCCGCTGGGGCTGCCGAGGCGTTGACGGCGGCTCCGGCCGGGGCCGGGGCTCCGGTCCCGGTCCCGGTTTCGCGCCTTCCGGCTCCGGCCGGGACCGGACGGGGACGTCAGGCGCTCCTCAGCACCACGAGCCGCCGGGTCGCCCGCGTCATCGCCACGTACCGGTCCACCGCCCCCGCGATCCCGTCCCCGAACGCCTCCGGGTCGACGAGGACGACCAGGTCGAACTCCAGCCCCTTCGCCAGGGACGGGGTCAGCGACCGGACGCGGGACGTCGCGCGGAACGACGGGTCGCCGATGACGCAGGCGACCCCCTCCGCGTTCTCGGAGAGCCAGGCGCCGAGCACCGCGTCCCGCTCCGCGACGGTGCCGTACGTGACGGGGACACCGGTACGGCGGACGGACACCGGCACGTTGGCGTCCGGCAGCGCGGCCCGGACGACCGGTTCCGCCTCCGTCATGATCTCCTCCGGCGTCCGGTAGTTGACGCTCAGGGAGGCCACCTCGATCCGGTCGAGCCCCACCCGCTCCAGGCGCTCCCGCCACGACTCGGTGAACCCGTGCCGGGCCTGGGCCCGGTCCCCGACCACCGTGAAGCTCCGCGACGGACACCGCCGCAGCAGCATCCGCCACTCCGCGTCGGTCAGCTCCTGCGCCTCGTCCACGACGACGTGCGCGAACGGCCCGGCGAGCAGGTCCGGTTCGGCGGCGGGCAGCGCGCCCTCGTCGATCAGGCTGTCCTGGAGGTCCCGCCCGCGCAGCATCCCCATCGCGCCCTCGCTCTCGTCGATCACGACGTCCTGCAGCAGGCTCGCGGTGACCTCGGCCCTGCGCGCGCGTTCGGCGGCGACGGCGGCCTCGCGCCTCCGCTCGCGCAGGGACGCCTCCGGATCGCCGAGCCGCTGCCGGGCCGCGTCCAGGAGCGGCAGGTCGGAGACCGTCCACGCCCGCGCGTCCGCGCGCCTCAGCCGCCGCACCTCGTCCGGGCCGAGCCAGGGGGCGCACAGCCGCAGGTAGGCGGGGACCGTCCACAGGTCGCCGACCAGGTCGGCGGCCTCGACCAGCGGCCACGCGCCGTGCAGGGCGGCCGTCAGCTCCCGGTCCCGGCGCAGGGCCGCCAGGAACGCGTCCTCCGGCACGCCGTCCGCGTCGTCGCCGTGCCTGTCCCGCAGGATCCCGGCCAGCTCCTCCCAGATCTGCTCGCGGGCCTCGTTGTGCGGGGTCCCCGGCTCCGGCGCCTCGAACGCCCGCGCCCAGTCACGGGCGCTCAGCCGGACCTCGGACCAGGGGGTCGTGACCGTCATCCCCTCGGAGGGAGGCGTCTCGTAGAACCTCACGGCCGTCTCGATCGCCCCCACCATGGCCGCCGACGACTTCAGGGCGGCCACCTCCGGGTCGCTCTCCGGCACGGCTTCCGCCCCCTCCGCGACGAGGTCCCGCAGCGTGCAGGTCCGTACGCCCTCCTCGCCGAGACCGGGGAGCACGTCGGAGACGTAGTTCAGATAGGGCTGGTGCGGGCCGACGAACAGCACCCCGCCCCCGCGCCGGCCCAGCCGCGGGTCGGAGTGGAGCAGATAGGCGGAGCGGTGCAGGGCGACGACGGTCTTCCCGGTGCCGGGGCCGCCGTCGACCACCAGGGTGCCGCGCGACCCCGCCCGGACGACGGCGTCCTGGTCGGCCTGGATGGTGCCGAGCACGTCCCGCATCCGGGGCGACCGGTGGGCGCCCAGGCTCGCGATGAAGGCCGACTGGTCGTCGAGCGCGGCGTGCCCCTCCAGCCCCTCGGCGGTGAACACCTCGTCCCAGTAGTCGGTGATCCGGCC
This sequence comes from Streptomyces sp. NPDC001744, assembly GCF_042892575.1. Classification (NCBI taxonomy): domain Bacteria; kingdom Bacillati; phylum Actinomycetota; class Actinomycetes; order Kitasatosporales; family Streptomycetaceae; genus Streptomyces; species Streptomyces sp. NPDC001744. The sequence continues at coordinate 240,477 of NZ_JBIAUG010000006.1, forward strand.
GCCGGTCCAGCGGTACCGGCGACGGCTGGCCAGACCCGCCGGGCGGGCGTGGGTGGCCGCGAAGAACGGCTCGGCCGCCGGGGAGCGCCAGTCGATCAGCAGCCGGCGCCCGGCGGCGTCGGTGAGCCCGAGCCGCCCGACGTACACGGGTTCCGAACCGTCCGCGCCGACGATCCGGCCGAGGCACAGGTCCAGCCCGAAGCGGCGCAGGGTGCGCAGGCGCGCGGTCAGCCGGTGGATCTCCGCGTCCCGCTCCATCGCCTCGCGCCCGATGCCGCCCGGCGCCTTCCGCAGGGCGTCGAGCCGCCCGGACAGCTCGCGCACGGACTGCTCCAGGCTCTCCGCGACGGCCGCGAAGTGCCGCTCGTCGGCGGCGATCAGTGCCGGGTCGGCCTTGGCGGAGAGCCGGTCGGGAAGGTCGAACGCGCTGGGCGCGGTGGTGGGGTGCGAGTGGACCGGTGAAGACGTGGGCACGTGGTGGATCTCCCGTTTCCGCAACTTCTGACCTGGGCGTTCCCGGTGCAGACCGGTGATTCTGCGGTACGGAGGGGGCCTTGCCGCAAGCCCCCCGGTGCGCTATAAGTTAAGAGTGGCGAGGGGTGGGTCTTCCCCCGGTGTACGCCCTTTCGCCGGTCCCGCGCGGTGAGCGACGGGGCCGGAACTCCCGGAACCGCCCTCCCCGTTCCCGCGTCCTGGACCTTCGTGATCAGACTCGCGACCGCAGCCGACCTCGACGCCGTCGTCGCCCTCCACACCGAGGCGCGCTCCACCTACTACCGGGGCCACCTCCCCGACGAGGAGTTCGCGGGCCCCGCCGAGCTGGCCCGCTCCCGGGCGGGCTGGGAGGCCGCCGTCGGGCGCGGTGCCGTGCTCTGCGCCGAGCACGACGGCGAGCTCGCGGGTGTCGCGGCCCACCGCGTGGACGACGGCGTCGCGGTCCTCTCCCAGCTGCACGTGGCCCCCGCCCGCTGGCGCCGGGGCGTCGGCACCCAGCTCCACGACGCCTGCGTCGCCGCCTGGCGCGCCGCCGGGGCGTCCCGGGCGCGCCTGGAGGTCTTCGACAGGAACGAGCGCGCCCGGGCCTTCTACGCGGCCCGGGGCTGGCTCCCGGACCCCGACGGCCCGCGCGACGGCGACCACCTCGGGCTCGTCCTCGCGCTGGCGCCGTAGCCGTCCCCGCCGCGGGGGCCTCGCGGTCGGCCGGTTCATTCCGGAGCGACCCGCTCCGGAATGAACCGGCCGACCGCGGCGTTGCCGGGACGGAACGACCCGTCCGCACCCCCCGGAGAGAGAACCCCCATGCGCGTCGAGATCTGGAGCGACATCACCTGTCCCTGGTGTTACGTGGGAAAGGCACGTTTCGAGAAGGGCCTCGCGGCCTTCGCGCACCGTGACGACGTCGAGGTGGTGCACCGCTCCTTCGAGCTCGACCCCCACCGCCCCAAGGACGACACCGCCCCCGTCCTGGAGATGCTGGCGAAGAAGTACGGCCGCACCCTGGACGAGGCCCGTGCCATGGAGGCGCACGTCGCGTCCAGCGCACGCTCCGAGGGGCTCGGTTACCGCACCGAGGGCCGGGACCACGGCAACACCTTCGACGTCCACCGGCTGCTCCACCTCGCCAAGGCGCGCGGCCGGCAGGGCGAACTCCTGGACCTGGCCTACCGCGCCAACTTCGCCGAGGAGCGCTCCGTCTTCGACGCGGAGACCCTGGTGGCGCTCGGCGTGGAGGCCGGGCTGGACGAGACCGAGGTCCGGTCCGTCCTCGCCGACGGGTCCGCCTACGCCGACGACGTGCGGCAGGACGAGCGCGAGGCCGCCGAACTCGGCGCGAGCGGCGTGCCGTTCTTCGTCCTCGACCGCCGCTACGGCGTCTCCGGCGGCCAGCCCGCCGAGGTCTTCACCCAGGCCCTCGAACAGGCGTGGCAGGGCCGCGCCCTCCAGCCGCTCGGCGGCGCGGAGGCCGACGCCTGCGGCCCGGACGGCTGCGAGGTTCCGCGCGCCTGACCCCGGGACGGCTCCGTGAACCGCTCCGGCCTGCGGAGATAAGAATTCCTTGGGGGATCGCCGCTGTCTCGCAGGATTGACGGGGGGTCGCGGAGAACCCAGGGTGGGGGCATGGATTCCCTCGACGTCTCCCTCGACCGGCCGCTCGGCGGCTCCGAGTTCGCGCCCAAGAAGACCTACCTCAACACCTCCACCTGCGGGCTGCTGCCCCGCCGTACCGTCGAGGCGGTCGTCCTCCTCGCCGAGGAGACCGCCGACGGGCGTCCCGACGGCTCCGGGAGCTTCGAGATCGTCGGCGAGGCCCGCGCGGCCTTCGCCCGGCTCGTCGGGGTCGCCCCCGAGCGCGTCGCCCTCGGCAGCTCGGTCGCGGTGCACTGCGGGATGATCGCCCAGTCGCTGCCCGCCGGGTCCGAGGTCCTCTTCCCCGAGGGCGACTTCTCGTCCGTCATCACCCCCTTCACGATCCGCGGCGACCTCAAGGTCCGCTTCGCGCCCCTGGAGCGGCTCGCCGAGTCCGTCCGCCCGGAGACCGCGCTCGTCGCCTTCTCCGCCGTGCAGTCGGCGGACGGGCGGACGGCCGACCTCGCGGCGGTACGGGCGGCGGCCGCCGCCCACGGCGCCCGGACGCTCCTGGACGCCACCCAGGCGGCGGGCTGGCTGCCGCTGCGCGCGGGGGAGTGGGACTACACGGTCGCCGGCGGCTACAAGTACCTGCTCTGCCCGCGCGGGGCGTCCTTCCTCACCGTCACCGAGGAGGCGCAGGACTCGCTCCTCCCGATCCACGCCAACTGGGTCAGCGGCGAGGAGCTGTGGGTGAACAGCTACGGCCCGCTCCGCGAACTCGCCCGCTCCGCACGCCGTTTCGACGAGCCCATGGCCTTCCTCCCGTACCACGGGGCCGCCCGTTCGCTCGCCCTCCTCGAAGAGGTCGGCGTCGAGCGGATCGAGGCCCACGCCAGGGGACTCGCGGCCCGCTTCCGCTCCGGCCTGACCGCTCTCGGCCACGCGCCGGTCGCGGACGACTCGGTGGTCGTCGCCGTCCCGGGCCTCGGGGACCGCGCGGACGCCCTGCGGGAGGCCGGCGTCCTCCTCTCGGTCCGCGCGGGCAACCTGCGGGCCTCCTTCCACCTGTACAACACGGCGGCGGACGTGGACCGCGCCCTGGACGTCCTGGCGGGCTGAGCCCCGGGACCCCGGGGCCCCGGCGGTTCGGCAGCCCGCCGGGGCGGACGGGTCCCGGCGGCGGGGTCCAGCGACGGCCGAACCCCGGTGGGCGGCCGGGCCGCGGTGCCGGCCGGGTCTCAGCGGCCCGCCGGGGTGGACGGGCAGGCGTCCGCTCCGCCCTCCCCGTCCGTCTCGTCCGCCTCCTCGCGCAGGTTCTCCGCGACGAGGCCGAGCAGGCGGGCCAGCTCCGCCCGGTCGGCCGGGGCGAGCCCGCCCAGCGAGAGCGACTCCAGGTCCCGCCAGGCGCCCTCGACCCCCGCGCGCAGCGCCTGCCCCTTCTCCGTCGCCTCGACCAGGACCGCGCGCCGGTCCGCCGGGTCCGGGCCCCGGCGGACGTGACCGGACTGTTCGAGGCGCTGGAGCGTCTTCGTCACCGTCGACGGGTCCAGGCCCAGGGACCGGATCAGCTCCGACTGGCGCACCGGACCGCAGTCCCACAGGCGCATCATCATCAGCTCCTGGCCCGGGTAGAGGCCGAGTTCGCGCAGGCGCCGGCCCATGGCGATCCGGTGCATCCGCGAGACCCGGGCCAGGGCGTGGCCGACCGGCCCGCAGCGCAGGGCGACGGCCGGGGGCGCGGTACAGACGGGGTCGGTTCCGGACACGGTGGCTCCTCGGTACGTGGTCGCCCCACATTACCTTGGCCGACCAATCAATGGGATACAGTGACGTCCGGACCAGATACTTGGCCGACCACATATGGGCTCACGGGACCCGTGAGGGCCCCGTGACGACCGTGCGGGAGCCGCGCGGTCGTCACGGAGTCCGACGCCCGGCCGACCGTGCCGGACGACGTCCGGTCGGCCTTCACCTCGCGCGAAGGGATCGTCATGACCACCGCCTTCGACCCGATCGACCTCGCCGGCACCCGGCTCGCCAACCGCATCGCCATGGCCCCCATGACCCGCAGCCGCGCCGAGGGCGCGAGCCGCACCCCCACCGCGCTCGTCGCGGAGTACTACGCCCAGCGCGCCTCCGCCGGCCTCATCGTCACCGAAGGCATCCAGCCCACCGCCGTCGGCCAGGGCTACCCCGACACCCCCGGCCTGCACAGCGCCGAGCAGATCGCCGCCTGGCGCCGGGTCACCGACGCCGTCCACGAGAAGGGCGGGAGGATCTTCGCTCAGCTGATGCACGCCGGCCGGATCAGCCACCCCGAGGTCCTCGGCGGCGGCCTCCACCCCGTCGCCCCCTCCGCCGTCGCCCCGGCCGGAAAGCTCTTCGCCGGCTCCGGGCTCATCGATTTCGTCACCCCGCGCGCCCTCACCGCCGCCGAGATACGGGAGACGGTCGCCGGCTTCGCCGCCGCCGCCCGCAACGCCGTCGAGGCGGGCTTCGACGGCGTCGAGATCCACGGTGCCAACGGCTACCTGATCCAGCAGTTCCTCGCCACGGGCTCCAACCGCCGCACCGACGAGTGGGGCGGCCCGGTCGGGAACCGCGTCCGCTTCGCCGCCGAGGTCGTCGAGGCCGTCGCCGCCGAGATCGGCCCCGAGCGCACCGGCCTGCGCGTCTCCCCGGCCAACACCTACAACGACATCGCCGAGACCGACACCGAGGACGTCTACCCGGCGCTCGTCGCCGCGATCGAACCGGTCGGCATCGCGTACCTGCACGTCACGGAGGCCGTGCCCGGGTTCCGCGAGCTGACCCTCGCCCTGCGCAAGGCGTTCTCCGGCGCCTTCGTCCTCAACCCGGCCACCGAGGGACCCACCGGCCCCGAGGCCCTCGCGCTCGTCGAGGACGGCACCGCCGACCTCGTCGCCTTCGGGGCGCTCTTCCTCGCCAACCCCGACCTGCCCGCCCGGCTGAAGGCCGGCGGCCCCTACAACACCCCGGACCCCGCCACCTTCTTCGGCGGCGACCACCGGGGTTACACGGACTACCCGGCGCTGTAGCCCGGTCCGGGCACGCGGAAGGGGGCGGGCTCCCGGCACCGGGACCCCGCCCCCTCCTGTCGTGCTGTCATGCTGTCGTGCGCGAATCGTGCGCGGACCGGTCCGGAGAGCCGCACGCGATCCCCCACGGGCTACGCCCAGGCGTCCGCGACCGCCCGGCGGGCGGCCTCCGGGTCCACCGCGCGGCCCGTCCCGCCGAGCGCCGCGCCCAGGGCGGCGAGCGAGGACCGCACGGCCTCCGGCGTCGCGTCCACCCCGTAGTGGTTGACCCGGATCATCTCCCCGGACAGCGCGCCGCCGCCCGCGATCAGCGGCAGCGACGGATCGGCCGCGAGCGCCTTCGCCACCAGCTCGGCGGCGTTCACGCCCGCCGGGGTGCGCAGCGTCGTCGCCACCGGGGCGGCGTCCCGCGCCTCGTACACGTACGGCTCCAGGCCGCCGCCGAGCGCGAGCGCGCCCGCGCGGGTCGCGGCCGCCGCCGAGGCGTGCCGCGCCATCAGCGCGTCCAGGCCCTCCGCCTCGATCCGCTCCAGGCACGCCTCCAGGGCCAGCATCTCCAGCTGCGCCGGCGCGTGCAGGAGCGTCTTCCGGCCGCCGTCGATCCAGCGCTCCTTCCAGTCCAGGAGGGAGAGGTACGAGCGGCGCGGCGCGGCCGGGTTGGCGGCGAACCGCTCCCAGGCCCGCGCGCTCACCGACACGGCGGACACGCCCGCCGGGCCGCCCATCGCCTTCTGGGCGCCGATGATGCACATGTCCACGCCCCAGGCGTCCGGCAACACCGGCTCCGCGCCGATCGACGCCACCGCGTCCAGGTAGAACAGCGCGCCGTGGGCCCGTACGACCTCGCCGATCTCCGCGACCGGGTTGGTGTTGCCCGTCGCGGCCTCCGCGTGCACCAGGGACACGAAGTCGATCTCCGGGTGCGCGGCGAGCGCCCGCTCCACCTGCTCCGCCGTCACCGCCGTGTGGAACGGCACCTCCAGGTCCACCACGGTCGCGCCGCAGTCCCGCAGCCAGTTGCCGAAGGTCTGCCCGTAGGGGCCGGTGACGACGTTCAGCGCGGTCGAACCGGCCCGCGCCCCGCTCCGGATGCACCCTTCGAGCGGCAGCAGCGCCTCGCCCTGGGTGATCACCACGTCCTGCTCCGTGGAGAGCAGCGCGGCCACCCGCCGCTCGATCGACGCGAAGTGCGCGGCGGTCAGCGGGGCCAGGTCCAGGAGCGGGTGTGTCACGGTCACGGCGGTGCCTTCTTCGGTTCGGTTCGGGTGCGGTGCGGCGCGGACGCCGCTACGGGCCCCGGTACCGGGGCGGGCGCGGTCCCGGCGCGGGAGAACTCCCGATCAGGGTACCCAGCGGCACCGGTCCGGCCCCCGGGCCCGCCCCCTTCCCCGCCCTCGTACAGTGCGGGCATGAGCGATCACGCGGTACTGCACGTGAAGGGGCGGGTGCTCGTCGGCCCCGAGGACGTCCGGGACGAACTGTGGTGCGTCGGCGGGCGGATCACCTTCGACCGGCCCGCCGCCGAGGCGGTGACCGTCGAGGGCTGGGTCCTGCCCGGACTGGTCGACGCCCACTGTCACGTCGGCCTCGACCGCCACGGCCCCGTCGACGCGGAGACGGGCGAGAAGCAGGTCCTCGCCGACCGGGACGCCGGGGCCCTGCTGATCCGGGACGCCGGTTCGCCCTCCGACACCCGCTGGATCGACGAGCGGGAGGACCTGCCGAAGGTCATCCGCGCGGGGCGGCACATCGCCCGCACCCGGCGCTACATCCGCAACTACGCCCACGAGATCGAGCCCGCCGACCTCGTCGCGTACGTCGGCCGGGAGGCCCGCAGGGGCGACGGGTGGGTCAAGCTCGTCGGCGACTGGATCGACCGCGAGGTCGGCGACCTGACGGCCTGCTGGCCGCGCGCCGAGGTGGAGGCGGCCATCGCGGAGGCGCACCGGCTCGGCGCCCGCGTCACCGCCCACTGCTTCGCGGAGGACTCGCTGCGGGACCTGGTGGAGGCGGGCATCGACTGCGTCGAGCACGCCACCGGGCTCACCGAGGACACCGTCCCGCTCTTCGCGGAGCGGGGGGTCGCCATCGTCCCCACCCTGGTCAACATCGCGACCTTCCCGCACCTCGCGGACGGGGGACAGGAGAAGTTCCCCCGCTGGTCGGCCCACATGCGCCGGCTGTACGAGCGCCGCTACGACACGGTCCGCTCCGCCTTCGACGCGGGCGTTCCGGTCTTCGTCGGCACCGACGCGGGCGGCTCCCTCGCCCACGGCCTGGTCGCGGAGGAGGTCGTGGAGCTGACCCGGGCCGGCATCCCGCCGCTCGACGCGCTCTCCGCCACCGCCTGGGGGGCCAGGTCCTGGCTGGGCCGTCCCTCCCTGGAGGAGGGCGCCCCCGCCGACCTCGTCGTCTACGGCGAGGACCCGCGCGCGGACGTCCGGGTCCTCGCGGCGCCGCGCCGGATCGTGGTCAACGGCCGGGTGGTGGGCTGAGCGGGGACGGGGTCGGTGGACGGGAGCGGAGGGCACCACCGGGAGACCCGGGCCCGCTCACGGCCCCGGCCCACCGTTCCCTGGGCGCGAAAGTCAGGTTAGGCTTACCTGAGTTAATCCACGGTAACCGAGGGGGAGGGGATCACGGTGGGTCACGGCTGGCAGGGCGCCGTCCTCAAGTTGATGCGCGGCAAGGACTTCACGTTCACCGTGACGGGGGCCGAGCAGGTCACCGGGGACTACCGGCGGCTGCACTTCACGGACGGCGGGCTGCTCGCCGCCGCCGGGGTCCACCCGACGATGTGGGTCCGCCTTTGGTTCGACGACGGGGGCAAGCCGCACCAGCGCGCCTACACCCTCGTCGACCCCGACGCGGAGGGCGGCACCTTCAGCCTGGAGTTCGCCCTCCACGACGGGGTCGCGAGCGACTGGGCCCGCACCTGCGCGGTCGGCGACACCGTGGAGGCCGCCCTCCAGGGCACCGGATTCGAGACCCCCGACCCGCTCCCGGAGCGGCTGCTCGTGGTCGGCGACGCGGCTTCCCTGCCCGCGATCAACTCCCTGCTCGACGCCTTCCCGGACCTCCCGGCCACCATCTGGTTCGAGACCCGGCACGCCTCCGACGAGGGGCTGCCGTTCCGGACCGACCTCGCGCGCCACGACCTGCGCCGGGTGCCGCGCGAGCGGGGCGGCGCCGGACTCGTCGCCCGCGTGAAGGCCGAGCTGCCCGCGCTCGCCGGCTCCGCCCCGTACGTCTGGATCGCCTGCGACACCTCGACCACCCGCGCGCTCGGCGGGTACGCGCGCAAGGAGCTGGCCCTGCCGAAGGAGCGCGTCCACGCCCTCGGGTACTGGCGGGACGGCTGACGCGCCGGGTTGACGATGTGCCGCCGGGCCGTCACCCGGAGCGGAACGGATCGTTCACACTCTCCCCGATCGCCCTCGCCGCCGCCCGTACTCGACCTCCTGTGCGAAACGGGAGGGGCGGACGAGGACGGTTGTGGGGAAAGGAATCGAAAACGAAGGCGGAAACCACCCTTTGGGGTGAACTCGCTTCAGGTGACCGCGAGTTCACTCTCCGTGCGTAAAGATTCCGGTGTCCCAAGCCGCCGGGACCGCGCCGCACCACCGTCCCCGTGGTGAGCGGCCGACGGCGCCGTGTCTTTCGTGGGGGTTCCACCACCTTGAACAGCACCACCTTCCGCATGCCCGCACGCCGTTCCGCGGCCGCCGCGGCCGTGGCCGCCCTGGCCGCCGGGCCCGTACTCCTCGCGGCCCCTCCGGCGCACGCCGCGGGCGGCGAAGGGCGCGCCACCGCCGTCGTCCTGCGGGCCGGCCTCGACGTCTCCCTCCTCGGCGAGGGGGTGACCGTGCCGGTGCGGGCCTCCCTCAACGAGGTCGAGGCGCCGGGGACCGCGAGCGGGACCGCGCTCTCGCTGAAGGTGCGGGGCGCCGAGGGCGGCCGGCCGGTCGATGTCCTCACCGCCGACGTCGCCACCTCCGGGGCGACCGCCGACGAGGAGGGGGCCGAGGGGCACGTGAACCTCGCCAAGGCGCGCGTGCACGTCCCCGGCCTCCCGCTGCTCTCCCTCGTCGAGGTCGAGAAGGTCGCCTCCAGGGCGCTCTGCGTGGTGGGCGCGGAGCCGGTCGCAGAATCGAACGTCCTCGGCCACGTGACCGTCCTCGGCCGGAAGACCACCCTCTCCACGGCCGGCCGGACCCGGGTCGCGGTCCCGGGCGTCGGCGAGGTCACCCTCGACCTCTCCCGCACCTCCACGACCTCCCGCACCGCCGCCGCGACCGCCCTCGAACTCAGGGTGCGGGTCGATCCCCTCGAACTGGGCGTCGCCCGGGTCGAAGGCACCGTGACGCTCGCCGGGGCGACCTGCGAGACGCCCGCCGGCGCGATGCCGACGGAGAAGCCCACGCAGCGGCCCACCGGACGGCCCTCCGAGCAACCCGCCGCGCCGCCCGCCGCCGGACCGGGCGACGGGGACGGCGGCAGGACCGGCAGCGGCGGCCCCGCCCCCGCCGGACACCTCGCCGAGACCGGGGGCGGCTCCGCCACCCCCTACGTCGCGGCCGGGGCGCTCGCCCTCGTCGTGGCCGGCGGCGGCGCTCTCGCGCTGACCCGTTCGCGCGCCCGCTCGCGCGGCTGACGGCCCGGGGGAGGCGGAGAGGCGGAAGGGGCCCGGGGAGGGCGACGGCGTCACCCTCCCCGGACCCCTCCGCGCGGTCGCGTACGGGGTCAGCCGCCCATCAACAGCGCCTGGTCGAGGGCCTGGAGGAAGCGGTTGGTCGTCGCCCGGTCCCGCACCGCGAGCCGCAGCCAGTTCCGGTCGAGGCCCGGGAACGTGTCGCCCCGGCGCGCCGCGAACCCCAGCGACCGCAGCCGGTCCCGCACGCCGTCCGCCCCGTCGATCCGGATCAGGACGAAGGGCCCCTCCGATCCCGCCACCGTCCGCACCTCGTCGAACTCCGCGAGTCCGGCCAGCAGATGGGCCCGCTCCACCCCGACCCGGTGCGCCGCGTGCTCGGCCTCCGCGAGCGCCGCCCGCGACATGCACGCCTCCGCCGCCACCAGGGCGGGCGTCGACACCGGCCAGAGCGGCTGCGCCCGCTCCAGGGCCACGACCGTCTCCGGCGCGGCGAGCACGTACCCGATCCGCAGCCCGGCCAGGCCCCAGGTCTTGGTGAGGCTCCGCAGCACCACGAGGCCCGGCACGTCGGTCCGCCCGGCCAGCGACTCCCGCTCGCCCGGCACCGCGTCCATGAACGCCTCGTCCACCACCAGGGTCCGGCCCGGACGGGCGAGCGCGGCGATCGAGGCGGCCGGATGCAGCACGGAGGTCGGGTTGGTGGGGTTGCCGATCACCACCAGGTCCGCGTCCTCCGGAACCGCCCCGGGGTCCAGCCGGAAACCGTCCTCCTCGCGCAGCAGCACCCGGCCGACCTCGTGCCCGGCGTCGCGCAGCGCCGCCTCCGGTTCGGTGAACTGCGGGTGCACCACCACCGGCCGCCGCGCCGGCAGCGCCCGCGCGAGCAGCACGAACGCCTCCGCCGCGCCGGCCGTCAGCAGCACGCGGTCCGGGGACAGGCCGTGCCGCTGGGCGACCGCCGCCCGCGCGCCCCGGCCGTCGGGGTAGGCGGCGAGGCCGGTCAGGGAGTCGGCGATGCGTCTGCGCAGCCACTCCGGAGGCGTGTTCGTCCGGACGTTGACCGCCAGATCGATGAGTTTCTCGTCCCTGACCTCGGCGTCACCGTGGTGGCGCAGGTCGTGGGCGTCGGTATGCGTGTGCATGTCCATGGCCGCCGTCACGTGGGGGGTGGGGATGGTGGGGGGTGAGCCGGGTTCGCCAGCGATGTACCCGTGAGCCGGGTGCAACAACCGCCCGCCCGGGGCCTCTTCGCCGTACCGGGGCGGGACGGGAGCGGCGAGGGCGCACGTGGCGCGCCGGGTTTTCCGCTTCGGCACGAGCAGGGCGGGCAGGACGAACCGCGCGGACGGTACGGACGGGACGGACCGATTGCCGAACGAAGCGCCCACACCCGTACGTGCGTTCGCCCTGTCATCCGTACCCGCACCCGTACCCGTACCCGTACCCGCACCCGCATCCGCGTCCGCACCCGGCGGCTCCGTACGCCTCTCCGTACGCGGCTCCGCCCCCGCCGCCAGCAGGGCCGCCGCCTCCGCCACCGACGCCGTGCCCGTCGCGGCCAGGGGCGACGCCGACGGATGCGGTACGGGAACGGCCGCCAGCTCCTCGGCCGTGTACCCCCGCACCGGTACGCCGAGCGCCGCCGCGGCCCCGACGATCCCGGGCTCCGCCGCCCGCGCGTCCAGCGTGGCGAGCGAACGGAGGTCCGCCCGCGTCAGCCCCGCCTCCCGCAGCACCTCCCCGGCCAGCGCGAGCACGTCGTCCGCCGGGGTGCCCGGCCGGACGCCCACACCGAGGTGCGCGGACGCCCCCCGATCCGATAGCAAGGCCCCATGGCTGTAGTCGTCGCGCTCGGCGCGTTCCTCATGACGCTCTTCGGCGGCTGGGTCGCCGGGCGCGTCACCGACCGCCGTCACCTCGTCCTCGGCCTCTCCGGCGGGCTCATGCTCGGCGTCGTCGGACTCGACCTCCTGCCCGAGGCCCTGGAGGCCGCGGGCGGCGAGGTCTTCGGCGTCCCCGAGGCCCTGCTGCTCTTCGTCGGCGGCTTCCTCTTCGCCCACGTGCTGGAACGTCTCCTCGCCGTGCGCCGCGCCGCGCACGGCGCCGGCGCCGGTGCGGGGACGGCGGGGAGCCACGGCGCCCGGGAGGCGGACGGGCGCGTGCCCCAGGTCGGCCTGACGGCCGCCGCCGCGATGGTCGGCCACAGCCTCATGGACGGCATCGCGCTCGGCGCCGCCTTCCAGGTCGGCGGCGGCATGGGCGCCACCGTCGCCCTCGCCGTCATCACCCACGACTTCGCGGACGGCTTCAACACGTACACGATCACGAGCCTCTACGGGAACGCGCGCCGCAAGGCCGTCGCGATGCTCGTCGCGGACGCCGTCGCCCCGCTCCTCGGCGCCGCCTCCACCCTGCTGTTCACCCTTCCGGAGGAACTTCTCGGCGGCTACCTCGGCTTCTTCGGCGGCGCCCTGCTCTACCTCGCCGCCGCCGAGATCCTGCCGGAGGCCCACCACGACCACCCCGCCCGTTCCACCCTGCTGTGCACGGTGGCGGGCGTCGGCTTCATCTGGCTCGTGGTGGGGGCCTCCGGCGGCTGACCTCACGCGACGGGACCGCCCGTGACAGGACCGTCCGTGACCAGACCGCCCGCGACGGACGCGCCCCCGGCGGACGCCTCCGCGCACCGCTCCACGAACCGCGCCGCCGCCCCGGGAGCGCCCGCCCAGTGGGTGTGCACGTAACTGGCGTGCACCCCTCCCCGCACGAAGCCCTCCACGCGCCGCTCCGGCTGCCGCAGCCCCCACGCGGCCCGCGGCCCGGCGCCCGGCTCGATCACGGTGCGGTGGAACTCGTGCCCCCGCATCCGCGCCCCGGCCGGCGCGAGGACGCTGTCGCTGACGGCCACGGCGTCCCGGTACCCGAGCGTGAGCCGCTCCGACATGCGCGCGTCGGCGTCGAGCACCCCGCACATGGGCCTGCCGTCGAGGGACCGCGCCAGGTAGAGCAGCCCGGCGCACTCGGCCGCGACCGGCGCCCCCGAGGCGGCGAGGCCGGCCACGGCCTTCCGCAGCGGCTCGTTGGCGGACAGCTCGCCCCCGTACACCTCGGGGAAGCCGCCCCCGATCACCAGCCCCGAGGTCCCCTCGGGCAGGGCCTCGTCCCGCAGCGGGTCGAAGGGGACGACCTCGGCCCCGGCGGCGGTCAGGAGCTCGGCGTGCTCGGCGTACGAGAAGGTGAACGCGGCCCCGCCGGCCACCGCGATCCGGGGCCGGCCCGCGACCGTGCGCCCCACGACCTCCGGCGACCACGCCTCCGCGGACAGTTCCGGAGCCGACCGCGCGAGCGCGAGCAGCGCCTCCATGTCGCACCCGGCGAGCACCTGTCCGGCCTGCGCCGCCACCGCCTCCAGGGCGGCGGCCTGCCGCTCGGCCACCGGCACGAGCCCCAGGTGCCGCGACGGCGTCGCCACGGCGGGCGCCCGCCGCAGCACGCCGAGCACCGGCACCCCGGACTCCCCGAGCGCCTCCCGCAGCAGGTGCTCGTGCCGGTCGGTCGCGACCTTGTTGAGGATCACGCCCCCGATCCGCACCTCCGGGTCCCAGGACGCGAACCCGTGCACGAGCGCCGCCACCGACCGGGACTGCGACGACGCGTCCACGACCAGCACCACCGGCGCCTTGAGGAGCTTCGCCACCTGCGCGGTGGACGCCAGCTCGCCCTGGTCGGCGGCCCCGTCGTACAGGCCCATGACCCCCTCGACCACGGCCAGGTCGCAGCCGCGCGACCCGTGCAGGAAGAGCGGCGCCACCAGGCCCGTGCCGCACATGTACGCGTCGAGGTTCCGCCCCGGGCGGCCCGTCGCCAGCGCGTGGTAGCCCGGATCGATGTAGTCCGGGCCGACCTTGTGCGGGGAGACGGCCAGGCCACGGCCCGCGAACGCGGCCATCAGACCGGTCGCGACCGTGGTCTTGCCCGCGCCCGAGGAGGGCGCGGCGACGACGAGACGTGCTACCACTCGATGCCCCGCTGGCCCTTCTGACCGGCGTCCATCGGGTGCTTGACCTTGGACATGTCGGTGACGAGGTCCGCGAAGTCCACCAGCTCCCGCGGCGCGTTGCGGCCGGTGATGACGACGTGCTGCTGCCCGGGACGGTTCCGCAGCACCTCCACGACCTCGTTCACGTCGATCCAGCCCCAGTGGAGCAGGTAGGCGAACTCGTCGAGGACGTAGAACTTGTACGTCTCCTCCGCGAGGTCCCGCTTGACCTGCTCCCAGCCCTCGCGCGCCTTGTCCTCGTGCGACTGCTCGCCCTCGGCGACCTCGCGCTGGATCCAGGACCAGCCCTCGCCCATCTTGTTCCAGGCGACCGTGCCGCCCTTGCCGGTCTCGCCGAGCGCCTTGAGGGCGTTCTCCTCGCCGACCCGCCACTTGGCGGACTTCACGAACTGGAACACCCCGATCGGCCAGCCCTGGTTCCAGGCGCGCAGCGCCATGCCGAAGGCGGCGGTCGACTTCCCCTTGCCGACGCCCGTGTGCACCATCACCAGCGCGCGGTTGCGGCGCTGGCGGGTGGTCAGACCGTCGTCGGGAACGACGGTCGGCTGTCCCTGCGGCATTAAGCGGCCCTCCTGGATGCCTGTCCGGTCCCTCCGGACCGTTCTGCCTGTACGTCCCTGACGAGGCCGGCGAGCGAGTCGGCGCGCAGCTCGTCCAGGGTCACGGCGGTACCGCCGAGTTCACGTGCGAGCCGCCCCGCGAGCCCCAGCCGCACGGGCCCGGTCTCGCAGTCCACGACGACCGACGCCGTGCCCTCGGCGGCGTGCAGCCGCGCCGCGCGGGCGGCGAGCGCCACCGGATCACCGGCCGCGCGCGCCCCGGTCGCCCGCCCGTCGGTCACCACGACGAGCAGCGGACGGCGCGAGGGGTCCCGCAGCCGTTCCACCCGCAGCACGTCGTGGGCCTTGAGCAGTCCGGCCGACAGGGGGGTGCGCCCGCCCGTCGGAAGCTGTTCGAGCCGCGCTGCGGCCGCGTCCACGGACGAGGTCGGCGGCAGCGCCAGCTCGGCGTCCTTCCCCCGGAACGTGATCAGGCCGACCTTGTCGCGCCGCTGGTAGGCGTCGAGGAGCAGCGAGAGCACCGCTCCCTTGACCGCGCTCATCCGCTGCCGGGCCGCCATCGAGCCGGAGGCGTCGACCGCGAAGAGCACGAGGTTGCCCTCGCGGCCCTCCCGGGTCGCCTGCCGCAGGTCGTCGCGCCGGACCACGAGCCCCGGCCCGGTCCGCCCGCGCGCCTTCTGGTGCGGGGCGGCGGCCTGCACGGTCGCCGCCAGGTGCAGCCTGGTCAGCGCGCCCCGGGGCCGGGTGGAGCCGGTCGTACGGCCGTACTCGGTACGGGCCCGGGAGCGGCGTCCGGCCGCGCCCTCGCCCAGACCGGGCACGCTCAGGACCTTCGTGCGGAAGGGCTCGGCGGCCCCGACGGCGGTCCGCTCGCCGGAACCGGCCCCCGCCCGCGGGGAAGCGGGCGCCTGCTCGGGTGCGGGAGCCTCCTCCGGCGCCGCCACGTCCTCGGACGCGGACCCGTCGCCCTGCGGCGGGACGCCGCCGTCCGGACCGCCCCCGCCGTCTCCCGGACCGCCGTTCCCCGGGCCGCCGTCTCCCGGACCGCCGCCCCCCGGGCCGTCCGGCTCCGGGTCGGGATCGGGGTCCTCGCCCTTGAACCGTTCCAGGGTCTCGTCGAGCTTGTCCTCGTCGAGTCCGGGCGCGTCGAAGGGCGAACGCCGGCGGCGGTGGGGAAGGGCCAGGAGCGCGGCCTGCCGCACGTCCTCGGAGGTCACCCCGGTCCGTCCGGCCCAGGCGGCGAGCGCGGTGGCCGTGCGGGCCATGACGATGTCGGCGCGCATGCCGTCCACCTCGAACGCGGCGCAGGTCGCGGCGATCTGGAGCAGCACCGCGTCCCCGAGCACCACCCGCGGCAGCAGCTCCCGCGCGGCGACGATCCGTTCGCGCAGCGCGCTCTCCTCACCGGCCCAGCGCGCGGCGAACGCGGCCGGGTCGTCCTCGAAGGCGAGCCGTCGCCGCACGACCTCCACCCGCTGCTCGGGCTCGCGGGAGGCGGCGACCTCCACGGTGAGCCCGAACCGGTCGAGCAGCTGCGGCCGCAGCTCGCCCTCCTCGGGGTTCATGGTCCCGACGAGCAGGAACCGCGCGGCGTGCCGCACGGAGACGCCCTCGCGCTCGACGTTCGAGAAGCCCATGGCGGCGGCGTCGAGCAGGAGGTCGATCAGGTGGTCGTGGAGGAGGTTGACCTCGTCCACGTACAGGATGCCCCGGTGGGCGTCGGCGAGCAGGCCCGGCTCGAACGCCTTCACGCCCTCCGCGAGGGCCTTCTCGATGTCGAGCGAGCCGACGAGGCGGTCCTCGGAGGCACCGACGGGCAGTTCGACCATCCGGGCGGGCCGCTCGGCCCCCGGACCCGCCTCGTGCGGCCCGTCCGGGCAGCCCGGATCGGGCGAGGCGGGGTCGCAGCTGAACCGGCAGCCGACGACGACCGGCACCTCGGGCAGCAGCTCGGCGAGCGCGCGAACGGCGGTGCTCTTCGCCGTCCCCTTCTCGCCCCGCACCAGTACGCCGCCCACGGCCGGGCTGACGGCCGTCAGCAGCAGCGCGAGCCGCAGGTCGTCCATGCCGACGACGGCGGTGAACGGATACCGGGTGCTCATCGGGTGGTCTCTCCTTCGGATCGCTGATGTTCGAACGACGGCACACGGCCGCCGGTGAGGGGCCGGCGGCGGCCTCCCGTGCTCACGGCGCCCCCGGCGGCACGAACGGCAGCCCCGCCGGGGCGCCCTCCTCGATCAGCCGCAGCAGCGCGTCCGTGTCCGCGTGCTCCTCGATCAGGTCACCGAGCCGGTCGAGCTGTTCCTCGCGCAGCGCGTCGAACGACGTGTCGGGGGCCGGGACGAACCGCCGCCCCGCCACCGCCGCGACCTCCCGCAGGAAGGCCCGCCGGAAGCCGTCGCTCTCCAGCGAGCCGTGCCAGTGGGTGCCCCACACGGAGCCGACCCGGCAGCCGTCCAGGAACGCCTCGCCGCCCCGCACGTCCGCGACGCCGTGGTGGATCTCGTACCCCTCCACCCGTTCGCCCAGCGCCTCGCCGACCGGCCGGGCCAGGATCTTCCCGGTCCCGAACCGCACCCGTACGGGAAGCAGTCCGAGCCCGTCCACCACACCGGCCCTCGACTCGACCTCGTCCTCGATCCGCTCGCCGAGGACCTGGAAGCCGCCGCAGACGCCGAGCACCGGCCGGCCCTCGGCCGCGCGCCGGGCCAGGGCGTCCGCGAGCCCGCGCTCCCGCAGCCAGGCGAGCGCCTTCACCGTGCCGCGCGTGCCCGGTACGACCACCAGGTCCGCGTCGGCCAGCTCCTCGGGACGGTCCACGAACCGGACGACCACGCCCGGCTCGGCCGCGAGCGCGTCCACGTCCGTGAAGTTCGACATCAGCGGTACCGCGCACACGGCGACCCGCAGCACGTCCGCGCCGACCGGCGGCGCCACCACCGACTCCCGGACGGCGCCCCGCAGCGACACGCGCAGGCCGTCCTCCTCGTCGATGCCGAGCCCGTGCGCGTACGGCAGGACGCCGAGGGTCCGGCGCCCGGTCAGGCCGTGCAGCATGTCGAGACCCGGTTCGAGCAGGCTCACGTCGCCCCGGAACTTGTTCACCAGGTATCCGGCGACGAGCGCCTGGTCCTCGGGGGACAGCAGCGCCGTCGTGCCGAAGAACTGGGCGAAGACCCCGCCCCGGTCGATGTCCCCGACCACCACCACGGGCAGCCGCGCGGCCCGCGCCACGCCCATGTTCACGATGTCGGTGCGCCGCAGGTTGATCTCGGCCGGACTGCCGGCGCCCTCGCAGATCACCGCGTCGTACGTGCTCCGCAGCTCCTCCAGGCACGCCATGACCGGCTCGAACAGGTCCTTCTGGCGCCCCCCGTGGTAGCCCCTGGCGCTCAGCTCGCCCACCGGCTTCCCCATCAGGACGACCTGGCTGGAGCGGTCGCCGCCCGGCTTGAGCAGCACCGGGTTCATCAGCGCGGTCGGCTCGACCCGGGCGGCCCGCGCCTGCATGGCCTGGGCCCGCCCGATCTCGGCGCCCTCGCGGGTGACGAAGGAGTTCAGGGACATGTTCTGCCCCTTGAACGGCGCCACCTTCAGGCCCCTGCGGACCAGCCAGCGGCAGATCCCGGCCGTCACGACGCTCTTGCCCGCGTCGGACGTGGTCCCGGCGACCAGAAGTCCCCCGCCCCTCATGCGTCCCCCCGCCTTCCGCGCTCGCGGCGCCCCACGGCGCCGGTGATCAGACGGCCGCCCGCGCAGACCACCAGGGCCAGCGCGGTCACCCGGCGCGAGAGCGCCACCGCCCGTTCGATGTCGGCCACCTCGACGGCCCGCCCCGCCCCGTTCAGGACCGGCCGGTGCTCGACCCGGCCGCCGTACGAGAGGGTGCCGCCGAGCCGTACGCCCAGCGCGCCCGCGAAGGACGCCTCGACCGGGCCCGCGTTGGGGCTCGGATGCTTCGGCGCGTCCGCCCGCCAGGCCCGTACGGCCCCGCGCGGGTTCCCGCCCGCGACGGCCGCGAGCACGGCCGTCAGCCGGGCCCCGGGCCAGCCGGCCAGGTCGTCCAGGCGGGCCGAGGCCCAGCCGAAGCGGCGGTACCGGGGGGATGTGTGGCCCACCATCGCGTCCAGGGTGTTGACGGCCCGGAAGCCGACGAGCCCCGGCACGCCCGCGACCGCCCCCCAGAAGAGGGCGCCGACCACGGCGTCCGAGGTGTTCTCGGCGACCGACTCGACGACCGCGCGGGCCGTCGCGGGCCCGTCCAGGGACTGCGGGTCGCGCCCGCACAGGTGCGGCAGCCGCTCGCGGGCCGCCTCCAGGTCCCCGGCGGCCAGCGCCCCGCCGATCGCGCGGGCCTCCCGGCCCAGGGTGGTTCCGCCGACGACGGCCCAGACGGAGGCGGCGGTCAGCGCCGCGGAGGCGGCCGGCCGGTCGCGCACGGCCCGGGCGGCGAGGGCGCCGAGCGCGACGGCGGAACCGGCGCAGACGGCGGCGTGCAGGGCGCCCCAGCCCCGGTGGTCGTGGTGGAGGCGCCGTTCGACGGCGGCGGCCGCGCGGCCGAAGGCGGCGACGGGGTGTCCGCGGCGGGGGTCGCCGAGGACCAGGTCGACGGCGAGACCCGCGGCCGCGCCGTACGCGAAGACGCCGGTGGCTCTGGAGCGGCCGGGCATGGTGCTGTGTCCTCACTCGGGGTCCGCGCCCCGGATCGACGTGACCGGCGGCGAGAGTTCCTGACTCCCGGCCCCCGGGGGGCCGGTCACAGTGGCGGGACCGCGCCGGATTCGCACCGGACTTCCTCTGCTGCCGCCGTAGGGCGTGTGCCGGAAGTGCCGCCCGCCCTCCGGGGCGGACGACGCCGTTCACGGCACACGCTCTCATGGCCCCGGCAGTCCACCACGCCCCGAGAACGGGCGTCAACTCCCCCTTGACCTGCGGCGGCGCACTGTGCGGAGTGCCACAGACACGGAAGCCGGGCGGCCCGCACCCGGAGGTGCGGACCGCCCGGCCGGCGGAGCGGGGACCGTCAGGCGACGATCAGGTGGATGCCGTAGGCCACGGCCGCCAGGCACAGTCCGAAGCAGGCGTAGGCACCTGCGCGGGCCGGGGCGGCGGAGTCCCCCCGGGCGGCGGCCTCCTCCTGCTTGGTGAGGCCGACGATGCCGAGGGAGAAGAGGCCCACCAGGGCGACGGTCGCCACGAGGCTGACTCCGAAGACGGAGCCGAGGGCTGCCCAGTCGATCTTCATGCGGTTCTTTCCTTAGACCTTCGCGGCCGGGGCCGGGGGAGCGGTCGGGTCGGTGGGGACCGGGGCGGGGATGGTCGCCCTGAGGTCCTCGTCCGTGACGGCGGTGAAGGAGCCGGCCGGCGGCGGGGTGACGGCCGCGACGGCGGTGGTCACGACGCCCGCGGGCTCCTCGGCGTACGGGTCGTCGGCCGTGACGTTGTGGTGGTCGACCGGCTTGCGGCGGGAGAGCGACCAGATCACGGCCGACCCGGCGATCAGCAGGACCGCGACGGCGGCGATGCCCCAGGGGCCCTGCTTGGTGAGGAACTCGGCACCGGCGCCGACCAGGCCCGCGGCGGGCAGGGTCAGGCCCCAGGCGACGAACATCCGGGTCGCGGTCGACCAGCGGACGACACCGCCCTTGCGGCCCAGGCCGGCGCCCATCACGGCACCCGAGCAGGACTGGGTGGTGGAGAGGGAGAAGCCGAGGTGCGAGGAGGCCAGGATGACCGTGGCGGCGCTGGTCTGGGCGGCGAAGCCCTGCTGCGGCCGGAGGTCGGTGAGGCCCTTGCCCATGGTGCGGATGATGCGCCAGCCGCCGAGGTAGGTGCCGAGCGCGATGGCGACGCCGGCGGAGACGACGACCCACAGGGGCGGGTTCGAGCCGGGGGCGACGACGCCCTGGGTGACCAGGGCCAGGGTGATGATGCCCATCGTCTTCTGGGCGTCGTTGGTGCCGTGGGCGAGGGAGACGAGACCGGCGGAGGCGATCTGGCCGGCCCGGTAGCCCTTGGCCGTGGCCTTCGCCCCGGGGTCGGCCTTGATCAGGTACGTCAGCCGGGTGGCGGCCATCGCGGCGAGGCCGGCGACGATCGGCGCGGCGACGGCCGGGATGAGGACCTTGGTGATGATGGTGGAGCCGTTCACGGCCGACCAGCCGGCCGACATGACCGCGGCGCCGATGAGACCGCCGAAGAGGGCGTGGGAGGAGCTG
The DNA here is from genome assembly GCF_042892575.1 of Streptomyces sp. NPDC001744. Lineage (NCBI taxonomy): Bacteria > Bacillati > Actinomycetota > Actinomycetes > Kitasatosporales > Streptomycetaceae > Streptomyces > Streptomyces sp. NPDC001744. The sequence goes on from NZ_JBIAUG010000006.1 coordinate 261,098, forward strand.
GACGGGAGTCCGAGCAGCCAGGTCAGCAGGTTCCACAGGATGGCGCCGACCAGCGCGGCGAAGATCACCTCTGTGCGGATGCCCTCTTCGTTGATGATCCCGCCGGAGATCGTCCTGGCGACCTCCACGGACAGGAACGCGCCGACGAGGTTCAGCGCGGCGGACATGGCCACCGCCGTCTTGGGCTTGAGCGCACCGGTCGAGATGGTCGTGGCCATCGCGTTGGCGGTGTCGTGGAAACCGTTCGTGAAATCGAACACGAGAGCTGTCACGACCACAATGGCGAGCAGCAGCGTGATGTGTTCCATTTACCCAGGCAATCGTTTGACGTCAGTGGCTCGTCGAACGTAAGCAACCTGGATGAACGGAAGATGAACTGGGGCGGGCGGCGTGGTGTCCCTATCCGGTGCCGGGGGATTCCGCTTGGGACCCGGGCCCGCCCGCGCGTCCCGGGGCGGCCCGCGTCTCCCCGGACGGCGGACGCGGCGGACCGCCCCGCGCCCGCCCCGGGGCCGTACGGGTCGGTCCCGGTCGCCCGCCCCGGGGCCGTACGGGTCGTCCCGGCCGCCCGCCCCGCACGTCGGGTGGCAGTCCGCCCCCACCCTGCGGACACTGGGAGCGTGCGCCCGGCTACAGCGACGGCAACGGCCGTCACCACCCTGATCGGTGTCGGCGCGGCCGCGGTGGCGGTCGGCCGGTACGCCAGCGACCTCGCCCTCAAGGTGCCGTCGGAGCGGCCCCTGCCCGGTGATCCGAGACTGACCGTGCACGCCACGACCCCCGACCGGATCACCCTCACCCGCAGCCTCGCCTCGCTGCGGCCCGGCACGTACGGCATGGAGGCCCCCGGCCTGCACGCCGTCCTCGGACCCGTCCTCGCCCACGCCCCGCACACCGCCGACACCGTCGTCCGGCGCCTGGAACGGGTCGAGCTCGGCACCCCCGGCCCCGGCGCCCGCGTCCGGCTCACCCCCGCGCTGCACCGGGGGACGCCGACGACCGCCCTCGGACTCGTCCACGAGGACGTGGAGATCCCGGGCGAACTCGGCCCCCTGCCCGCCTGGCTCGTGCCCGCCCCGCGCTCCGTCTGGGTGATCGCCCTGCACGGGCTCGGCGCCACCCGCGAGCACCCGCTGAACCTCGTCCCCTTCTACCACCGCCGCCAGATCCCCGTCCTCGTCCCCACCTACCGGGGGGACGAGGGGGCGCCCCCCGTCCCCGGCGGCCTCACCCATCTCGGCGACTCCGAGTGGCGCGACGTCGACGCCGCCCTCCGGTTCGCCGTCCGCCGGGGCGCCGCGAAGATCGTCCTGCACGGCTGGGGGACCGGGGCGTCGATGGCGCTGCGTGCCGCCGCCGAGTCGGGGGTGCGCGACCGGATCGCCGGCCTCGTCCTGGACTCCCCGGTCCTGGACTGGGAGGCCACCTTCCGCGCCCTCGCCGCGGCCCGCCACGTCCCCGGCCCCCTGGTCCCGTTCGCCGTCCGGGCCGCCATGGCCAGGACCGGCCCGCACGGCGACCGCCTCCGCGCCGCCTCGGTGCCGGGCGCCCTGCGCGCCCCGGTCCTCCTCTTCCACGGCCCCGAGGACACGATCGCCCCCTGGGAGCCGTCCGTCGACCTCGCGGCCCACCATCCCGGCACGATCGGTCTCCGGACCGTCCGGGACGCCCCGCACGCGGCGATGTGGAACCCCGACCCGTCCCGCTACGAGGAGTCCCTCCGCCGCTTCCTCACCCCCCTGCTCTGAGGCCCGCCCGCCCCGGGACCGTTCCCGGTCCCGGGGCGGGCCGGAGGCCCGTCCCCGCCCCGTCTCCGACGGGCCGGAGGATTCCGATTGGGCTTTCGGGCCGTCAGCGGGAAGACTGCCCCCGTGACGTCTCGAAAGCCCGATGAACCATTGGCGCGCAACTCCAGACTCCGACTCGTCCGTCCGCGGGCGCTGGCCACCGCCCGACGGGCCGTGACGACCCGGCGCACCCGGCCGGCGCCGCGGCCGCCCGAGGGCACCCCGCCCCGCGCGGAGCTCGCCCGACAGGCCCGGCACGTCCTCGCCGACGCCGTACGGATCGCCCGCTGGGCCGCCGCCGAGTGCGGAACCGCACCGGCCGCCGGCCCCGGGACGGCCTCCCGCACCCGCCCCGGAACCGGGACGCCCCTCCGCACCGGTCCCGGAGCCGTCCCCGTCCAGGAGCGGGCCGCCGCCGCGCTGGACCTGACGCCCGGACAGGTCCGGGCGGGCTGGGACCGCGCCCGGCTCGCCGGACTCGTCGAACTCCACGGCGACACCGCCCGCCCCGGCTGGCGGCTGCGGGCGTGGGACCGCGACGACTCCGCCGTCCTGCGCGGCTGGGTCGCCCTCTTCGACGCCTGGTCCCTGGTGCACCCGGCCCCCGAGGGGGTCGCCCCGGGCGCCGTCGCCGAGGTCGTCGAGGCCCTCCCGCAGGTCCTCTCGCTGCTCCAGCTCTCCCAGGGCCCGGTCCTCGTCCCGGCCCTCCTCGACCTCCTCGGCCAGCGGGTCGTGGAGCTGCGCGGGGAGCGCTGCGAGGTCCCGGCCCCCGAACAGGCCCCGGAGATCTCCGCGCAGGCGGACAACGACGGCCTTCCCGCCCTCCTCGACTGGGCCCTGGAGGGCCTGGCCGCCGTCGGCGCCCTCACCCTGGACTCCGGCGCGGACGGACGTCACGCCACCCTGACCCCGCTCGGCAACTGGGCGGTCTGGGTCAAGCTGGAGCAGATCTGCGTCGCCGCGCAGAGCCCCGCGGGCAACATCGAGCGGTCCGCCGAGGACATGCTCCGCGGCTGCGCCCGGCTCACCCCGGGCCCGGCCCGCGACGAGTACCGCGCCTGGCTCGCGGCCCGCACCCTCTCCAGCGCCGTGAGCGAACTCCTCGCCGTCGCCCGGGGCGAGGACGCCCTGCTGCGCGGCCTCGCCTTCGAGGCGCTCCGGGTCGTCGGGGCCCCCGCCGAGGCCGAGGTGCGGGCCACCGTCGCCGAGCCCTCGCTGCGCCCGTACGCGCTGCTCTGGCTCGCCGAGTACGAGGGGGCCGATCCCGACGAGGCCCAGGAGGTGCTGACCCGCGAGGAGGCGACCTGGCTCTGGGTGGACACCGCCGCGGCCGTGGCCGACCACGGGGAGAGCGCGCTGCTCGTCCGCCACCTCGACGCCGCCGTGCAGGGCACCGTCCCCGCGCTGCTCGACGAGGTCAGGGCGGTCGGCCACCCCCGTACCGTCCAGGTCCTGGTCGCCCTCGCCGCCGCCCACCCGGACCCGGCCCTGGCCAAGGCGGTCCGCCGGGCCGCCTTCCAGGTCCACACCGGGGGAGCGTGAGGCGCGACGGGGGACGGGGGGAACGGAACGGGCCCGGCGCGCGGTCGCCCCGCCGCGCCGGACCCGGGCGCCCCGCTCAGCGGAAGGTGTCGCAACGGGCCATGTCGCCGCTCTCGTAGCCCGTGTAGAACCACCGCTGCCGCTGCGCCGCCGAACCGTGGGTCCAGCTCTCCGGCGTCACCCGGCCCTGGAACTTCTCCTGGATGCGGTCGTCGCCCACCGCGGCCGCCGCGTTCAGGCCGTCCTGGATGTCCTGGTCGGTGAGCTTCGTCAGCAGGGGCCTGCCCGTCTTCTCGTCGGGCGTGGTCGTCGCGTGCCGCGCCCACACGCCCGCGTAGCAGTCGGCCTGGAGTTCGACCCGTACGGAGTTGGAGTTCTCGCCGGTCCGGCCGTCCTGGGCCCTGTCCAGGGTGCCCATCAGGTTCTGGACGTGGTGGCCGTACTCGTGCGCCACCACGTACGCCTGGGCGAAGGGGCCGCCGCTCGCCCCGAACTTGGTGCGCAGCTCGTCGAAGAAGTCCAGGTCCAGGTAGACCTGCCGGTCACCGGGGCAGTAGAACGGGCCCACCGCCGAGGTCGCGGTGCCGCACGCGGTCCCGACCCGCTGGGTGAACAGTTCGGTGGGGGCCGTGGTGTAGCGGCCGCCCCGGCGCGGGTACTCGCCCCGCCAGTAGTCCTGCACGCTGTTGACGACCGCCACGATCCGGCAGTCCTCGCGCGCGTTGGCGTCGGAGCCCTTCCGGCAGGTCCGGTTCACCTGCGCCGCCGAGGAGGAGGTCGCGGCCGGCTGGTCGCCGCCGTCGGAGAGTCCCAGCTGGTCCGGGCCCACGCCGAAGAACAGCCCCAGGACCAGCGCGACGAGGCCGACGATGCCGCCGCCGATGGTCGCCCCGCCGCCCGGGATGCGGCTGCCCCTGACGTCGTTGACCTCCGAGGTGTCCAGATCGGCGTCGTCGTCGAACTGCACGGCCCACCACCCTCCACGTGTCCGCGGGACGGTCACCGTCCCGCGCCGAGTATCGGACGCCCTTCTACCCGCCGCCCCTCCTGCGATGCGCCGGCGGGTGCCCGGGAGGACGCCGGGCGCGCCCCCGGGCCCCGCGGGGCTGCCCGCACGGCCGAAAACCAGTTGCAGGAGCCCGTTAGACTGGCCGTATGGCCATTCTCCCCGTGCATTAGCGGCGTCGAAGCCCTCCACCCCGTCCTTCCGCCGTTCCCCACCGCTCTGGAGTCTGTCCGTGATCACCGCTTCCGGCATCGAGCTGCGCGCCGGTGCCCGTGTCCTCATCGAGTCCGCTTCCTTCCGCGTCGCCAAGGGCGACCGCATCGGCCTGGTCGGCCGCAACGGAGCGGGCAAGACCACCCTCACCAAGTGCCTCGCGGGCGAGGGGCAGCCCGCCGCCGGCACCATCACCCGCTCCGGTGAGGTCGGCTATCTGCCGCAGGACCCGCGCACCGGCGATCTCGACGTCCTGGCCCGCGACCGCATCCTCTCCGCCCGCGGCCTCGACACCCTGCTCAAGAAGATGCGGATGAACGAGGAGCGCATCGCCACCGGCTCCGGAGCCACCCGCGAGAAGGCCCTGCGCCAGTACGAGCGCCAGGAGACCGAGTTCCTCACCAAGGGCGGGTACGCGGCCGAGGCCGAGGCGTCCACCATCGCCGCCGCCCTCGGCCTGCCCGACCGGGTCGTCGGCCAGCCGCTGCACACCCTCTCCGGCGGTCAGCGCCGCCGCGTCGAGCTCGCCCGCATCCTCTTCTCGGACGCCGACACGCTCCTCCTGGACGAGCCGACGAACCACCTCGACGCCGACTCCATCGTCTGGCTGCGGGACTACCTGAAGACCTACCGGGGCGGCTTCATCGTCATCTCCCACGACGTCGACCTGGTCGAGACCGTCGTCAACAAGGTCTTCTACCTGGACGCCAACCGCTCCACGATCGACGTCTACAACATGGGCTGGAAGCTCTACCAGCAGCAGCGCGAGGCCGACGAGAAGCGCCGCAAGCGCGAGCGCCAGAACGCCGAGAAGAAGGCCGCCGCCCTCAACTCGCAGGCCGACAAGATGCGCGCCAAGGCGACCAAGACGGTCGCCGCGCAGAACATGGCCAAGCGCGCGGAGCGGCTCCTCTCCGGTCTGGAGGCGGTCCGCGCCTCGGACAAGGTCGCCAAGCTCCGCTTCCCCGAGCCCGCGCCCTGCGGCAAGACCCCGCTGACGGCCGAGGGGCTCTCCAAGTCGTACGGCTCCCTGGAGATCTTCACCGACGTGAGCCTGGCGATCGACAAGGGCTCGCGCGTCGTCATCCTCGGCCTCAACGGCGCCGGCAAGACGACCCTGCTGCGCCTCCTCGGCGGCGTCGAGCGGCCCGACACCGGCCAGGTCACCCCGGGCCACGGCCTGAAGCTCGGCTACTACGCGCAGGAGCACGAGACGCTCGACCCCGAGCGGACCGTCCTGGAGAACATGCGCTCGGCCGCGCCCGACCTGGACCTGGTGGAGGTGCGCAAGACGCTCGGCTCCTTCCTCTTCTCCGGCGACGACGTCGACAAGCCGGCCGGGGTGCTCTCCGGCGGCGAGAAGACCCGGCTCGCCCTGGCGACCCTGGTCGTCTCCTCGGCGAACGTGCTGCTCCTGGACGAGCCCACCAACAACCTGGACCCGGCCAGCCGCGAGGAGATCCTCGGCGCGCTGCGCACGTACAAGGGCGCCGTCGTCCTCGTCACCCACGACGAGGGCGCCGTCGAGGCGCTCGACCCGGAGCGGATCATCCTGCTCCCGGACGGCGTCGAGGACCTGTGGGGCGCGGACTACGCGGACCTGGTGGCCCTGGCCTGATCCCCCGGGCTCCGTGCGGCGGCCCCTCCCCGGGCCCCCGACGGGGCCTCCGGGGCCGGGAACGATCACCCGGGGCTGGATCATTCGGCTCATGGGCGGTCCTTCATCTGAGTGAGGACGTCTCGTACCCATCGGCGCGGTGCTCCGCCGGAACCTTCCGGCGGGCCCGCGCCGTACGTGTCCCCCCGGCCCCGCGCTGACCTGGCACTTCTCGTCGCCCCCGGGACGAAAGGGCCCGCGCGATCATGTGGAACGTGAGCTTCCGGTCGTGGTGATGCCGTACTCGTCCGCCGACGAAGCGGCACGGACCTCGTCGAATGGGTGGCCAGGACGGACGTGAGGGGTGATCATGAGAAGTCCAGAGCGCACTTCCCATGAGGAGGCACGGGTGGCCGAGACTCTGAAGAAGGGCAGCCGGGTGACCGGCGCCGCGCGCGACAAGCTCGCGGCAGACCTGAAGAAGAAGTACGACTCCGGTGCGAGCATCCGGGCGCTGGCCGAGGAAACCGGCCGCTCCTACGGATTCGTCCACCGGATGCTCAGCGAGTCCGGAGTCACGCTGCGGGGACGCGGCGGAGCGACACGGGGCAAGAAGGCGGCCTCGGCCTGACGCCGGGGCGGTCCGGCCGGGCCACCGGGTCTTCCGGTGGCCACCCGGTCGGCCCCGCCCCCGGCCGGGTGGTTACTGTGCAGTCACTTAGTACCTGACGCAGTGCTGCACCGGAACCGGAGGCGCTCCATGACCACGCTCGACGACTCTGAACCCGTACGCGAATCCGTACTCGACAAGGACGGTGTGCGGCTCACCGTCGAGGACGCCGTTGCCACGGTGACCCTGACCAATCCGGCGAAGCGCAACGCTCAGTCTCCCGCTCTGTGGCGGGCGTTGACGGAAGCCGGACGGTCGCTGCCGGGCAGCGTGCGGGTCGTCGTCCTGCGCGGGGAGGGCAAGTCCTTCTCCGCCGGACTCGACCGGCAGGCGTTCACGCCCGAGGGCTTCGACGGCGAGCCGTCCTTCCTCGACATGGCCCGGGGTTCCGACGAGGACCTCGACGCGGTCATCGCCGAGTACCAGGAGGCGTTCACCTGGTGGCGCCGGAGCGACCTCGTGTCGATCGCGGCCGTCCAGGGGCACGCCATCGGCGCGGGCTTCCAGCTCGCCCTCGCCTGCGACCTGCGGGTCGTCGCCGAGGACGTGCAGTTCGCCATGCGCGAGACCGGTCTGGGCCTCGTCCCGGACCTCACCGGGACGCACCCGCTCGTCTCGCTCGTGGGCTACGCCCGTGCCCTGGAGATCTGCGTCACCGGCCGCTTCGTGCACGCCGACGAGGCCGAGCGCATCGGCCTCGCCAACCTGGCCGTGCCCGCCGGCGACCTCGACGCGGCCGTACGGGACCTCTCCGCCGCCCTGCTCGCGGCGCCCCGCGACGCGGTCAACGAGACCAAGGCGCTCCTGCAGGGCGTCTCCGGACGCTCCTACGAGGAGCAGCGCGCCGCCGAGCGCGCCGCCCAGGGACGCCGCCTGCGCGACCTCGCCGGCCTCGGCGACTGACACCGGGCGCCCGGTGGGCGCGGCCCGCGTCCGGGCCGCGCACCCGTTCAGCGCAGTTCCGACACCAGCACCGTGACCGCGGCCGCCCCTTCGGCGGCCGCGGTCGCGGCGCTCCGGGCGGCACGGGCCACGTCCAGGGGGCGGCGGCCCGCCGTCACGGCCAGCTCCACCCGCACTCCGTCCCCACCCCGCCGCACGGGCGGGCCCAGCACGTCCGTCACGCCCGCCACGCCCTCGACCCGCAGGACCGCCAGGGCCACCGGGTCGTCCGTCGCGGGTGAGGGCCGGCCCGGCGGGGGAGCGGCCCGCTCCTCCTCCGGCGGCGCGTCGAGCAGATCCGTCACCCGCAGGTCCACGGCGGTCACCGCGAGCCCGATCTCTTCCACCGCCGATCCGCGCAGGGCCGCCCGCAGCTCCTCGGTCAGCTCCGGCAGCGGCCGGCCCACCACCGCCCCGAAGTCCGCGGTGATCCGCAGCGCCCCCGGCGGCAGGCCGCCCGGCGGCACCGGAAGCGGCTCCGGCCCCTGTTCCCCGTCGGGGTCGGGCCCGACCCGGAGCGTGCCGGGCACCACCCCCCGTACCGTCGCGGCGGCCCGGTCGAGGACCCGCCGTACCGCGCGTTCCGTGATCCAGGCGCCGTCCTCCGCCGTTCCCAGCGGAAGCAGCCTGCCCGGTGCGAGACGGTCCCGGACCACCGCCGTCCAACTCTCAGCCGTCGTCATTCCCTCAGATTGCCGCATTCGGTGAGCAAAACGGGGAAACCGCCCTTAACGTGATCGAAGAACCCCGAAATAACCCAGAAGGGGCGAAACTAATGACGGACACCACTCACTCCGGCGGCTCCTCGTCCGACGAGACGCGCCGCTCTCCCTTGGTGAAGCGCAGTGGCTCCGCCGCCACCCGGGGCAAGACGACCATCGCCGACGGCGTGGTGGAGAAGATCGCCGGGCTCGCGGCGCGCGACGTCGACGGCGTCCACGACATGGGCAGCGGCTTCTCCCGCACCTTCGGCGCCGTGCGCGACAAGGTCCCCGGCGGCAGCAGCAAGTCGAACGTCACCCGCGGGGTGAAGGCCGAGGTCGGCGAGGTGCAGACCGCGCTCGACCTGGAGATCGTGATCGAGTACGGCTACGCCATCTCCGACGTCGCGGGCGGTGTCCGTGAGAACGTCATCAACGCCGTGGAACGGATGACCGGCCTGGAGGTCGTGGAGGTCAACATCGCCGTCAGCGACGTGAAACTGCCCGACGACGACGATGACGACGACGGGGACGACGAGGACCAGCGCCGTCTCCAGTGACAACCTCCGGCGGCCGCCCCGGGCGGCCGCCGGACCCCGGTGATCAGGGCCAGGAAAGGGACTCGTACATGAGCATGACGGTGGCCGGCCTGTTGGCCGGCATGGCTCTCGGCTTCGCCGGGTACTTCGGCGGCTTCGGAGCGTTTCTGCTGATCGCGGCCCTCGGGGCGATCGGCTTCGTGGCCGGTCGTTTCCTCGACGGAGACCTCGAACCCGGCGACCTGTTCCGGGCACGCGAACGCGGCGACCGGCGGCGGTGACGCGAGGTGGCGACGGAGCTGGCAGCGGCCCCGGCGGCGGACGCGGCACGGGACCCGGTCCGTGACCGGGGAGCGACCGACATCGCCGACCGGGTCGTCGCGAAGATCGCGGCACGGGCGGCCCGGGAGGCGCTGGGCGGCGTCCCGGAGGGCGGCTCGAAGCCCCACGCCTCGGTCGACGTCCACCGGAACGCCGCCCGGATCGCGATCGACCTCGAACTCGACTACCCCTCCGACATCGGCCGCCGGTGCGGCGCCGTCCGGGGCCGGGTCCGCAGCCGGGTGGAACACCTCGTGGGCATGGAGGTCCACGAGGTGGCCGTCCGCGTGGAACGCCTCCACTCCGCGCTCACCCGCGACGACTCACCGAGGGGCCGCCTCTCATGACCACCACCCAGGAACGGGCCGCCTCCCCCGCCCGGGAGGAAGAGCCCGACACCGCCCCCGTGGCCCGCGCCCGCCGCTTCTGGTCGGTGCGGCGCGTTCCGGCGGCCCTGCTCGCGGCCGTCGTCCTCGGCGGGGCGGGACTCCTCCTCTACGACGTGGCGGCCGTACGGGCCGACCACTCCGCCATGGCCTGGCGCAAGGAGACGGCCGACGGCCTCGCGACCCGGCCGCTCGACTCGGGGTGGGTCCTCGCGGGCGCGTCCGTCGCCGCGCTCCTCGGCCTCTGGCTGCTGCTCCTGGCCCTCACCCCCGGGCTGCGGTCCGTCCTCCCGATGCGCCGCGAGCACACCGACGTACGGGCCGGACTCGACCGCGACGCCGCCGCCCTCGCCCTGCGGGACCGCGCCATGGAGGTCTCCGGCGTCCGCTCCGCCCGGGTGCGCGTCCGCCGCTCCCGGGCCACCGTCCGGGCGGTCTCGCACTTCCGGGACCTCGACGAGGTCCGCACCGACCTGGAGCGGGCGGTCGGCGCGGGCATCCGCGACCTCGGCCTCGCCCGCCCGCCCGCGCCGAAGGTACGGGTGACCCGGCCGCCCGAGAAGGGATGAGCCGATGACCTCCCGGGACATGACGCCGACACTCCAGGAAAGGACCGCCAGGTGACCGTCGTCCTCCGCCGGGTCAACCGCGTCCTGCTCGGCCTCGCCGGGCTGATCCTCGTCCTCCTCGGCGGTTCCGTCCTCGCGGCCGCCGCCGGCCTCTCCGTACCGTCCTGGTGGCCCTGGTCGGGCCCCTCCGACGTCCTGCTCACCACCGCCGACCGGCAGCGCTGGCGGGACGAGGGCTGGTGGTGGCCGGTGGTCATCGCCGTCCTCGGCGTGATCGTCCTGCTCGCCCTCTGGTGGCTGATCGCCCAGTTCCGCCGGGCCAGGCTCTCCGAGGTCGTCGTCGACAGCGGCGACGGCGAGGAGGCGAACCTGCGCGGCCGGGCCCTGGAGGACGTCCTGGAGGCGGACACCGCCGACCAGGACGGCGTGGCCCGCGCCCGGTTCTCCCTCACCGGCCGCCGGGACGCCCCCCGCGCCCGGGTACGGCTGCGGCTCGAACCGCACGCCTCGCCGGGCGACGTGCTCACCACCCTCAGCTCCCGGACCCTCGCCCACGCCCGCACCGCGACGGGCCTGTCGTCCCTGCCCACCGAGGCGCGCCTGCGCGCGGTGAAGCACCGGGCCCGCCGGGTCGCCTGAGGACGGAACGGCGGGCCGACCGGTTCAGAAGCCGCCGCGGGCCCCGCCGTCCACCGGCAGCATCAGGCCCGTCAGGTACGAGGCGGCCGGCGACAGCAGGAACGCCGCCGTCCGCCCGAACTCCTCCGGCGTGCCGTACCGGCGCAACGGCACCGCGGCCTCGTTCGCCGCGCGGGCCGCGTCCGCGTCCCCGGAGAGCGCGTCGAGCGAGCGCACCCGGTCCGTGTCGATCCGGCCCGGCAGCAGCCCGACGACCCGGACCCCGCGCGGCCCCAGGTCGTTGGCGAGGGACTTGGCGAACCCCGCGAGCCCCGGACGCAGCCCGTTGGAGAGGGCCAGACCGGGGATCGGCTCGTGCACCGACCCGGACAGGACGAAGCCGATCACCCCGCCCTCGCCCAGCGTCCCGGCCGCCGCGCGGGCCAGCCGGACCGCCCCCAGGAAGACGGTGTCGAAGGCGGCGGTCCACTGCTCGTCGGTGTTGTCCGCCGCGAAGCCGGGCGCCGGGCCGCCGACGCTGATCAGGATGCCGTCGAAGCCGCCGAACCGGGACCTGGCCTCCGCGATCAGCCGGGCCGGGGTCCCCGGGTCGGCGTTGTCGGCGGCGATCCCGGCCGCGTCCGGACCCAGCGCGTCCACCGCCTCGGCGACCGTCTTCTCCTCGCGCCCGGTGACCAGCACCTTGGCGCCCTCGGCGAGCAACGCCTCCGCCGAGGCCCGGCCGAGCCCCCGCGTCGCGCCGGTCACCACGTACACACGGTCCTTCAGTCCCAGATCCATGGCCCTATCCTGCCGGGTCCCCGTCCTCCCCGGCCAGCGCGAACGCCGTGCCCACCAGGCCGATGTGGCTGAACGCCTGCGGGAAGTTGCCGAGCTGGCGGCCGGTCGCCGGGTCGTACTCCTCCGCGAGGAGGCCCACGTCGTTGCGGAGCCGGACGAGCCGGTCGAACAGCTCGCGCGCCTCCCCGGCCCGCCCGGTCAGCCGCAGCGCGTCCGCCAGCCAGAACGAGCAGACCAGGAAGGTGCCCTCCTGCCCCGGCAGGCCGTCCACCGACGTCGAGTCGGCGCTGTACCGGCGCACGTAGCCGTCGTGCGTCAGCTCCGCCCTGATCGCGTCCACCGTGCCCACCACCCGGGGGTCCTCCGGCGGCAGGAAGCCGACCTGGGGGATGAGCAGGGTGGCGGCGTCCAGCTCCCGCGAACCGTACGACTGGGTGAAGGTGTTCCGCACCGGGTCGTACGCCCTGTCGCACACCTGGGCGTGGATGTCGTCCCGCATGGCCCGCCACCGCGCCGCGTCCCCCGGCAGCGAGGGATCGGCCTCCAGGGTGCGCACGGCCCGGTCGGCGGCCACCCAGGCCATCACCTTGGAGTGGGTGAAGTGGCGGCGCGGCCCGCGCACCTCCCACAGCCCCTCGTCGGGCTCCCGCCAGGTCGACTCCAGGAACCCCAGCAGGCTCAGCTGGAGGTTCCAGGCGTGCCGCTCCGCCGGGATGCCGGCCTCCCGCGCGCGGTTGAGCGAGTCCATGACCTCGCCGTACACGTCGAGCTGGAACTGGTCCACGGCCGCGTTCCCGGTCCGTACCGGCGCCGAGCCGGCGTACCCCCGCAGCCACGGCAGGGTCGTCTCGGGCAGCCGTCTCTCCCCGGCCGGGCCGTACATGATCTGGAGGTCGGCCGGGTCGCCCGCGACCGAGCGCAGCAGCCAGTCCCGCCAGGCGGCCGCCTCCTCCACGTAGCCCGCGGCGAGCAGCGCGCCGAGGGTGAGGGAGGAGTCGCGCAGCCAGCAGGAGCGGTAGTCCCAGTTCCGCACGCCGCCGACCTCCTCCGGCAGGGAGGTGGTGGGGGCGGCGACGATCCCGCCGGTGGGGGCGTACGTGAGCGCCTTGAGGGTGATCAGGGAGCGCAGCACCGCCTCCCGGTGGGGGCCCCGGTAGGTGCAGCGCGCCGACCACTCCCGCCAGTCCGCGAGCGACTGCTCCAGGGCCTCGAAGGGGTCGACCAGGTCGGGGCGCGGCTGGTGCGAGGGGTGCCAGGTCAGGACGAAGGCCACCTTCTCCCCGGCGGCGACGGTGAAGGCGGAGCAGGTGGAGAACTGCTGGCCCCAGGTCTTCACGTGCGGCTCGCTGCGCAGCCAGACCGCGTCCGGTCCCGCGACCGCCACCCGGTGCCCGTCGGACCGGCGCATCCAGGGCACGACCGAGCCGTAGTCGAAGCGGAGCCGCAGGACGGAGCCCATCTCGACGCGGCCGCTGACGCCCTCCACGATCCGCATCACGTCGGGGTACGCGTCCCGCTGCGGCATGAAGTCGAGGACCTTGACGGTGCCGGTGCGGGTCTTCCAGAAGGTCTCCAGGACGAGGGTGTCCCCGGCGTACCGGCGGGAGGCGCAGGTGGTGGCGCCCTTGGGGGCGATCCGCCAGTGCCCGTTCTCCTCGTCGCCGAGGACGGCGGCGAAGCAGGCGCCCGAATCGAACCGCGGCAGACACAGCCAGTCGATCGATCCGTCGCGGCCGACGAGGGCGGCGGTCTGGAGGTCCCCGATGAGGGCGTAGTCGTCGATGCGTTGCGTCACGCTCGGGCTTTTCCCGAATGCGACGGCGGTCAATCAGCGGGGCGACGGCGATCGGCCGCGGCGACGGCGGCGCCGCCCGGCGGACGGGCCGGGCGGCGGGCGGACGGCGGGGCGGCGCGCCGCCCCGGTCAGCGGGACGCGACGGGACGGGATCCGGCGGTGTCCGGCGCGGGCGCTCCGGAGGGCTCCGGCGGCCCGGAGGGGTCCGGGGCTCCCGAGGGCTCCGGCGGCCCGGCGGCGCCCGGGGCGGCCGCCTGCTCGCGGTCGCGCTTCTCCCGGCGGACCAGGATCACCCAGCCGACGGGCACCCCGGCCGCGAAGAGCCACCACTGCACGGCGTACGCCATGTGGGCGCCGATCGAGTCGTGGTCGGGCGCGGGGACGGGTTCGATGGTGCCGCCGGCCGGGGCGGGCGCGATCTGCTCGACGTAGCCGCCCAGGACCTCGCGGCCGGTCAGCTCGGCCTGCTGCCGGCTGTTGATCAGCATGACCTGCCGCTCGGGCAGGCCCTTCAGGTCCTTGATGCCGCTGGCACCGGTGGTCTCGTCCGCCTTGAGGCGGCCGGTGACCGTGACCTCGCCCCGGGGGGGCGGCGGCACCGGGGGGTAGGAGCGCTGGTCGGCGGCGGCCGGCACCCAGCCGCGGTTGACCAGGAGGACCCGGCCGTCCCGCAGGACCAGCGGGGTCAGGACGTGCACGCCCACCCGGTCGTCGGCGGAGGTGCGACGGCGGACGACCACCTCGTGGGCGGTGTCGAAGGTGCCGGTGGCGGTGACCGGACGCCAGTAGTCGGCGCGCGGGACGGTGTGTCCGGGGGCGGTGAGCTCCTCGACCGGGACGGGCTTCGCCGCGATGCTGTCCGCGATCAGGGCGTTCTGGGCGGTCCGGCGTTCGTGCCGGTGGAACTGCCAGAAGCCCAGCTCGATCATCGTCGGGACGAGGACGAGAGCCACGAGGGTGAGGATCACCCACTGCCGGGACAACAGGAAGCGGTACACCCCATGAACGGTACAACTCCGCCCACGGGGTGCACGCGCGGGGGTTCGGCCCCGTCGGGAGGCCGTTTCCGGAAACGTTTCCTCAGACCTTGTCGACGATGCCCGCCTTCCCCTCCGCGCGGGCGCAGTGGCCGCCGCAGTACCAACTGCCCTCGACCTCGACGCCCTGTCCGATGATCTGGACGCGGCAGTGCTCGCAGATGGGCGCCATGCGGTGGATGGCGCAGGCGAAGCAGTCGAAGACGTGGACCGCGCCCTGGGCGTGGACCTCGAAGGACATGCCGTAATCGTTTCCGCAGACCTCACAACGTGCCATGCGCCACAGGGTGCGGTCCCCGGCGGGCGGACGCGGTCCGGCGCGCCCGCCGGGCCGCGCACGTCACCCGTCTGCCGGGGCCACGTCGCGCAGGAGCTGGGTGTAGGCGGCCTCGTCCACGACGGGCGTGCCGAAGGACCTGGCCTTGAGGGTCTTGGAGGTGGCGGAGTCCGGATCGTTGGTGACCAGCAGGCTCGTCAGCCGGGAGACGCTGCCGGACACGTGGAGGCCCGCCTCGACGGTGCGGTCCTCCAGGAGTTCGCGGTCGATGGAGGTGTCCCCGGAGAACGCCACCCGCATGCCCTGCTTGAGCGGCTTGTCCGCCTCGTACCGGCCGGGGTTGGGGTACGGGCAGGCCGGCCGCTTCCGAGAGGGGCGCCAGCCGTTCGCCCGGGAGGAGGGGTACGGGGACGGGGCCGCCGGGGAGGCGTTCCACTCCGTCAGCGGACGGCACTCCAGGAGCGGCAGCCGTACGCCCCGCTCGGCCGCCGCGTGGAGGCTCGGCCGGAACGCCTCGGCGAGCACCCGGGCGTCGTCGAGGGCGTGGTGCGCGCGCTGCTGCACGACGCCGAAGTGCGCGGCGAGCGACTCCAGCTTGTGGTTGGGCAGCGGCAGCGACAGCTCCTTGGCGAGGGCGATCGTGCACAGGCGCTGCCGCACGGGGGCGGTGGACCGGGCCCGCGCGTACTCCCGGGCGATCATCTGCCAGTCGAAGATCGCGTTGTGCGCGACCAGGACCCGCCCGTCGAGCCGGGCCGCGAACTCGGCCGCGACCTCCGCGAAGAGCGGCGCGCCCTCCAGGGCGTCGCTGGTCAGCCCGTGGATCCACACCGGACCGGGGTCGCGCTCGGGGTTGACGAGGGTGTACCAGTGGTCCTCGACGTTCCCCCGGGCGTCCAGCCGGTAGACGGCAGCCGACACTATCCGGTCGTCGCGGGCGAGGCCGGTGGTCTCCACGTCGACGACCGCGTACCCCTGTGGGTAGGCGGCCGGCCACGCTGCTGCTGTCGTGAGGTCGTCGGGCATGGTCATTGAGGATACGGGCCGGGACCGACACTTCTCTCCCCGGTGCCCCGCGGACCCCCTTCCCCCGGAGGGCGGCGGCCCGGATTCCCCTTGTCGGAAGGTGCCAAAGCCCGCTGACAACCCGTCTCGCATACTTGTTGGTAACAACGTCTAGCCGCGCCCCGGCCCCCGCCTCTACCGTCGACGGCATGCCGAACCTGCCCGATGTCGTGCTCTGGTCCATACCGGCGTTCGTCCTGCTCACCGTCGTGGAGATGATCAGCCACCGCCTCCACCCCGACGAGGAGGCCGCCGGGTACGAGGCCAAGGACGCCGCCACCAGCATCGGCATGGGCCTGGGGAGCCTGGCCTTCGACGCCCTGTGGAAGATCCCCGTGGTCGCGATCTACACCGCCGTCTACGAGCTGACCCCGCTCCGCGTCCCCGTCCTCTGGTGGACGATCCCGCTCATGCTGCTCGCGCAGGACTTCCTCTACTACTGGCAGCACCGCGGGCACCACGTCGTCCGCGTTCTCTGGGCCTGCCACGTCGTCCACCACAGCAGCCGCAGGTTCAACCTCACCACCGCCCTGCGCCAGCCGTGGACCAGCGTGACCTCCTGGCCGTTCTACCTGCCGATGATCGCCCTCGGCGTGCACCCGGCGGCCGTCGCCTTCTGCTACTCGGTCAACCTCGTCTACCAGTTCTGGATCCACACCGAACGCGTCGGCACGCTGCCCCGGCCCTTCGAGTACGTCCTCAACACCCCCTCCCACCACCGCGTCCACCACGCCTCCCAGGGCGGCTACCTGGACCGGAACTTCGGCGGCATCCTGATCGTCTGGGACCGGATGTTCGGCTCCTGGGTCGGCGAGACCGAACGGCCCGTCTACGGCCTCACCAAGAACATCGAGACCTACAACCCGCTCCGGGTCGCCACCCACGAGTACGCGGCGATCGCCCGCGACCTGCGGGCCGCGAGCGACTGGCGCGAGCGGGCCGGGAGGCTCTTCCGGGGCCCCGGCTGGCAGCCCGGGACGCCCCCGGCGTCCGCGTCCGGCCCGGCCGCCGCCGACCCGGTCGCGGCGGGTCCCGCCGCCGGCCCCGCCCCCGCCGGGCCCGCCGCGTGAACGCCCCCGCCGCGCCGCGGACCGCGCCGCCCGACGCGCGCGCGACCCCCCTCTCCCGCGCGCTGCTCGCCGCCCTCGGGCTCGCGGCCGCCGTCGACCTGGTCTCCCTGCTCGCCGGTGCCGGGCCCGGCCACCAGATCGCCAAGCCGCTCCTGATGCCCCTGCTCGCCGCGTACGCCGCCACCCGGGGCGCCCCGAAGCTCCTGCTCGCCGCACTCCTGTTCGGCTGGGGCGGCGACGTGTTCCTGCTCTTCGGCGCCGACTGGGCCTTCCTCGCCGGCATGGGCTCCTTCGCCGCCGGGCACGTCTGCTACCTGGCCCTCTTCGGCCGCCGGCGCACGTCCCCGGCGCTCGGCACCCTGTACGCGGCCGCCTTCGGCGGCACCGTCGCGCTCCTCTGGCCCGACCTCCCGGCCGGGCTTCGGATCCCGGTCGCCGGGTACGCGCTGCTGCTCACGGCCACGGCCTGGCGCGCGAGCGCCCTCGGGCCCCTCGCCGGCCTCGGCGGCGCCCTCTTCCTGCTGTCCGACACCCTCATCGCCACCGGCGTCGCCGCGTGGCCGCAGCCGCCGGCGCCCGACTTCTGGATCATGCTGACCTACATCGCCGCCCAGTGCCTCCTGACCACGGGAGTCCTCCGCGCGTCCCGGAGCGGAAGGTAGGGGCCCCGGGGCCCCGCCCGTCCCCCCGGTCGGCCGTCCCCCCACCCGTCCCCCCGGTCGGCCGCGCGCCCGGCCTCCGGACGGACGGCGCCCCTCCCGGGAGACCTCCTACCGCCACACCGGCGCGTCCGCCCCCGGCAGCCCCGGCGGACGCGACCAGCCCGCCGGGCCGCCCTCGTACGCGACGGGCGACAGCGCGTGCCGCAGCCGCCCGAGCGGGCCCTCCGACTCGGCGAGGTACCGCTCGGGGTCGTACGCGGGCAGCGCGTGCGTCAGCCAGTGGCCCGTCCGCGCGAGGGCGACCCGGACCAGCCGGGTGCCGCCGTCCCGGTCCTGCTCGGTCAGCGTCCGCAGGACCGCCGCCGCCAGGAGGTAACCGGTGCCGTGGTCGAGCGCCTGCGCGGGCAGCGCGCCCGGCTCCTCCGCCGAGCCCTCCACGACGGCGATCCCGGTCGCCGCCTGCACCAGGGAGTCGAAGCCGCGCCGCCCGCCCCACGGCCCCTCCTCGCCCCAGGCCGAGACCCGGGCCGTGACGAGCCCCGGGCGGTGGAGGCCGAAGCGGTCGAGGGCGCCCGGCCGGTAGCCGGTCACCAGCACGTCGGCCGCGTCGAGGAGCGCGTCGAAGGTGCGCCGGTCCGCGGGGCGGTCCAGGTCGAGGGCGGCCGTCCGCTTGCCGGCGTTCGCGTCCGCGTGCTGGTCGGGCAGCTCCGGACGGCCCGGCGGATCGATCCGCAGCACGTCCGCGCCGAGCAGCGCAAGCGTCCGGGTCGCGACCGGCCCGGCGAGCACCCGGGTCAGGTCCAGGACCCGGAGCGGCCCCGAACGGCGCCGGGGCGGCGCCTCGTCGAGGCGCTCCCGGGTCAGCAGCGGCCGCGCCGCCACCTCCCGGCCCTGCGGGTGCGCCGCCCACTCCCCGGGCGTGCGCACGGCGACGGCCAGGCCCCCGGCCCCGTACACCGCCGTCTCGACCTCGTCGGCCCTTTGCCCGCCGATCGCCGCCGCCACGTCCTCGACCGTCCCGGACGGCACGCCGAGGGCGGCGAGCAGCGCCGCCCGGTGGTGCGGGTAGTTGGCGTGGGTGCGGACCCAGCCGTCGGCCGCCCGCCAGAACCGCGAGAGGGGCGCGAAGTTCACCGGCGCCCGCCCGTCGATCCGCAGGTGACGCTCGCTCACGAAGGCCGTGGCCACGGCTCCGTCGTCCACCCGGACCGGTCCGGGCAGCCCCGCCCGCTCGACCGCCGCGAGCCCGGCCACCGCGACCGAGGCCCGCGCCAGGTCCATCACCGGCAGCCGGGCCGGCAGCAGACCCGGGGGCCCCGTGAACGAGACCCGGTCGACCGGGGCGGGGTCACCGCCGAGCGCCGACCACAACAGCTCCGTACCGGTGCGCGCCGTGTGCGCCGTGGTGTCCATGCCCGCACTATGGCAGCCGGTGCCACGCGAAAGGGCCCCGGTGTGGCGTACCACACCGGGGCCCGATGGCCGTCGTTACCAGCGGACGGCGTCGAGCGCGTCGATCAGACCGGCCCCGTAGAAGCCGTTCTTGTTCTTGCCGCCCTCGCAGACGGCGTCGATCTTCCCGTCGCCCTCGATGTCGTACGGGTCGGTGCACGCGCGCTTGTCGGCCTGCGCGTACAGCAGCGCCTTGAGCGCCGCCGGGCTCGCGTGCGGGTGCCTCGACTTGATGAGCGCCAGGACGCCCGCCGCGTGCGGCGAGGCCATCGACGTGCCCGCCTTGTAGTTGTAGCCGCCGTTGACCGTGGTCGACAGGATGCGGCCGTTGACCGCCGGGGCGTCCGGGGTCTGGTACTCGGTGCGGTCGCCGCCGGGGGCGGCGACGTCGATCACGCCGAGGCCGTAGTTGGAGTAGGACGCCTTCAGGTCCTTGGCGCCGGTCGCGGAGACCGTGACGACGCCCGGCAGCATCGCCGGGTAGTCGAAGCACTTCTTCGGGTCGATGACCCGGTCGCCCGGCGTGGAGTCGTTCGGGCTGCTGTTGTCGAGGATCGAGTCGGCCGCCAGGTCGAACTTGGAGTTGCCGGCCGCCGCGACGTTGACCGTGCCCCTGCGCTCCGCGTAGCGGGTGGCGCGGGTGACGGCCTCGATGAGGGCCTTCTGGTCCGCGTCGTCCTTGCACGCGAACATCCACGGGTCGGTGTAGTAGCTGTTGTTCGTGATGTCGATGCCGTGCTCGGCCGCCCACACGAAGCCGCAGACCACGGCCTCCGTGTAGAAGAAGCCGTCCGGGGTGGACACCTTGATGCCGGCGAGCTTCACGCCCGGCGCGACACCGGTGACGCCGATGCCGTTCTTGGCGGCGGCGATCGTGCCGGCGACGTGCGTGCCGTGGTCGCTCTCGCCCGGGTTCGGACGCCACGAGCCGGCGGTGGTGTCCGGCTTGCCGGACACGCAGTTGGCGGACTTCGCGGCGTTGAAGTTCGGCGCCAGGTCCGGGTGGGTGTCGTCCACGCCCGTGTCGATGACGCCGACGGTCACGCGCTTGCTGCCGAGCGTCCGCTGGTGCGCCTTGTCGGCCTTGATGGCCGGGAGGTCCCACTGCAGGGGCTCGAGGGCGTCCTGCTCGTCCGTGGCACGGGCCGCGGCGGCCTTGGCCTCGGCCTGGGTCAGCGTCTGCGAGCCCTCGTCGACGGAGTCGTCGGTCTGCACGGACAGCGGAGCGGTACGGGTCGCGCCGGCCGACACCACGCCGCGCGCCGTGCGGATCGTCTTCGCGAACTCGGGGTTCTGCGAGTGGACGACCACCACGCCTATCTGGTCGTACGAGACGACGATCGTGCCGCCCGCGGCGGCTATCGCCTTCTTCACCGACCTGGCGGCCGAGCGGCCCCCGTCGACGTTCACGACGTACGACAGGGTCGGCCCGTTCGACGCCACCGTGGCGGCCGCCGGGGCGTCGCTCAGTTCCGCGGCGGTGGCGGCGCCGGAGGGAAGGAAGCCGAGCGAGGCCGTGAGCGCGAGGCCGACGGGCAGAGCGAGAGCTCGGCCGCGCCTCGATCCCAGATGAGCCATGGGTTCTCCACATCATCCGTATGTACTGGTCGCGCGCGGGTTTACGCGCGATCAGGTGCATGACGAGTGAAGCTATCGCCGTCTTCCTTCCTCATCAATGAGTTGAGAAGACTTCATGAAGATCTGCCCGAGAAAATCCTCGGAGTGAACCGCTTCGCTTCCCCCTCCGTGCCGTTGTGCAGGGGAGGGCTCCCCGGAGCCCCGGCTCCCGCACGCCGGTGAAGCCCCCTCCGAGCAAGCCGTCCGTCCCGCGTCACGAGGAGAGTCCGTGGCTACCGAAGCACCGCCGCCCGCCCCCCACGGCACGGAGACCGAGCAGGGTCCCGCGTCACCCACCACGGAACAGTTCATCCAGGTGCAGGAGGGCGCGGAGTTCGGCGAACTGCGCCGCGCCCACCGGTCGTTCGCCTTCCCCCTCACCCTCGCCTTCATCGCCTGGTACCTGCTGTACGTGCTGCTCTCCAACTACGCGGGCGGCTTCATGGGGACCAGGCTCTTCGGCAACGTCAACGTGGCGCTCGTCCTGGGCCTCGGCCAGTTCCTCACCACGTTCCTCATCGCCTGGTTCTACTCGCGGCACGCGGCGAACAAGCTCGACCCCCGGGCCGAGGCCATCAAGTCCCGTATGGAGGGCGACGCATGAGCACCCCCGTCCTGTTCGCGGCGGGCAACGCCACCAGCGAACACCGGCCCCTGATCATCGCCCTGTTCGGCGCCTTCGTGATCGCGACCCTCGTCATCACCGTGTGGGCCGGCCGGCAGACCCGCAGCGCCGCCGACTTCTACGCCGGCGGACGCCAGTTCACCGGCTTCCAGAACGGCCTGGCGATCTCCGGCGACTACATGTCCGCCGCGTCCTTCCTCGGCATCGCCGGGGCCATCGCCCTCTTCGGCTACGACGGCTTCCTCTACTCGATCGGCTTCCTCGTCGCCTGGCTCGTCGCCCTGCTCCTGGTCGCCGAACCGCTGCGCAACTCCGGCCGGTTCACCATGGGCGACGTCCTCGCCTACCGGATGCGCCAGCGCCCGGTCCGCACCGCCGCCGGCACCTCCACCATCGTCGTCTCGATCTTCTACCTGCTCGCGCAGATGGCCGGGGCGGGCGTCCTCGTCTCGCTGCTGCTCGGCATCACCAGCGACGGCGGCAAGATCGCGATCGTCGCCCTCGTCGGCGTCCTGATGATCGTGTACGTCACCATCGGCGGCATGAAGGGCACCACCTGGGTGCAGATGGTCAAGGCCGTCCTGCTCATCGCGGGCACGCTCCTGATCACCTTCCTCATCCTGCTGAAGTTCCACTTCAACCTGTCGGAGCTGCTCGGCGCGGCCGCCACCAACAGCGGCAAGGGCCAGGCGTTCCTGGAGCCCGGACTCAAGTACGGCGCCAGCGCGACCTCGAAGCTCGACTTCCTCTCGCTCGGCATCGCGCTCGTCCTCGGCACCGCCGGCCTGCCCCACATCCTGATCCGCTTCTACACCGTCCCGACCGCCCAGGCCGCCCGCAAGTCGGTCAACTGGGCCATCGGCATCATCGGCGCCTTCTACCTGATGACGATCGTCCTGGGCTTCGGCGCCGCCGCCCTGCTCAAGAACAGCGACATCGTCGCCTCCAACAAGGCGGGCAACACGGCCGCCCCGCTCGCGGCCCTGGAGGTCGGCGGCGGAGCCGGTTCCACCGGAGGCGCGATCCTCCTCGCCGTGATCTCGGCCGTCGCCTTCGCGACCATCCTCGCCGTCGTCGCCGGACTGACCCTGGCCTCCTCGTCGTCCTTCGCCCACGACATCTACGCCAACGTCATCCGGCGCGGAAAGGCCACGGAGAAGGAGGAGATGCGGGCCGCCCGCTGGGCGACGGTCCTCATCGGCGTCGTCTC
Organism: Streptomyces sp. NPDC001744; assembly: GCF_042892575.1. Taxonomy (NCBI): domain Bacteria; kingdom Bacillati; phylum Actinomycetota; class Actinomycetes; order Kitasatosporales; family Streptomycetaceae; genus Streptomyces; species Streptomyces sp. NPDC001744. The sequence goes on from NZ_JBIAUG010000006.1 coordinate 283,600, forward strand.
CATCGCGCTCGGCGCCCTCGCCCGCGACCTCAACGTCGCCGGACTGGTCGCCCTCGCCTTCGCGGTCGCCGCCTCCGCCAACCTGCCGACGATCCTCTACTCGCTCTTCTGGAAGCGGTTCACCACCCGGGGGGCCCTCTGGTCCATCTACGGCGGTCTGGTCTCCGCCGTCGTCCTGGTCCTGTTCTCGCCCGTCGTCTCCGGCAAGCCGACCTCGATGTTCAAGGGCGTCGACTTCTACTGGTTCCCGCTGGAGAACCCCGGCCTCGTCTCCATCCCGCTCGGCTTCCTGCTCGGCTGGCTCGGCTCGGTCCTCTCCAAGGAGGAACCGGACAAGGGCAAGTACGCGGAGCTGGAGGTCAAGTCCCTCACCGGCGTCGGAGCGCACTGAACCGTATACGGTCCGCCCCGTACGGAGGGCCGCGTCGTAGAGTTCTACGACGCGGCCCCGCCGGTCCTCGTGACAAACGGTCCTGCCCGACACCGGGCCGCTCGCGTAGGCTCGGAAGAGGCGATCGAAACCAACCGATCCACAGACGGGGAGGGGGCCCAGCGTGCTCATCGACACCTTCGGCCGGGTCGCCACCGACCTGCGCGTCTCGCTCACGGACCGGTGCAACCTGCGCTGCACCTACTGCATGCCGGAAGAGGGCCTCCAGTGGCTCGCCAAGCCGGACCTCCTCACGGACGACGAGATCGTCCGGCTCGTCCGCGTCGCCGTCACCGGCCTCGGCGTCACCGAGGTCCGCTTCACTGGCGGCGAACCGCTGCTCCGCCCCGGCCTCACCGGGATCGTCGAGCGCTGCGCGGCCCTGGAGCCCCGCCCCCGGACGTCCCTCACCACCAACGGCATCGGGCTCAAGCGCACCGCCGCCGCGCTGAAGGCCGCCGGCCTCGACCGGGTCAACGTCTCCCTCGACACCCTGCGCCCCGACGTCTTCAAGACCCTCACCCGCCGCGACCGGCACCGGGACGTCCTCGACGGCATGGCCGCCGCCCGCGACGCCGGCCTCGTCCCGGTCAAGGTCAACGCCGTCCTGATGCCCGGACTGAACGACGACGAGGCGCCCGACCTCCTCGCCTGGGCGATCGGGGAGGGGTACGAGCTCCGCTTCATCGAGCAGATGCCGCTCGACGCCCAGCACGGCTGGAAGCGCGACGGCATGATCACCGCCGGGGACATCCTGGAGTCCCTGCGCACCCGCTTCACCCTCGCCCAGGAAGGCGCCGACGAGCGCGGCTCGGCCCCCGCCGAGCGCTGGACCGTCGACGGCGGGCCGCACACGGTCGGCGTCATCGCCTCCGTCACCCGTCCGTTCTGCCGCGCCTGCGACCGGACCCGGCTCACCGCCGACGGACAGGTCCGCACCTGCCTCTTCGCCACCGAGGAGACCGACCTGCGGGCCGCGCTCCGCTCGGGCGCGGAGGACGCCGAGATCGCGGAGATCTGGAAGAGGGCCATGTGGGGCAAGAAGGCCGGCTCCGGCCTCGACGCCCCGGACTTCCTCCAGCCCGACCGCCCGATGTCGGCGATCGGCGGCTGAGGCGCCCGAACTCGTTTACCCCCGGCCCGGACCCGTCCGCCCCCGGCCCGGACCCGTCCGCCCCCGGCCCGGGGGTGGCTCCGGACCGCCGGACAGGGCTCAGGACCCGCCCGGCGGGCCCGCGGACTCCCAGTCGGCCAGCGGGACGACGTCCTTCAGGAAGCCCCGTACGCCCAGGAACCCGGAGAGGTGCTCGCGGTGCTCGTCGCACGCGAGCCAGGTCTTGCGCCGCTCGGGCGCGTGCAGCTTGGGGTTGTTCCACGCGAGCACCCAGACGGCGTCGGCGCGGCAGCCCTTGGCGGAACAGATCGGCTTCTCTTCGCTCACCCGGTCATTGTCCGGCAAAGGCGATGCCGGGCAGCCACGGGGGGAGCTGCCCGGCATCGGTCTCTCGCTCCGACGGGGGATGCGGAGCGCGTAGGAAGTATGTCACGGCACCCCGGGTCGGGTGCACGGGAACCTCAGGATTGATTTGAGCTTTTCTTGAGGTTTCCGGCCGTCGACCGTGATCAGTTCCGGCCGTACGGGCGGGCCTGGTCCGGGTCCGTGTCCACCGCCGCCCCGCCGGCGCCGAGCGCGGGCCGCACCGGGGCCGGCACGAACGTGGACGGGAGGGAGGGCGCCGTCTCGCGTCCCGCGTTGGCGATCACCACGGCGACGTACGGCAGGAGGATGCCCAGGGCGAGCGCCACGAAGGCCACGTGCCGCTCGACGTTCCAGAGGACCGCGGCGGCGATCACGGAGAGCGTCCGGACCGTCATCGAGATGACGTACCTCCGCTGCCGCCCCCGGACGTCGTCGGCGAGCCCCTGCCGGGCCCCGGTGATCCGGAAGACCTCGGTTTCGCCACGCTTCGGCATCGCCGCTCACCACCCGCCGGTCGCGCCGGACCCACCCCGGTCCGGTCCTCGTTCCACCGTACGCCCGCCCTCCGGCGCGGACGAGACCGGGGCGCGTATGGCGCTGTCCGACATGCGGCGCGTGGCCGAAGAGCCGAGACTGGGTCCACGTGCGTACAAGGAGGCGACTATGAGTTGGTTGTGGGCGATCATCGTGGGACTCGTCCTCGGTCTGATCGCGAAGGCGATCCTGCCGGGCAAACAGCAGATCCCGCTCTGGCTGACGGTCGTGTTCGGCATGCTCGGCAGCGTCCTCGGCAACGCGGTCGCGACCTGGATCGGAGTGAACGACACCAAGGGCATCGACTGGATCCGCCACCTGCTCCAGCTGATCGGCGCCGTCGCCGTCGTCGGCGTGGGGGACACCCTGTGGGCCTCGCTCCGGGGCAACAGGCAGCGGACCTGAGCGCACGGACGAAAACCGGGAGGCCCCGGGGGGGCCCAGCGGGGGGGGAACCGGGCGCCCCCGTTTCGCGCGGGGCCCCCCCGCCCCCCCGGGGCCCCGGGTAACGACCGCCCCCCCCGGGTGTTTTACCCC